>JAPUDU010000001.1 GCA_027492935.1 Fimbriimonadaceae bacterium
CCATATAGGAGAGTGCTTTCGGAATCACTTATGACGTAGTTGTGTGCGTCTTCTTCTTGCAAATGGTGAGCGCGGATTGGAAGAATTTCGTATCCCCCATGCTGGAAACGTTCAAAACTTTTTGTTGTGCGCATTTCCACTGGCCATTCAGGGAATTTTTCGAGAATGCGTCGACAGATTTTAAGGTTAGCGTAAACAACGAATCCTGCGAATTCGAAATCGTTAAACGGGTAAAGCGTGTACATCAACTCATCGGGTGCGAAATGATCCGCATCTGAGTGAGTAAATAGGAGAGCTGTCCAGTCACGTGCATCAAGCCCTTCCCGAGCCATTTGGCTCCACGTATCTGGTCCGAGATCGATTTTAAGGCATTCGTCAACGAGGCCGCTGCTTCGGGATCGGATATCGCGTCCACCGTGCAAGCGAGCGTACTGACTCACACGAGAATCGCTATAAAGCCCAGGAACGCCGTCCGCTCCGCCCGTGCCTAGCAATCGAATATTCATGCCTCAAAATCCTTGAGCGACCACATCACCATCCCGCTCAGAAGTTTGGGATAGTAATAGGTGCTTTTTTGCGGCATAAAGTCACCGCCAATAGCGATTCGACGCATGTCATCAACGGTTGGTGGATTCATCAAGAAAGCGGCAGGGGCTCCGTTTTCGACAGAGTCGAGGGCTTCTTGCTCTAATCGCGTATATGTAAAGAAGTCGTGCCCGGTTAAGCATAAAAGTTTGGCAAAAATATAACCGTGAAGGATGGACACATCAAGTCGCTGAAGGTCTTGACCACCTGTACCGGCCATCTCAGCAACTAATGCGTCAAGGTTGCGAACTTCAGCAAGTAGCCCTGTGCCACCTGGCAGTGCTATTCCAAATGCTCTGCCCCCTTTCTTTTCGATTCGTTGCAATTCACCCATCAAGTCACTATTAGTAAGTTCGCGAACATCAAACTGTTCCTTGAGTCGGTCTTTTAGCTCATCTGTCGAGATCGACATTGACTTTAGAATCCGGTGGGTCGGCAGTAAAACTAGGCCGGGATCGCTGATGCTGCACAGAGCCATCATCATAAAGTCCTCGGCGATGAGATCAGCTTTCTCACCGAGATTTTCTCTAAAAGCTAATGCGGTTTCGTACCGATGGTGGCCGTCGGCGATCCAGACGGACTTGGCTTCCATTGCCTTTGTAATTTGCTCAACCGCTTCGATGTCGGTTATTCGCTCAAAGCGATGTTCAATGCCATCATCGCTGGTCGTGATATCGCAGAGTTGCTCGCCTGGTGAAGCGGTGATTAAAGAGTGAAGTGATTGATCAGGATCTTCGTAAAGGCCAAAAATACATTCTAGGTGACTGCGGGTCGCCTCAAGAATCCGCATTCGGTCTTCCTTATGTTTTGGGAAGGTTTGTTCGTGAGGAAGGACGACTTTCTTATCGTAGGGTTCGACCTTGATTGTGGCTAAGAGTTTGGTGCGCTCGAATACTTCATTGGTTCCGGGAACAGAGAACTTTTGGGTGTACCGGTAATAAGCTGGCTGATCTTCAAGCTCGATTTCACCGCCGCGGCGCCATTCTTCAAGTTGGCTGGCACTCCGCGCATACTTAATAAATTTGCTGCGGTCGTCGGAATTCTGCTCTGGAAGAGTTAGTCGAACAACATTGAGTTGGTCTTGGTTGGCGAGCGTTTCGCGTTGGGCAGGCGAGATAACATCGTAGGGTGGAGCGACTATTTTCGCTAAACGATCAGGATCGACGTTGAACCGTAAGCCTCGAAAGGGCCGAATCGTTGCCATGATGCATCGCACGTTACCGCACGGTTAATCTGAAACAATGGGCCGATTCACCGGGACTTCGAACCTGATGCTCCTCAAAAACCCGCTGGTACACTGCCTTTGTGCCTGGCGAACTCATCCTGCAACAATTCCGCGAGCAGGTGGATACACGACTGAGTGAACTTCTTTCGCCGGCGGATTTGATGCCAACCGAGTTGCATGAAGCGATGCGTTATTCGGCACTAGCACCCGGCAAACGACTTAGGCCGGTTATGACGATGGTGGCGGCAGAGGCCGTTGGTTCTAATCCTTCGATTGCGTTGGATGCGGGTTGTGCCACAGAGTTAGTGCATTGTTTTAGTCTTATCCACGATGACTTGCCAGCAATTGATAACGATGATTTGAGACGAGGCCGCCCAACTTGCCATAAAGTTAATGGTGAAGCAATGGAGATTTTGGAGGTTGATGCGCTCTTAGCTCTGGCGTTTGATGTGGTTTCTCAGTGCCATATTGATGCTAATAAGGTCGTCGCATGCGTTCGGTCGCTGGCGCACTCTACGGGTTCACACGGCTTGGTTGGGGGTGAGGTTTTGGATATTTTGTCGGAGGGGGTTGAGGGGGATATGGTGCTTCTGCAGACGATTCATGCACGAAAAACGGGCGCGCTATTGGGGGCGTGCTGTGAGATCGGGGGAATTTTAGGGGGCGCAGACGCGCATTCCAGGGGTGTTTTAAGGGAGTTTGGGAATAAAGTGGGATTGGCTTTTCAGGTGGCGGATGATGTGCTTAACGAGACTTCGACGGCGGAGCAACTTGGTAAGGCGGTAGGGAGTGATTCGGAACTGAATAAGTTGACGTATCCGAGGTTAATCGGTTTGGAAGAAAGCAAAAGCTTGGCTCAGCAGATTTCTGACGAAGCGGTTGCTTTGCTGGAACCGTTTGGTGAGCGAGCCCATCACTTGCGGGGGCTTGCGGAGTATGCGGTTAATCGGGATTGGTGAGGATTTAGATCGCATTCTTGGTGCTAGATTTAATTTTTGTATTGATGGCATGAGCACTAGATATAGTAACCATTGTCGCAATACCTACCCGAAGGCTAACTAACAAAAAGAGTGGCCCCGTGACAAAATTCAACTGCTTTACTATTACGAAGAAATACACAATGATTACAAACAGGATCGCAGACACAACACTGCCGATCATGAATTCTGCAAACTTGCTCTTAATCTCGAGCCAGTTCAAAGTCGAATACATGATCACCATGATGAGTGTTGACCGCGTTACGATTGAGTATATCGTTGAAAACCGGTAATCAACTGGATATCCCTGGAGTGCATCCTGCAATCCAGCAAGGGCAAATTGCAAGGTGGCATTGAGCACGATTGCAATCAAGAGTCCAACAATAAATACTTTTTGTATTTTCATTTGGCAAGTTCTTCGCCCTTATCTGCGAACAACATTACTGCTGTTCGACCTTCTCCTCCATCAAAGTTAGCACTGTAATGATTACGAACTACAACAGCAGAGTCAAAGAGCAATCGGCGATATACACCATTTGAGAAAAGTAATCCCCTCGCATCAGATGAAAATTCTGATCGGCTCAAATCAACCAGCCAGCCTCCTCCGTCACTTTCAATGACTTTTCTTTGCATAACAGGTGAAATTTCCCACTCCAGAAACCCTCCATAACTTAGTTTGTAATCTGTAAGCGGTGGGGCTCCACCATTGTAGTTTCCAATAATGGCCATGTTGCCAAGTCCTTTCTCGGACAAATCATTTGCATTTCTCAGAAGTTCCTTGGGAACTAATTTTGCATCGACTAAGTACCGCGCAGAACCAGGCCAGGCACCACTTGATTCACTATAAATGTTTGCGGCCTGACCCAATTGTCGCATGTTGGATAAAGATTCAACATCCTTCGCGGACTTTTTTGATTGGGTGTATACGCCAAGCAGTATTGCCGATAGTACAACGACAATTCCGACGGCAACAAGAAGCTCAATGAGTGTAAAGGCTTTAGTTAACATTACTCTGACGGTGCACAAGAATTATCAGGGCACGCCTCGCGGTGGTAGGTGTGGCATATGCCGGGATCTTGATCATAGCAAACCCAAGTGTGACCATGTTGATAGATTCTCTTTTTCTTGTAATGTGAATAAGCCCTGTATATCTGCCCCAACTCTGTCTCGTGACAGTTTTCCGCATCCACTGTTGTCGCGTTTGTAACTGGCCCATATGTAATGCTGTTAAAAGATTCACCACACAATGGAAGTGGTGGAGTCAGCTGAAATGTTCCGGCAACCGATTGCCTTGACTTACTCGTAGTCAAGGCAAATTCTTCAGTGGGGTTCATTACGTTCCACCTAGGGTTGCCAAACTAACGCTCAATGCGAAGAAAGTTGAGAAGATATTCTTCATACATATCTGTATATTACAGAACTTACTCTTCGTCAAGATTTTTTCGAATAATTTCCGCTGAGGATACGGCCGTAGGCGCCACTTTCGTACCAATGTTCTAACTGTTGAACTCGGTGGACGGGCATCGGGTGGGTAGACCCCATTCCATAGAACATGAAGACCATCATTTTGCCAATGGAGTCAAGAAAATTCATGTCTTGGTAGGTTCGGGCTTGGTCGAGAAATTGGGCTTCGTTGGCTTCGTGGGAGAGCCGATTTGGGCCGCCTGTGAGCATGAGGTTTGCACTGGCTGAGGTAGAAAAATTTTGGGAACAAAGGAGACCGGCTCGGTCGGCGGTGATTTCAGCTTGGCGCGACCATTCAAAAAACGCAGAAGCCAATGCTATTTGGGCAACATCGCCGAGTCCGAGGGTTCGGCGTCCGAGCATTTCCAGCAAAGGCATGAGGACGGCGGCGACTGATTTATAGAGGACATGTCCAGCTTTGATGTGACCGAGTTCGTGTCCGATGAGGTGATACAGTTGTTCGTCGCTAAGAGTATCAACAATGCTTGAGCGGAGAGTGATATACGGACGGTCGACTCCACCGGTATGAGCATTGGGGAAAGGATTGCTTGTTAAATATATTTCAGGGGTAGGAACATCAAGTATTTCGCTGCATTCCTGTGCAATTGAGTAAAGGGTGCCGTATTGCTTGGGCCCGCACCGCACACTCATAGCCATATTCCAGCAGTAAATCCATCGGTCAAATCCTGATTCGTGGAATTTTGTAATGACGGCCGGAAGCAAGGGGATTTTTTGAAGTGCAGCTAACGCTTTGCGATCTGTATCCGCGACAAATGCATCGACACTAATGTCGGGAAATCGCGTTCGTGCCACCTCAGTTTTTTTGCGTTGAGCCATGTGATAATGATTATTACGGTGGAGCGACGATTGAGTTGCTACCGTAAGTCCAGGTTATGCCAAATTCCGCACCGTTTGCATTAGTTGAAGCATTTTGCTCTGAGTTATCGGGATCTGGGAACCCAGCCGGAGTTGTTCTTCTTGATGAATGGCTGAGTGATTCGGCTATGCAACGGATCGCTAACACGGTGAACCAAGCGGAAACAGCTTTTATCGGTCCGGATGAAAAAGGAATACGGATTCGATGGTTTACACCGGGGGTTGAAGTCGATTTATGCGGGCATGCCACATTAGCATCAGCGGCTTTCTTATCCACTCAGCAACCTGAGAAATTGGGATTTCAGTTTGAGTCTCGATCTGGCTGTTTAAAAGTTTCAAAGCAAGGAGATCAGTTTGCATTGGACTTTCCTTTAATATTGTCAGAGCCCTTTGACAGCGCATTTGTCAAGGAAGTTATTCCGAATGCATCTGAGGTTTTTAAAACTAGGGACGACTGGATGGTTGTTATGCCGAGCCAGCAATCGATTGAGGAGTTTGTTCCTGACTTCGATTGGATTTCTTCTCTCGGTATGAGGGGGCTTGCGTTAACTTCGCAAGGAACTCAAACTGATTTTTGCTGTCGCTTTTTCGCTCCACAATCAGGTGTAGCGGAAGATCATGCTACGGGTTCAGCCCAAACTTATCAAGTTCCATTTTGGGCGGATCGGCTCGGGAAAAATAGACTCACTTGCGTTCAACTGTCACCTCGCAAAGGGGTGTTGGAAAGTGAACTGGTCGGAGACCGAGTCGCAATTGCGGGAATTGCTCGTATTTTAGTGACGGGTCAAATCGAGATTAATTAAAGATAATAAAGGCGTGAAGAGGGGGATCAACCTCACGCCTTTTATCCGATTTGTTTTTTACGCAGCGACAACTTTGCGTTGCCGCAAGCTGACCGCGATTTCAAACTCGCCAACGCCGGCAACGTTAAGCGGAATTACCAAGGTTGGAATATCAAAATTTGTCATTGAGATATTCGGGCCCTTTACGATTGTTGGGGGAGTGATGTCGGTTTTAAATCCCGATTGAAAGAGTTGGTTTGAAGAACCACCACTTATCATATTTCCCAATTCTGCGATAGCGGAGGCCGCTAGTTGATCAAATTCCTTCACTTCTTGCCCGCCGAGCATTTTGCTCGCCATGTTCTTTGCTGTCATCATCGACATGCCGTAAATCACCTGGCCTTCGATTTCGCCAGTGATTCCACAAACAATGTTGACTTGCTGTGACGTGAACATTTGGGGTCGAGCCGACAATTTGCCACGTTCTGGGCTGATTCCGATCAATGTCTGAATCACGCTGGCAGAAGCGTTAACAAATGGAGTTACATACTCAACCTTCATTGCACCTTTCCTTTACCGATGCACACTTTTAGGCAGCGAGCAATTTGCCCACGGCCTCCAAGACGCGGTCGGGTTGGAACGGCTTAACAATGAAGTCTTTTGCGCCGCTTTGGATTGCTTCAACAACCATATTCTTCTGCCCCATAGCGGTGCACATCACAACCTTTGCGTTCGCATCAGCGGCTCTGATTTGCTTTAGAGCCTCCAACCCGTCCATTTCTGGCATGGTGATGTCCATCGTGACAAGATCCGGTTTTAACTCCGAATACATTTTCACTGCTTGTGCGCCGTTTTCTGCTTCTCCAACAACCTCATAGCCGTTTGAGCTCAGAATGTTTTTTAAAGTGACACGCATAAAAAGCGCGTCGTCCGTTATTAGGATGCGTTTCGCCATTCTCTATCCCCCGTGATGGGCTTTTGGTAATAAAACGGCTTGGCCGTTTTAAAACCGATCTCTTCCGATCGGGAAATCCGTTCGGTGCTTCCTACAAAGAGGATGCCTCCCGGTTTTAATGATCGGAAAAACTTTTCGTACAACTCATCTTTTGCCTGTTCTGTGAAATAAATCACAACATTTCGACACATGATGAGGTCAAAACCGGTGTCAAACCGGTCGCCCAGAAGGTTGCACTTCTGGAATGATAGGTATTTTCGGAGCTTAGTATCGGCGACAAATTCGTCCCCTTCGCTCTTTAAGTAATTTTTGTATTCGGCCGGGATACATCGGATATCGTTCTTGCTAAATCGTCCCGATTTGGCTTGATTGAGGGCCGCGGTGTCGATATCTGAGCCGATGATTCGATGATTTCCGGCAAATTTTTTATCCAAGATCATCGCGAGAGTGTGGGCTTCTGCACCGTAGCTACAACCCGCACTCCAGATTTTCAAATTTGTGTTTTTGTCGAGGAGATTAGGGAGAATTTCCTTTTCCATTTCCATCCATTTTTCAGGATTGCGGAACAGCTCGCTGACATTGATTGCCAGGCGGTCTAGGAACCACTCAGTATTTGCGGGCGACTTTGCTAACCAACTTGAAAACTCGTCGAGGCTTGAACAAGATTGCTGAGCAACCATGGAGATGATTCGCCGTTGAAGCTGGTTGGCTTTGTATAGAGAGAGGTCAAGGCCAGTTTTGCGCTTGAAGAGCGCGTAAAACTCTTGCCACTCGGTGGGCTTAGGAAGCACGCGCAACCCTCCCAGTTAGATTCGCAACAATTGCTGCGGCCATTTCATTTAATTCAAATTCCATTGTTATTCCACCGGCTTCCTTGGCGGCTTTTGGCATGCCGTAGATGACACAACTTGATTCGGCTTCACCGAGAACGGTGGCACCCGCTTTCTTTAGCGCGACCGCTCCAGCGGCTCCATCGCGACCCATCCCAGTCAAGACCACGCCAAGAGCGCGTGAACCGAGATACTTCGCGCCCGATTCAAAGAGGTAATCAGCGGCTGGTTTGACCCCGTGGATTTTTGCATCATCAGTCATTCGCAAGTGGAGTTGAGAATCAAGGATGATGTGTTGTCCGGCGGGAGCGATATAAGCCTGACCTGGAATCAATGGATCGCCGTTGAATGCTTCACGGCATGGCACCGTGCCAGCAGAATCTAATCGTTTTGCAAGCGAGGCAGTAAAGCCAGGTGGCATATGCTGAACGATAACGATTGGGGCGGGAAATCCTACAGGTAAAGCTTCCCACAGAGTGCGCAATGTTGATGGTCCGCCAGTTGAACTGGCGATCAAAACAACCCGATCCGTCTTTCCTTTCGGTCGACTTACGGGGATTGCGATTGGCTTGGGATCGGTATTTTGGATGTAACGAGCAGCTCGAATTTTGTCGAGGGTTTCGTTTTTGCATTCAATGAACTTTAAACTGGTCGCGTTATTCGGCTTCGTTACGAAGTCGAATGCACCGACTTCGAGAGCTTGAAGGGTTGCGGTGGCGCCTTGTTGAGTAATGGAAGAAACCATCAATACTTTCGCGCCTGTTTTAAGCAGGTGGGGCAAGGCTTCTAGTCCTGACATTACCGGCATTTCAACATCGAGGGTGACGAGATCTGGTCGATGCTCTTTAGCGAGGGCGACCCCCTCCTCTCCGTTTTTCCCGATTCCCACGACTTCCATATCGGGTTGTTCGCTGATCCAATCGATCAACATTCTCCGTACGAAGGGAGAGTCATCAACGACTACAATTCTTTGTTTTCTCATGCTGCCATCTCCGTAAAGAGGGTTTCATATTCTTCAAATTTTTCTACAAACTCGTCAGTTACAGCATCGACTTGGTTGGTTGTGATTCCCAAACGGTCGAGGCTCGTTTCATCAAATCGGTACAACATTCCATCACCGCCAAGTCCAAAACCCATTGCCGAGCAAATGTAGTCGCCGACATGCACACAATCGACAATTCCGTGATGCACTGTTGCTTGAGCAGGGTTGTGGTGATGAAGGGCAGCTTCGCAAAGTTCTTCGGGGAGATTCCAGTTGGTTGCCAGGTGATAACCGACTTGGCAGTGGTCGTATCCGAGAACTCGGCGCTCCGCTTCATCAAATGAAATCTCTTCGCGCCCCGCGTAGAGGAGGATCGCACCCATTTTGTTTTCTATCCAAACACTGAGAGCGACTTTGCCAAGATCGTGCAGAAGTCCAGCGGTAAATGCGACGTCTTCACTTGCTTTTCCGCTTACGCGAGCGATTATTTGACTTGCTACAGCCGTTCCGAAGGCGTGTCTCCACATTTCTTCGGGTCCAAGGCAATAACCTGTTACGGGTCGTTGCATCCATGGGTAAGTTCCGGCGACAAGAGCAAGATTCTTGACTGACTTCATACCAAGAACAACGACAGCCTCGGGCAGATCGACAATTCTCCGGCTAAGACCGTAATATGCACTGTTGGCAAGACGCAGAACGCGAGCACTCAACGCTTGATCAGTAACGATGATTTTTGCAACTGAGGCAGCACTTGAGCTTGACGATTGCGTTTCCCGCATGACCTTGATAGCCGCAGCAGGGATGGTTGGCAAATCTGTCGTTTTTGCGACGATTTGCTCGATTGTGATTGTGTGGCTCATGCCGCTAACCTCTTTGCAGATCGTTTAAGGCTACAAATCGTTTTTTCACCGCTGTGGACGGTTCTCACTTTTACTTCACCGTCTTCGGCGTTGACTATAACGGTTCGGCCACTTGATCCCCCAATGTCGTACGCGAGAACCCGCGCGCCGAGAGATTTAAGAATTTTTGTTACAGCATCGCCGTTTCTAGCTCCGACATCGAGTCGAGAGCTACTGTCTGATCCGAATTTAAAAACTTGAGCTCCGCCGGCGTAGGCCATGATCATGCGACTCTTAGAGGCCCCTAGTTTCTCCATCTGACTTAACAATTCAGGAATTCCGGTGTCGGCGAACTTCCCTGGTTTGTCCACAGGTTTATCCTTGAATGCTTCTGGCAGCATGATGTGAATCATTCCGCATACATCTGCTTGCTCATCAATTGCGACAAGGCCAATACATGAACCCAGACCCAAGCAAGTGAATATTGCTGGCCCTTTTGCGACTTTTATTTCGGACATACCGACAAGAAGTTGATTTCCTACCGGCACAGTTAGGCAGCCTCCGGAATACCGAGTGCATTGAACAGTTTTTTCAGGCCACCCATGGTGGGTACGCAGAGGAAGTAGCCCGTTGTATCTAAATCATCAAGCCCGTAGAGACGGGTTTCGAGAGCGAGGGCAACGGCATCTTCCATCTCAGCTTCGGCAACAATGGATGCGGCAATTGTATAAACGATATCCACCGAAACCATAGGGGGTGTTGCGTGCAGTTTAAGTCCGGACATATCGGAAATCGCATTGAGGAAACTGGAAGAGACGATGTTGCCGATTTCAAGCATCGCGGAAGCACTTAGCTCATCAATTTCTTCAGGGCTTTCTGGGGCATAGCCAATGAGCATTCGCCAGAGGTTTTGAGCACTTGCCCACGGAAAAATGAAAGCGGTGTGACCATTAATATCCCCGCTGATTGGCATACAAATGCCGACAGCCATTTCTTCAGGGTCACCAAACATTAGCGGAACACGTTCGAAAGCCACCGTTTCAACGTTCGGGATTTCCATGTTGAAGGCTTTGCCTGTTACTGTAGCCAAGGCAGTAGTTGAATGCCCTAACCCTATATTTGCCATTTCTCGAATGGCAGACATTTCCATTAGTCCAAAATTTTGTTGACCACTGTCCATCGGTGCCTCAGTTTCTTCCCCGTGTTAATGATCGGAAGCTGATAACCTGGACTCCAGGTGGGATTACAGGTTTTTGTGACCCCAATAGGGGTCTATTCTTGCGAAGATTTTGCAAAAATATCGATATTGTTGGTTTTTTCCTTCAGGGTCCTGTTACAATACGTCTGCGAGTCAAGGGTTTCGACAGCTGGATTTAATATCTCAGCAGGACGAAATTCAACAGACTCCTCCCAAAATTTGGGATGCAACGTTGCTCCTCTCCAGTTGCGTCCCACTTTTTTATTTAAGCCCTTTGAAATTGGGGATGTTTAGATGGAGTTTGAGCTACGGCGGTAAACTTGTCGTTAAGATTATGAAGCCGCTCGATTCTGAATCAATCCGAAAAGCCCTTACCTCGGCACGAGATGGTGGCTTTCGAAGCATTAAGCTTCGGGCGGGTGATTCTGTTTTTCAAGCCACTCTCAGTGAAGAGGCTCTTTCTTGGGGTGATACTTGGTCAGAAGGCGAAGAGATTTCGGCTGGCCCGACGGTTGAGGCAGTCTGTTCACCAGTCGTTGGATACGTTAAATGGTTACCCGATATAGTGAAAGTCGGCACCGAAGTCAAAAATGGTCAAACGATTGGAGAAGTCCTTGCTTTAGGAATTTCAAACGAAATTGTTGTTAATTGCACAGGGAAAATTGTTAAAGTAAACGTAGAAGATGGGGCTCCGGTTGAATTTGGCAAGAACCTGTTGGAGGTCGAAGTTTGATGGATAGAACTCGCGGGAATAGCTTGGTCGGCATATTGGTTGCCGTAGCGGTTCTGATTCTGGCCGTACTCTTTTTTACAACAGGCGGAAAGTTTATGGGAGGTCAGGCGGCTGAACGAGCCGATGGCAAAGGTGAAACGATCATCGGGAAAGGCATTTACCGGGGGAAGGATGCAACCTGCATGAGCAATATTCAACAGCTTCGTGGAGCGATTTCCATTGCGACTGATCAAGTGGAAAATACTTTCCCACAAGAACTAGAAGAAACAAAGATAGGAGCTCAGTTCTACTCTTGCCCTGTTGGTGGTGAGCGGTACGAGTACGATCCTACAACTGGCACGGTTAAATGCCCGCACAAAGGACACGAAAAGTACTGATGTTCAAACGAATTTTAATTGCGAACCGAGGCGAGATTGCCTGTCGAGTTATTCGTGCTTGCCATGAACTCGGAATTGAAGCGATTTCGGTTTACAGCCAAGCGGATAAGGATTCGCGGCATGTTGATATGGCGGATGAAGCGATTTGCATTGGCGCAGGAACAAATACTGAGAGCTATTTGAACTTGGCCAATGTTCTTTCTGCGTGTGAAATCACGGGAGCCGAAGCTGTCCACCCAGGTTTTGGTTACTTTAGCGAGCGCCCAAGTTTTGCTGAGGCACTGGCTTCAATGGGAATCAAGTTTATTGGCCCCTCGGTTCCAGCAATTGAATCGATGGGTGACAAAGCGAAAGCGAAAGAAGCGGCAATAAAAGCGGAATGTCCGGTTGTTCCGGGTTCGACCGGGCCAGTACCGACCGAACAGGATGCGATGGAGTGGGCTGAGAAGATTGGCTATCCTGTGCTTCTTAAGGCAGTAGCGGGTGGCGGTGGACGCGGGATTCGCCGCGTGGATTCTAAGGAAGAACTTTCCCATGCCTTTAAGACAGCTCAGGCTGAGGCTCAAGCTAGTTTTGGTAACGGGGACATGTTGGTTGAAAAATGTGTTATTCGACCGCGACACGTTGAAATTCAGATTCTCGGTGATGAGCACGGAAACGTGCTCCATATCGGTGAGCGTGAATGCTCAGTTCAAAATTTGCGCCATCAGAAGATTGTTGAAGAAGCACCATGCGTTGTTTTGACTCAAGATTTGCGAGATCGAATGGGAGCAGCGGCAGTCCGTGTGGCTAAAGAAGTTGGTTATTCTAACGCGGGCACAGTTGAATTCTTGCTCGACGCTTCGGGCGAGTTTTACTTCCTTGAAATGAACACTCGAATCCAAGTAGAGCACCCGGTTACAGAAATGGTCAGTGGCTTGGATCTTGTTCAATGGCAGATTCGAATCGCGGCGGGTGAGAAGTTGCCCATGACTCAAAGTGACATTCAGCTTAAAGGCCACTCAATTGAGGCACGAATAACTTCGCAAGACCCGGACAAAGATTTTGCTCCTTGCACAGGGAAAATTGCTCGATGGGATCCGCCAGGATTCCGAGGTGTACGGCTAGATACCCACGTTTATGCTGGCTTCACAGTTTCCCCATACTACGACCCGATGATCGCCAAGTTGATTGTTACGGCAGAAACTCGTGAGCTCGCCGTTCGGCGACTGCAGGTAGCACTTGATGAATTCAATGTCGAGGGGATTCAGACCAATATTCCGTTTCTTCGACGCCTCGTTCGGCATCAGCGATATGTGACGGGCGATGTGAGCACGGCCTTTGTTGGTGAGTTCCTTCAAGAGGCTTCTGCGCATGTCTGAAACTGCGCCGAGTAATCAGAGCCATTCTCGCCGCCTTGCACGTGAAGTGGCTTTCCAAAGCCTCTACATGCAACGTGTCGGTAACCCTGATATGGAATCGGCAATTGCAGCGGCGACTTCACGTCATGTGCTCTCAGGCGTAGCCACAGAGTTTGTCCGGACGATTGTCGAAGGGATTAACAAAACGTACGAGGAACTTGATGCGAAAATTGAGCCGCTCCTTGCTGGGGGTTGGACATTGGCGCGTATTGCTATTTCGGATTTGATCGTATTGCAGATTGCCGCATACGAACTTTTTCACTTGGAAGATATGCCCCCCAAGGTCACAATTTCGCAAGCAGTTGAACTCGCCAAGCGATTTGGGACATCCGAGAGCGGAGCTTTTGTGAATGGCGTACTTGGTAACTTGCTTCTTCAATCCCCTAAAGCAGACTGGGAGGCACCTATTTTGGTTGACCCTGAGCCAGAGGAAGATAATGTCATCGTTTTGCATGACCCGGATGAAGAAAAGCCCGAAGAAGAGAGCCAAGAAGTAGTCGTGGGAAGTTGGGTCATCAAAAACGAAACTGAAGAGCCAGCAGAAGATGAGCCTATTTGATCCTGGCGATCGCGGAATTAATCCGGCTGACCTTCCGTTGGCTAGCCGAATGCGGCCCCAATCCCTGGAAGACTATGTTGGTCAAGAACATTTGCTTGCACCCGGTTCGGCGATTGAACAAGCGATTCGACAAGGCAAATTGGGCTCGGTTGTGCTTTGGGCGCCGCCCGGGTGTGGCAAAACGACCTTGGCCAATATCATTGCGCATTATTCCGACTCAGTTTTGGTGAGCATGAGTGCGGTAACTGCTGGGGTTGCCGACATTCGTAAAGCAGCGTCAGAGGCTAAATCACGGTATCAGTTAACTCAGAAAACAACACTTTTGCTTGTTGATGAAATTCATCATTTTAATAAATCTCAGCAAGATTCTCTGTTAGGGTATCTAGAAGACGGCACCTTCCGCTTTATAGGAGCGACAACCGAGAACCCTTACTTTGCTCTGAACGATGCTTTGCTTTCTCGGGCGAGGGTTCTGCCCTTAAAACCACTTGAACCGAGTCATTTGGAGGACTTGATTCAAGCGGCCTTGACAGACGACGTGCGAGGAGTTGGGAGCGCAGAATGCACGATAGAACCGGAAGCAGTTGAATTCCTGTTGCAAATTAGTAACGGAGATGCGCGCTTGTTGTTAAACGCTCTCGAAACTGGCGTAATGATGACCCAGCCAGGAACCACGGTTACGTTAGCGACCCTTGAACAGGTTTTGCAGCGGCAATCGATTCGGTACGACAAGAAAGGAGATAGCCACTACGATACGATTAGTGCGTTTATTAAAAGTGTGCGCGGGTCGGATTCAGATGCGGCCCTGCATTACTTGGCGCGTATGATTGAAGCGGGCGAGGATCCGAGATTTATTGTTCGACGATTGATTATTCTGGCGAGCGAAGACATTGGCAACGCTGAACCGCAAGGGTTGATCCTCGCGAGCGCGGCTTTGACAGCGGTTGCTACGGTGGGAATGCCGGAAAGCAGAATAATTCTGGCTCAACTGGTTACGTTCTTGGCCGAAGCACCCAAGAGTAATCGGGCTTACCTGGCAATTGATAAAGCTATTGGAGATATTAAAGCCGGCAAACTACCGCCGGTGCCGCTTCATTTAAGAAATGCGGCACATTCCGGAATGAAGGAGCATGGATACGGTTTAGGCTATAAATATCCTCACGATGATCCGCGTGGCTGGGTGGAAGCCGACTATTTGCCAGAAAATTCTGGGCTCTCCACTCCTTACTACCAGCCGAGTGATCATGGTTACGAGGCAAAAATGGGTGAGCGCCGTATTCGGCGGAAGCAAAAAAAGTCTGGCGAGTAGCTTCCGCTTCTCGCCAGACTTTGGAAAAGGATTCGTACTGCGCTCAGCGCTTGACGAACTGGAAGCCACGTCGGGCTTTCTTTCGACCGTATTTCTTTCGTTCTTTGACTCGTGCATCACGGGTAAGGAATCCACCGGCTCGAAGTGATTTTCGGAGATTTTCGTCTCGTTGAACCAAAGCACGGGATATTCCCAACTTAATGGCACCAGCTTGACCAACTACGCCGCCACCCTTTACAAGAGCTTTCACGCTGTATTGACCATCAGAATCAATAGCGGTCAATGGGCTTTTAACCAAGATTTCAAGAACCGGTCGGCAAAGATAAGCTTTGAATTCTCGACCGTTGATGGTGATGCTTCCATCACCTGGCTCTAGCCAAACGCGAGCAATTGCGCTCTTGCGTCGGCCCGTGCCGTAGGATTGATTGGGGTTTGCAAATCGCATTTAGGTTACTTGACCTCCAACGGGGTCGGGTTTTGTGCAGCGTGTGGATGCTCGCTACCAGCATAAACTTTCAGTTTCTTGATGCTTTGTCGTCCAAGCCGACCTTTTGGAGACATGCCCCAAACAGCTTTTTCAACGAGGCGAACTGGGTTCTTTTCTCGAAGGTCGCCGCGACTAATGTTGCGGATTCCACCGGGCCAACCCGTGTGCCAGTAGATCAATTCTTTTGCTTTGGTGCCGGTCAATTCGACCTTTTCAGCATTAATAATGATTACAAAATCGCCGTTATCGATATGATAAGCGAAATTTGCTTTGTGTTTTCCTCGGATTACTTGCGCGACCTGTGCGGCGAGGCGACCCACTGAGATGCCTGATGCATCCACAATGTGCCACTTTCGCTCGACATCTGCCGGCTTTGTCGTCGTCGTTCTATTCATACTTGTCCTTTTCCTTTATTCATTTTGCGCCGATTGCTCGTCGCGGTTTTCAAATCTGTGATCAGAAGGATTTCGCCCGTAACTCACTTTTATGAGAGTGAGTCCGCATGCCGGCAGTACCGGTGGCCAATCTATTGAGCTTTTTTCTTTTGCGGCCAGGAGTTCATCAATCCATTCAACGGGCCGCTGCCCTCTTCCTATTTCTAATAGGCTTCCGGCAATTCTCCGCATCATCCCACGAACAAATGCCGTGCCGTGAACATTGAGGAAAATTTCATCTTCTGTCTTGTGGATGTTTACTCGGAATAAGGTTCGCACCATATTCTTTTCTTCTTCTAATTCTTGGCTAAAAGCAAGAAAATTGTGTTCTCCGACAAGTTTTTGACTCGCCTCGTACAATCGCTGCATGTCGATTTCACGATGAAAATAGTGCGCGAATCTCATGCGATGGGGATCTCGATTCTTATGAAGAATTCGATATCTGTAATGTCGCTTTCTTGCCATAAACCTAGAACTGAAGTCTGGGCTGACGGCCTCTGCTTTCATTACGGAAACATCTTTTGGCAAGAGTTTATTCATTGCTCGTGGCCAGTTCTCAATGGGGATGGCGACGGGGCAATCAAAGTGACACACCTGACCCAAGGCATGTGCGCCACCATCTGTACGGCTTGCGCCATAAAGCTCAACCTCTTCACCGATTACTCGGCAAAGTCCTTCTTTCAATGTGCTTTGGACAGCTCGCTGTCCAATCTGCGGCGCCCAGCCACAGAAGTCAGAACCGTCGTAAGCGACGGTTAACTTAACTCGTTGATTAGTCGACAAGTTCGAGGACTGCGGTTTCGGCCGCATCTCCTCGCCGTTGACCGGTTCGAGTCAATCGGGTGTAGCCGCCGTTGCGAGTCGCGAATCGCGGAGCAACGTGATCGAACAGGTGCTGAACAAGGTCTTCACCATTGATCAAGCTTTTATCGACCAAAATCTGCAATTTTTCAGCATCGCTCTTACCGGCCAAAAGCTTTGTCGGCTTCGGGCTACTGGCAGAGTGTCCAACCAAAATCTTTCGCGCTTCGCGTCGTGAAGCGAGGGTGTTTTTCTTGCCAAGCGTAATCAATCGCTCAACAATTCTACGAAGCTCCTTGGATCGACCAAGGGTCGTGTGAACATAGCCGTGCCGGATGAATTGGCGGGCTAAGTTTGTCAAAAGAGCCTTGCGCTGATCGCTCGGCAATCCTAATTTACGTCGGTCAACCTTATGTCGCATTTCGTTTCTCCTTAAAAGTCCTCGTCTTCTAGTGCGTCGAGGTTGATGTAGCCGCCCTTACTGGGCTTGAGATCAATGCCATGCTCGGCAAGTCGATCTCGGACTTCGGTAAGGGACTTCTTACCGAAGCCACGAATACCGTTCAAATCCATTTCTGTTACGAGCGCCAATTGGCGCAAGTTCAAGATTCCAGCGCGGCGAAGGCAGTTAAACGTTCGCTGGCTGAAGTCTAATTCTTCAATTTTAATATCTGGAACGTTGCTGGTTTCTTCTTCTAACGCAACGCCCTCTTCCATCAGCTCTTCTGCACTGGCTCGACCAAGATCAAAGAACATTCGGAAGTAGCGATCAAGAATTTGTGCTGCTTGGGTTACCGAGTCGTTCGGGGAAAGAGCACCGTTTGTCCAAACTTCGATGATAAATATTTAGTAGTCAGTTCGTTTACCAACACCAGTCGCTTCAACGATGTAGTTGACTTTCTTGACTGGAGTGAATTGGCTTCCTGTGGTGAGGATGCCGATCATGCCTTTGTATTTTTCTTGCTTTTCAGGAAGAACGTAACCTGAGCCCCAGCTAGCGTAAAGCTCAGCAACGAGGCTGGAACCTTTTTCGCTAATCGTTGCAAGGTAGCAGTCGGAGTTGACAATTTCGACGCCTTCAGGGCATTCGATGTCAGCACCAGTTACTCGGCCAGGGCCCTTAACATCCAACTTAAGAATTATTTCTTCGGGGATTGCCATGTCGGGATCGACGGCAATAGCCAAATCCTTGAGGTTCAGCAAAAATTCGGTGGCATCTTCTTTAAGGCCAGGAATTTCTGAAAATTCATGGAACACTTTTTCGATTCGGACAGCGGTGACGGCAGCACCAGCAATTGAGCTGAGCAAAACACGTCGCAGAGCATTACCAATCGTTTGTCCGTAACCGCGCTCAAGCGGCTCTAGAACGAACTTTGCGTAATCCTTTTCGAGTTCCAGGGTTTGAATGTGGGGCATAATTTTTCAGTTGGGGAGAAAATGTTAGACACGTCGCTTCTTAGGCGGACGGCAACCGTTGTGTGGAACGGAGGTTACGTCGCGCAAAGATTTGACTTCGAGGCCGTTTTGGTGCAGTGAGCGAATTGCAGTTTCGCGTCCACCACCGGGGCCAGAAACAAAAACGTCCACAGATTGCATTCCGTGGGCACCGGATTTTTTAGCAGCACTTTCTGCTGCAAGCTGAGCAGCAAACGGAGTGCCTTTTCGACTCCCTTTGAAGCCAACGTGGCCTGCACTTGCCCAGCAAAGAGTGTTGCCTTGCGGATCAGTAATTGTAACAATTGTGTTGTTAAAAGTTGCGTGGATAAAGGCTTGGCCGTGAGCGACTTGTCGCTTGTCTTTCGCCTTGCTGGTTTTGGTGTTCTTTCGTGCCATATCTGACTAAATCCTTTACTTCTTGGCCTTTTTCTTACCGGCAACGGTCTTGGCTTTACCTTTTCGGGTTCTTGCGTTAAATCGGGTTCGTTGGCCTCGGACAGGAAGGCCGCGGCGATGGCGAATTCCGCGGTAGCAACCAATTTCCATGAGACGGCGAATGTTTGAGAAGATTTCTCGGCGCAGATCCCCTTCAACCTGATAGTCTTCGTCGATGATATTACGCAACGCTCCAACTTGCTCTTCAGTCAGATCACGCACCTTCGTACGAGCGTCCAAACCAGACTTCTCAATAATTTCCGTAGCTTTCTTTGGGCCAATGCCAAAGATGCTTTGGATGCCGTAATAGACGGCCTTGTCTCTTGGTAGGTCTACACCTGCAATACGCGCCATTTTCGTTTACTCTGTTTGATTCCTTTAATTGATCCCAATTAGCCCTGACGTTGTTTATGCTTGGGGTTGATGCAGATAACCCGCACCACGCCTTTTCGCTTGATGATCTTGCACTTGTCGCACATTTTTTTTACACTGGCCCGAACTTTCATAATTGAGTCACCATCCGCTGTGAATCGTTTGCTTAGCCGACTTCGTCAAGATAAGCAAGCGGTAGGTTTGCGTATAGGCCAAAGCTGGCCCGACGCAAGGGAGAATTATACCAATGTCGGTTGCAAACTGCCCGACATCCCCCAATTTCGGGAGTAAGGACCCGAGGCTTTTTTAAATACTGACCTTTCGGCCGTTGTTTGCTGGGAAAACGCCCTAATCTGAATGGCCTATTTGTGTCGATAAACGATTCGACAACGCTCCATATCATATGGAGAAAATTCGACGGTCACTTTGTCGCCCGTCATGATACGAATCCAGTGGCGGCGCATTTTTCCACTGACGTAAGCTAAGACTTCTTGCTCGGTTTCGACGAGCTGAACACGGAATTGTTGATTCGGAAGGTTTTCAATAACAATTCCTTCTAACTGAATACCCTCTTCCTTTGTCGATTCTTCGACTGGCTTGCCAGCTTTATTGCGGCTACCGCCTCGTCCACCGCGTCCGCGGCCACCTTGATATCGTCTCGCCATAAATTCCTGTGCTACTCCTGGCTGGTAAGGATCAGTGGGCCATCGGCCGTAACTGCTACCGTGTGCTCGAAGTGTGCAGACAGTTTACCGTCTTCAGTGACAACCGTCCAGTCATCATCAAGAGTTAGGACGCGCGCAGTACCTTCATTCACCATCGGCTCGATACAAAAGGTCATTCCGCCTTTGAGAACAGGGCCCTTGCGGGGCTTACCAAAATTGGGGACATTTGGTTCTTCGTGAAGATTTTGGCCGATCCCGTGTCCAACAAGATCACGAACAATTGAATAGCCGTTTTTCTCCACGTAGGTTTGCACGGCGTTAGCAATATCACCAATGCGATTGCCTATTTTCGCTCGGGCGATTCCTTGATAAAGCGATTCTTTGGTTACGTTCATTAAGCGTCGAGCATTATCGCTTACTTCGCCTACGGGGAATGTCCAGGCGGAATCTGCATGCCAGCCATCCCAAATCACACCGAAGTCAAGAGAAACGATATCCCCTTCTTGAACGACGTATTCATCTGGAATCCCGTGAACTACTCGATCGTTGACACTGATGCAGGCACTAGCGGGAAATCCTCGGTAGCCTTTGAAACTAGGGATGCCTCCTTCAGCAAGGATTATTTTGTTAGCCAACTCATCAAGATCAATCAGACGTGACTTACCCGCAACCATTGACCCGCTTACTTCCTTCATTGTTTTAGCAAGGATTTTGCCGGCCAAACCCATTTTTGCGATTTCTGATCCGTTCTTTAAGTGAATCACTGTATTAGCTTATCCTTTATCTCTGAATAAACAACTTCCGGGTCACGGCTTGCCTCAACTCTTATCAACTTGCCTTGGGTTGCATAGTGGTCAACAACAGGTGCGGTGTTTTCCCTAAACACCCTTAACCTTTCCCGGATTGTTTCCGGATTATCATCCTCGCGGATGATAACGGGGCTGTTGCAGTTATCGCAGAAGCCGTCTCGTTTGGGAGGCTTATTAATTCGGTGGTAGATGGCGCCGCACTTAGTACAGCCGAGTCGTCCAGAAAGCCTTTCGATGATTACCGCATCTTCGACTTCTAAAGATACGACCGCGTCGAGTTCAATTTGCGCTTTCTTTAGCTCTTCGTCGAGCGCTTCTGCCTGTCGTACAGTTCTGGGAAATCCATCCAGAATGAATCCTCGTTGCTGAACTTCTGAGGTTCGGATGCGCTTGAGCATCATTTGGATCGTTACCCCGTTAGGAACAAGCTCGCCTCGATCAATGTAACTTTTTGCCAATTCTCCCAAATCAGTCTGCGCATCAATTTCGGCCCGAAAAATCACGCCGGAAGAGAGAGGTTTTGGCCCGAGTCGGTTCTCAATCAAAGCTGATTGAGTTCCTTTCCCCACACCGGGCGGGCCAACTAAGATCAGGCGGACGGGCAAGAATTACCCCTCGTACTGCTTGGTAATCAAGTTTGCTTCGAGCTGGCGCATCGTTTCCAGTGCAACACTGACCATGATCAGAAGCGATGTACCGGCGATAAGACCAATTCCTTGCAAGCGAACAACTAAGGGCAGAATGAACTGGGTCATAGCGGCAACAGCTAAGAATGACGCTCCAATAAATGTGATTCGAGAAACGACGCCGTTCAAGAAGTCCCGCGTTTGTCGACCTGGGCGAATTCCTTGAATGTAACTCCCGCCTTTCTTCAGGTTGTCGGCGATGTCTTCGACGTTGTATTGAAGAGCCGTCCAGAAGTAGGTGAAGGCAAAGATCATGCCCATGTAAATGAACGCACCGAGATAGCCCTTGGGCCTGGTGAAATCTGGCGACAGCAAATCTGATATGGCAGCAAGTACATTGTGCGGGGCACTATCGGGCGGAAACATTGCCATAAATTGCTGTGGCATGTAGATTAATGTAATCGCGAAGATGATCGGGATGACGCCAGCCATCGCTACAGCGATTGGCAAGTAACTAACTTGACCGCCTACCGACTTGGTACCGAAGTTCCGACGCATGTGCTGAATTGGAATTCGTCTTTGAGCAATGGTGAACAGAACAACAAACCATGTTGTTGCAAAGAATATTAACGCAAGCAGAACGATGCGCCACCATTCAATCAGCCCGTCAGTTACACCACCACCGATTTGTTGGAGAATTCCTGGAAGGGAGATGATGATCCCGGCAAAAATGAGAATTGAAATCCCGTTGCCAACGCCACGCTCACTTACTTGCTCACCCAACCAAAGTAGTAGCATTGATCCGGCAGTCCAGAAAAGGATAATCATTGCCTTATGGAAAGGCAAGACACCGCCAACCGCGCTTGACATGGCGGTCAACAAGCCCATCCCCTGGAAGATGCATAGACCAACAGTAAGGAATCGAGTTCGTCGGTTTTGTTGACGACGAGCATATTCCCCACCTTCTTTCATTTCTTCTTTCCAGCCCGGAATAGCGTATGTGCCGACCTGGAGAATAATTGAAGCAACAATGTAGGGATTCAAGCCCAAAGCGAAGATGGAGATGCGCTTGAAGGCACCACCACCAATTGTATTAATGATTTGAAAAACTGGATTGTTTTTAACAAGATCTTCAATAGCTGCCGGGCTAATGCCTGGAACCGGGACAGGAACATTTACACCCAGCGCGTAAACCGCGAGGATGAGCAGGATGAACTGGAGTCGACCGCGAAGATCTTCGTCCGCCCATGCGAGTCGCAAGGTCTGAATTAATGAAAATCGCAGTCCTTTATCGCCCGCACCCTTGCCTGCGCCTGACCCGGTATAGCTCACAGGTTAACGACCTCGCCGCCAGCTTTTTCGATAGCCGCGATTGCCGTTTTGCTGAATTTGTTCGCCTTTACGGTGAGCTTAATTTTGAGTTCGCCGAAAGCAAGAACCTTCAAGCCATCTTTGAGGTCGCTCATGACGCCTCGTTCAACGATTGTTTCTGGAGTGACGGTTTCGCCAGCCTTAAAATGCTTTTCAAGGTCATCCAAGTTAACAATTGCGTATTCCTTGTGGTTGATGTTGCGGAAACCCTTCTTGACCGGAAGTCGGCGGTGGATTGGGGTTTGACCACCTTCAAACCAGTTCGGGATTTGGCGTCGTGCCTTTTGCCCTTTGGTTCCTCGGGTAGCCGTCTTTCCCATTCCGCTACCAATACCGCGAGCGATTCTACGCTTGCGCTTGGTTGAGCCCGGATTAGGGGTGAGATCATTCAAATTCATGATTAAGCCTCGTCAGATTTCTTTTTTGTCGTGCGCTTTGGTTTTTCCTCAGCGGTGGTCTTCTTTGCTGGTGCCTTTTTGGCAGGAGCTTCTTTCTTAGCCGGTGCAGCGGCAGCAACCTTTTTAGCAGGCTTCATCTCGGAAGAAGTTTTGGGCTTAGCAGCAGTTGCTTTGCCAGCGGCTTTACTTGCTCGCTTTTCGCTTGCAGCCTTGCCATCTTGTCGACGTCGCGTTACTGTGCCGCCTTCAATTTCTTCTACTTTCAGAAGGTGCTTTACCTTGTGAATCATGCCGCGGACGACCGCGCTATCTTCAAAGGTGTTGGAGCTACTGATTTTGTTCAAACCAAGGGCCTTAATGGTCGCACGGTTTGCCGGGGTATTGCCGATTTTGCTCTTAACAAGAGTTACCTTAAGCATGATCTGCCTCCTCTTTACGCGCCTTGGCTAACCAAGGCACAAGATCGTTTACATCGGAGCCGCGTCGCTTAGCTGCTGCTTCAGGCGCTTCCATTTCGCGGAATGCCTTGATCGTAGCGTAGGCCAAGTTAACACCGTTTCGGCTACCCAAGCACTTTGCGAGCACGTTGTGCACGCCAGCAGCTTCGAGGCATTGCCGAACAGCGGAACCAGCTTTAACACCGGTACCAGGAGAAGCAGGACGAAGGATGACTCGAGCGGAACCGTGTTCGGCTTCAATTGCATGAGGAATGGTTTCCCCAATCAACTGAACATCGAACATGTTCTTTCGAGCGGCTTCTTCAGCTTTTCGCAATGCATCCGGGATGTTGCGCGCTTTACCAAGACCGAGACCAACTTTGCCCTTGTTGTCACCAACAACGACGGTCATTGACCAGGAAGCGGTTTTACCACCCTTGTGTGTCTTGAAAACCTTGTTTGAACGAATGACACGCACGTCATATTGCGGCCCATCCGTATTTCTTAGTGCCGACTGTCGTCGGCCAACGATTCGTGGTCCTCTTGCCATATTAGAACTCCAAGCCGCCTTCTCGGGCGCCGTCGGCGAGGCTTGCAATGGTTCCGTGGTATTGGAAACCGCCTCGATCAAAGACCACTCGCTTAACGCCCTTTTCAGTTGCGCGCTTAGCTAGAGCTTGACCAACAGTCTTCGCCCCTTCCACCGTATCGGTAGCCTTCAAATCTTTTTCGGTTGTGCTGGCTGCGGCCAACGTAACGCGATTCACATCATCAATCAACTGTGCGTACAGGTGCTTGCTACTGCGGAATACTGCCAGGCGCGGTCGCTCAGGAGTGCCCGCAAGATGCTTGCGAATGCGCACGTGACGTGCTTTACGCATATAACTTCGTGGTTTAACTGCCATCTTGGGTGTTCCTTATTACTTACCGGCCCTCTTACCCGGTCGCAACCGAACGACTTCGCCTTTGTAGCGCACGCCTTTACCCTTGTAAGGATCTGGCTTGCGGCTTTTGCGGACGTCGGCGGCAATTTGTCCGACAAGAGCTTTATCAATTCCGCTCACGTGGATCGTGAGGGCTTGACCTTTTTCTTGTTGGGGTACTTCAAACTGGATTCCATCGGGAGCGGCGATTTCGACGGGGTGGCTGTAACCAACGCTGAGGACAAGGTTTTTGCCTTGAACAGCAGCGCGGTAACCAACACCGTGCACTTCCAGCATTTTCTTGTGCCCTTCGGTCACACCAATGATCATATTGCTGATCAAAGTGCGAGCAAGGCCGTGCTGGGATCGATTTTCGCGATCGTTGTTCGGACGCTCAACTCTTAATTCTTTTTCATCTTGCACTACAGTAAGCGCCGGATGAATGTGTTGCTTCAATTCGCCTTTCGGACCCTTGACAGTAACGATGGAATCTTTAACTTCAATCGTGACTTTATCAACGGCGGGGATCGGCTTTAAACCAATTCTAGACATCTGATTAGCTCCTTAATGCACCTGGCAAAGC
This sequence comes from Fimbriimonadaceae bacterium, assembly GCA_027492935.1. GTDB lineage: Bacteria > Armatimonadota > Fimbriimonadia > Fimbriimonadales > Fimbriimonadaceae > UphvI-Ar2. The sequence goes on from JAPUDU010000001.1 coordinate 24,870, forward strand.
ACTTCACCACCGATCTTGCGTCGGCGTGCTTCCCGGTCGGACATGACTCCCTGACTTGTGGTCAGAACCAGAGTGGCAAGACCGCTTCGCACTGGGCGAAGATCGGACGCAGCTCGGTAAACGCGAAGTCCAGGTGTGCTGATCCGCTTAATATTGTGGATCACCGGCTTTCGGCGTGAGTCGTACTTCAAATGAACTCGCAGGACGGGGAACTTACCTTCGGTAAGCACTTCGTGCGAGCTAACAAATCCTTCTTGTTCGAGAATCTTGACGATCTCAACCTTAATCGTGCTCATCGGAACATCCACGTGCATGTGGCTTGCGTGGAGACCGTTGCGAATTCGGGTCAAGAGGTCAGCAATTGGATCGCTATGCATAGTTCAATCACTCCGTGCTGTTACCAGCTGGACTTTTTCACTCCCGGCAAGTGACCAAGGTGAGCTTTTTCCCGGAGCACTTGGCGGCAAACACCGAAATATCGGTAGTAACCCTTAGCGCGACCCGTTTCAGAGCATCGGTTGTACCGACGCGTCTTGTAGAGACGATTCTTGATGCGTGATTCTTCGAGAGCTTCAAGAGCTTGCGCTCGTTGATCTTTGTTTAAGCTCTGATCGTTTAGAATCGCATCTTTGCGGCTTTCATGCTCGGCCCAGCGAGCTTCCAGCTTTTTATGTTTTGCAATGAGACATTCTTTGGCCATGTGTTCACCCACCGTTCCCAGACTGGTTTGATCGGGTGGGCCTTAGCAAGCACCTTCACACCTGGTCTGTGGTTCAGTTGTTAGCCTCTGACATGCAGAGACAGGCACGAATAATACCACCCCAGTGATCGACCTCATTGAGCTTGGGTGAATAGTGAGCAAGGGGTCCCGTCAAAAAGTCGCAGGTGCCCTCTTAAAATTGTTTGGTATTGGGGCTAAAGTTCTACTACAATGCTTTTGGGATGCAATCAATCGAAGAAAGGATCGAGCTAGGGCAATCAAAACTCGACCAGGGTGACTATCAATCAGCCCACCAATTATTTACGGAAGTTATCACTGAAAATGCTGAGAAATGGATGGCTTGGCGAGGTTTAGGTTTCGCAAACATTGAACTTGGCAATATTGATGATGCGATTAAAGCGTTTGGGAAAGCAACTTTAATCCGAACCGATGATGTTAAGAGCCAATACGGATATGGTGTTGCTTATCAGAAGGCAGGTGATAATGCAAAAGCAATTAAGGCTTTTGAAGAAGCATTACGTCACGATCATAAACACGCAGATTCAAAACAAGCCATTTCTGTATCGTTGATGGCGCAAGTTCAGCACATGCGCGATATTGGAAACCTGCTTGCAGTTGAAGAATATTTAGAGAAAGCTCATAAGTTTGATCCCGCGAACGAGGACGTTACGATTCAACTTTTTCGTTACTACGAAAAAACGGGGCAAGGGACGAAGCTTGATGTTGCGATGACGGAAATGAAGCGGCACGAGATTCCTATTCCTGATCGTGAAGCTTATGCTCCCGAGGTGATCGTGGATGATTCAGCTGACATCCCGACGACACTGCCTGAATTGAAGGCTCTTGTGGCGGAGAAAAGTGATAAGTGGATGGCATGGAGAGCTATTGGAAGCCTGGAACTGGAATCTGGGAATGCTCAGGCGGCTCATGACGCTTTTAAGACGGCGACGGTTATTCGTTCTGATGACGTTGAAAGTCAATTTGGGTTTGGTCGTGCCTTGCAAGAGCTTGGTGACCATAGCCATGCGATTCGGGCTTTTGAAGAAGCTTTACGCCATGACAAGCAACACGATGCATCAAAGAAAGCTTTGAACAAATCGCTTATGGCTTACGTGGACAGCATGCGGCAAATTGGGAACTTGCTTGCAGTTGAGCAGTACCTGGAAAGAGCCCACAAAAATGATATTGCTGATGAGAGCATTACAGCTCAGTTGATGGGCTATTACGAGGAAACTGGTCAAGAAGGCAAAAAGCACACTGTCATTAAGGATTTAGAGCTTCACGGCCTGGCAGTTCCTGAGGCTAGTGCAGCGGGAATCGTTTCCCAGATGCCTTCCCAGCAAGCGAGTGAGGTACTTGATGTTGAACTTCATTCGATTCAGGAGTTGACTGCCCACCTTGAATCTCATGCTGAAGATTGGCGACATTGGAGGCAGTTGGGTTTTGCCTACATTGATTCCAATGAACCGGAAAAGTCAAGGGATGCTTTTAAGAGAGCAACGGTTATTCGGATTGATGATCCGGATTCCCAGTACGGCCTTGGGCTTAGTTATCAAATGGTTGATGATCATGCAGGAGCCATCCACCCACTTGAAGCCGCTCTCAATCAAGATAGGAATCACACGAAAGCACGTGAAGCCTTAAAGTTGAGCTTGTTGGGATATAGCGACCATATGCGCGAAATCGGCAATTTGCTTGCGGTGGAACAGTTTCTTGAGAAAGCTCATAAGTGTGATCCAGCGGATGAGGATACGGCTCGAAAATTGTTGGATTATTATCGCGAGACAGGACAAGGCACTAAGAGCGCGAAGATCGCAACGGAAATGGGTTTTACGTTCACTGAAGAAGATGAAGTCCCCGAGGATAAAGACAATACTGGGGCGGATCTCTTGCTTCCGGCAGAACGACTTTATCAGCAGGAGGTCGCTGATGGATCGGAAACGGTTGGCATTACCGGAGGGATGAATCAGCACTCGGGACAATTGCAGCCACAAGAAGGTTCCCGATCTGCGGGGCAACAACCCGTTTATGAGGGAGAAATTCCAGCGATGTTGCCTTGCCCAGCTTGTAAGCAGATGATGCCAAGCCGTTCTCGTCTTTGTCCACACTGCGCAAAAATGGTTGATGCGATTGGCGGCGGAATCATGACTCGTGGCAATGAGCAAGATATTAAAGCCAGTAAGTCCGGACGCGAGACAGCTAAGAAAGGAGCTGGTTGTGGGAGCGTTATGTTGACCTTTATATTGCTTGCGATCACGGTGATTGGGCTGATGATTTCTAGCGGCGGTTAGTTAGAGGTGAGTGATATCCCGGGTCCATGCAAACCCTGACCCGGGATATGCGTTTATCTTTTTAAGGGCATTAAAGAGCGTGGTTACACACTTAGCGCAAGCAAAAGATTTATTTCATCACGGTGACTTTGCGAAAGCGGTCTTAAGTTTCCGACAGGCTCACATTGAAGCTCCGGACAGTATCGAGGCAATTTTAGGATTAGGTTTTGCCCTCCATGCTTCTGATCGAGCAAATGAAGCAATTGTGGTGTTTCAACAAGGGATTAACCATTGCCCTAACCATGCTGAGTTGCATTTTGGCTACGGTCTTTCTCTGATGACAACAGGAGATGAGTACCGAGCGATTCGCGAGTTCAAACGAACGCTTGAGCTGGAACCAAAGCACCCGCTCTGTCCAGCCCTTTTAATGAAGGCACTCCGCATCCATACTGATCATCTTTTGAAAGAAGGCAATTTTGTGTGGGCTGAGCAGATGATTGAAAGTCAACTGTCGCTGGATGAACACTCACCCGATGCTTTAGCGCAGTTGATCCAATTGAAGAATCGATTGGCGGAATACGACGAGGCAAAACGCCTTTTCCGAGTTTTGAACGAATCAAAGCCCGATTATCCAGGTATTCAAGATTTGGCGAAAGTTCTGGGCTTGATTCGACACCGAGAAAGAGGCTGGCTCTACTAAAAATAGCTCCCTGGTTTAACCAAGGAGCTATTTTTTTTCATGTTAACCGAAGTTAGATTTTTCCAGCAGCTCTCAGCTCTGGGTAATGACATTGTTTGAACTTTTTGCCGCTACCGCAGGGGCACGTGTCGTTTCTACCGACTCGGCTCCAGTCAATTGAATCGACATCAACTTCCTTCATTACAAGCTCCTCTTCGAGCGCAACCATTGCCATGGGCGCATCGGATGAGGTTGCCTCAACCGCAACTTCTTGAGGTTGTTCGGTTCGAATTTGGGCGTAGAACACCATTTTAACGGCTTGATCTCGGATCTGCTTCAATGTGTGCTGGAACAAGTCGAATGTTTCTTTTTTATACGCAACGAGTGGATCGGTTTGACCATAACCGCGTAATCCAATACCCTCTCGGATATAGTCGATCATTTTAAGGTGCTCCATCCAGGAATCGTTAACGGCACGAAGCATAACTTGTCGTTCCAGTTCTTGGAACATTTCGTCGCCATTCTTTGAACGCTTCGCTTCATATTCATCACCAGCAATAGCGGTGAGTTGTGAAACCATTTCTTGACCGTACGGAATCTCATTGAATTCGCTGGGCGAAATGTGGTCGATCAGCGGCATCATTTCGTTGAGTCGCTCGTAGACTTTTTCGTGATCGAAATGCGTTTCACCGGTGTCAAAGTCCATTGTCCGACCTGACTCTACGGTTTCCGCAATGAATGCACCAATTCCTTTTGTGATCTCATCACGGCACGGCTTACCGAGAAGAATTTCTCGACGCATTCCGTAGATGTGTTCGCGCTGAGCATTGAGGACATCATCGTATTCGAGGATGTGCTTTCTTGCTTCAAAGAAGTGGTTTTCAATGCGTTCCTGGGTTTTGAGGATCATCCCACTAATGAACTTAGCTCTGACTTCTTCCATCTCTGGCCAAGCCTTAAGAACCGGATTGTCCATCATGTTTTTATTGAAGATGGCCCACAATTCGTCTTCAAGGGAAACGAAGAATCGGCTTTCACCCGGATCACCTTGGCGGCCGGCTCGACCCCGAAGTTGGTTATCAATTCGACGGCTTTCGTGCCGCTCGGTACCGAGAATAAAGAGTCCGCCGAGTTCACGAATCTCTTCAGCTGCGGCGCGGCGTTCCGTATCATCAAGTGGCAACGGCGGGGCCGCGCGCTCTTTTCCGCCTCGTCGGAAGGAAATGAATGTGTCATCGTAATCATTGATCACACCGCCTTCTTCGTGGTCTCGCTGGCGTGCGCTGGCGACTTCGGCGTCTTGCACGCGACCGCCAAGCAAAATATCGACACCGCGACCGGCCATGTTGGTAGCAATCGTAACTGCACCCTTCCGACCAGCTTCACTTACGATCAACGCTTCTTTTTCGTGGAATTTCGCATTGAGAACGTTATGAGGCACACCGTGTCCAAGTGCTTCCTTGAGCATTTCTCGGCCATCTTTCAGATCGTGCTTAGAAAGGAATGCATCAAAAATTTCATTTGCATAGGGGTCGGTCGGAAGAGCAGCACCTGTCAACACGTTTTTAATCGTTTGCATTTTCAGATCAACAAGCGATGTTGAGAAGAGAACCTCCGATTCTTTTTTCAGTGAGCCAGTCGACTTTTCGTTCGTGATTTTGTCAAGAACATAGTCGGTCAAGACTAACTTTTGAAGCATTTCCGGTTCAAGGCGCTTTGATACAACCTCTGTTGTTTCAATGGAGCGCGTACCAACCAAGGTCGGTTGTTGCTTTGTATAGAGGCGCAAGATTTCACGAGCGACGCCTCGGTACTTAGCGTCCGTTGACTTGTAGACGATGTCTTCTTGATCTTTACGAATCATTGGGCGGTGCGTCGGAATAGCGACAACTTCAAGACCGTAGATTTTTCTAAATTCGTCTTCTTCTGTTTTGGCAGTACCTGTCATTCCCGCAAGCTTGTTGTACATTCGGAACAAGTTTTGGAAGGTGATGACGGCGACAGTTTGACTTTCGCGTTGAACAGCGACTCCTTCTTTTGCCTCGAGCGCTTGATGCAAGCCATCGCTGTATCGACGACCGAACATCATGCGGCCAGTATTCTCATCGACGATAACAACCTCGCCGTTGCGTACGACGTAGTGAACGTTCTTTTCGAACAAGCTGTAAGCTTTTATGGAAGCGCCGGCGTGATGGAAGAGGAGCGGTTCTTCAGCAATGTTTTCAATTTCAAGAGCCTCTTCTAAATAGTCCATCCCTTCTTCGGTAAAGCTTGCCGAGTGGCTTTTTTTATCGAAAGTGTAATGCTCTTCCGGAACCATGTCCTTGACGATCTTGTTCACCTGCGAATAGACGGTTACGTCTTCGTGGCTTGGGCCGCTGATGATGTGCGGAGTTCTGGCTTCATCGATCAGGATGGAGTCAACTTCGTCAATCAAGGCGTAGTTCAACTCGCGCATTGAGAGTTGATCTTTTTCGAATGCCATATTGTCTCGAAGGTAATCGAAACCGAACTCGTGGTTTGTTCCGTAGGTGATGTCGCACAGATATGCTTCACGTCGAGTACATGGTCGTAGATTCATGTAACGAGGATCGGCATGTTCATGGCCGGGATCGTAGATAAAGCTTCCGCCGAGTTCGTCGGAGTCTGCTCCTTGGCCCTGGACGATGCCGAGGCTCAAGCCCATTGAGTGATAAATCGGCCCCATCCAAACGGCGTCGCGTCGAGCAAGGTAATCATTTACGGTAACAAGACTTGCACCTTTGCCTCCGAGAGCGTTTAGAACCATTGGAGCGACAGCGACGAGGGTTTTTCCTTCACCCGTCCGCATTTCTGAAATTTTGCCTTGATGAAGGACAATTCCACCAATTAACTGGACATCAAAATGTCGCATGCCGAGCGTTCGTCGGGAGACTTCTCGGACGCAGGCAAATACTTCAGGAAGTATTTCTTCAAGAGTTTCACCATTGATGATTCGGCCGCGGAAGCTCGGCCCTTTTTCTTTCAGTTCTTCGTCGCTTAGTTTTTCAAATTCGGGTTCAAGCAGGTTGATTTTTTCAACCGTTGGCATAGTGTTGGCAACTTCTTTATTGCTCGAATCAAGGAGCTTTCGCAAATATTTCAGCATTGTTTTGTGATTTGTTGTGTTTAAGGGGCGCGCTAACGCCAGGAAGATAAATGATTGGGCGGATACCACCCTAGATTCAATTTAAGAAAGGTTAGTTGGTCCGTCGCGGGTTAGATCTGATGAAGCCGTGTACGGCTTTTGCACCTTACCAACGACAACATCTATTGGATTGCTGGAGTTGACGAGTAGATAATCTGATTTGCCTTTTGAAGCAAGAAAAAAGTTTGAAACTTCCGGTTCAGCAGTTGACTCTTCCCATTGAGCAACAAGTTGAATCATCCGCACCATATCGTGTGGGTGAACAGTTGCTATCGAACCACTTGCCCCTTGGGTAAGCAGAACGAGTAAGACGGGAATCCAATTCGGCATCGCTTTCGCTAACCCCATTATAGACTTCTGGCCTAGGAATTCAATGGGGCGCAACTTTAGGCGTAACATTTACCGTTCTTCATGTCAATGATTTCTGCTCGACCTTACAGGCTTTGCTTGATAACTGTTTTCGCTTTATCTGCTAACGTATTTGCCTTTGGTGT
>JAPUDU010000002.1 GCA_027492935.1 Fimbriimonadaceae bacterium
ATTGCGCTTTGGACGCCAGCTGTGCCAGAAAAGAGTCCGGTTACGTTTGATGAACCTAGTCCATCAAAGTTTTCGGTGATCGTTGATCCTGGTGTGTTGATGATGATAACCGCTTGTGAAGTTGCACCAAGTGCAAGAACTGCAACTGTGGCTGCTAAGTAAGTAATTTTCATTTTTTCTGTTTCCTCTCAGATTCATGCTGATCGCCATGAGGAGCCATGGAACGAGTCAGCTCGGGACAATCAAATTCTATCAAGGCTGGGAACCTGAAATGTTGAAGACTAGGGTCATTGGTGTTAAGACATGTTTAGGTTGTTGCACATCAAGTAATTATGCGGGGAGAAAATTTCAAATCCAGTCAATTTCCTTGGTAGACACGTTGCTTTTCTAGTTCTTCGTGAGATCGGGTGATGGTGGAAAGGAGAGTGTGAACAGCTTCGATAGGGGAGCCAGTAAATGGCCAGATTAAGTTATCTAGGCTCATATATGAGTCTCGTTTGAATTGAGTAATGATGCCAGGGATTCGGGGGTGGAGAGTGTGGTTTTCGTTGAATGTGACTTTGAGTCGTCCTTGATTGCCATCGATTTGATCTATATGGAGATCGCGGGCGGTGATGCGGGCAGACATGATGTCGATTGCGGTTTTGACTTCTTTCGGCATTTTGCCGTAACGATCTTCTAGGTCAGCTGCGACTTCGCCGAGGGCAAGCGGGTTGCGTGAGGCCATGAGCTGTTTGTAGAAATAGAGGCGTTGGGCTGGGTCTTCAACGTAATCTTGCGGGATGAGAGCTTGAATAGGGAGGTCAATTGATGGGAGAGGCTCGAGCCCGGCGAGAGGGTCGTCGTAAGCGGTTGGGCGCTCACCATCAGCGTAGGTTTTGAGGAACTGGACTTCGCTATCGATTAGCTGGCTATAGAGGTCGTACCCAACGGCGTTCATTTGGCCAGATTGTTTGGCACCGAGGAGATCACCGGCGCCGCGGATTTGGAGATCGCGAAAGGCTAAGGAGTATCCGGCGCCGAGTTGATTGAACTCGGCGAGAGCTTGGAGGCGCTCAGTACCAGCTTCGGTGAGTGACTTATCTCCAGCAAATAGGAGGTAAGCGTAGGCTTGACGGTCTGAGCGGCCGACACGACCACGTAGTTGGTACAGCTGGCTGAGGCCGAAATAATCAGCGTTTTCGACGATTAAGGTGTTTGCGTTGGGGATATCGAGCCCAGCTTCGACGATTGTTGTGCTGACGAGGACATCAATTTCACCTTGGACGAATCCGACCATTACGGGCTCGAGTTCGCTTTCGTTCATTTGTCCATGTCCGACGGCGACGCGGGCTTGAGGGACAAGTTTACGAATTTTGTCAGCGATGTGATATATGCCGTTGACACGGTTAAAGACAAAGAAGACTTGGCCTCCACGGGCAAGTTCGCGGAGGATAGCTTCGCGAATGACTTCGTTAGATGTTGGTCGGACAAATGTTCTGACTGGAAGTCGGCCTGGTGGTGGATCATTGATCAACGACATTTGCCGAATATTCATTAAGGCCATGCTGAGCGTTCGCGGGATTGGGGTTGCGCTCATGCTGAGAACATCGACGTTGACGCGGATGGACTTGAGAGTTTCTTTGTGTTTGACCCCGAACTTTTGTTCTTCGTCGATTACGAGGAGTCCGAGTTCTTTGAATTTGAGGTCTTTGGAGAGGAGGGCATGGGTACCGATGATGATATCAACTTTCCCAGCTTCGAGTTGTTCGAGAACTTGACGGCGTTCGGCGGATGTAACAAAACGATTGAGGAGGGCAATATTGATGTCGAATCCAGCAAGTCGTTCGGCGAAGCTGCGGTAGTGTTGTTCGGAGAGGATTGTGGTTGGGCAGAGCATTGCCACCTGCTTTCCTGCAGATGCAACTTGGAAGGCGGCTCGGACGGCGACTTCAGTTTTGCCGAATCCTACATCGCCGCAGATGAGACGATCCATTGGGTAACCGGTTTTGAGATCGGTTTTTACATCTTTAATGGCTTGGAATTGTGAGGGAGTTTCTACGTAAGGGAAAGTGTTTTCCATTTCGTGAAGAGTTTCGGAGTCAGATTTATAAGGTGGTCTGACGACTTTTTTCCTTTCAGCGTATAGCTTAATGAGATCTCGGGCGAATTCCCTGGCTTCCTCGCGAGCCTTGGCGACGGCTTTCTTCCACTCCCCCCCCGTGAGCCTGTTTATCTTTGGTTCATCATCTGATGGGGAAACATATTTTTGAATCCGATCCAATTGGTCGGCGGGGACAAATAGTTGGTCGGGGGCTTTGTATTTGATGTGAAGATATTCTTTTTCGATGCCGTCTTGGGTTCGTTTGACTAGCCCTTGGAAAACACCGATTCCGAAGTTAATGTGAACCACATAATCGCCGGGTTTGAGATCAAGGACGGTGGTGATGGGCATCCCTTCGCTAAATTTGCGTTGAGGGAGTTTGAGGCGGGCAACGCCGTAAAGCTCGTGGTCGGTTATGACGGCAACTTTTGCTTTTGGAATGATGAATCCGGTGGCGGGGTTGCCATCAATGATGAAAAGGCCAGATGGCAAAGTGCCGGGAGCTTGATCCCAGGGGTGGCCTTCGTCGGTGGGGGTGGGGAAGATTTCGACTTGGGATAGAACGGATTTTGTTCGAGAAGGTTGGTCGGTTGTGAAGGTGATGCTGAGGCCGAGTTTGATCCAGTTGAGGATGGCGCGGGTGAGGATTGTTGGTTGGCCTTTGTAGTTGTCAACCGGGGCGGCACCGATATCGTATTCGGCAGATTCACTGATCCAGTTAGGAACAGCATTCATTGAGGTGAGGCTAAGAAGGGCGGGGGCGTCGGCGAAGTGATCGGGCGAATGGAGGTAATCAAGGGTGGTGGCTTTTAAGATTTCTCCACGTTGATGACGGTGAGAAAGGGCGTCGGAGAGTTCTTCGGTGAGGCGGTTGCAAGTTGCTTCGAGGTCAAGCGGCTCATCAAGAATCAGAAGTCCCTCTTCGCTAAGATAGTCGATAGCGCATGGCCCTTCGGGTTGTATAAGGGGGCGGTAGAGATCTAGACGATCGAAATAGGCTTGATGCTCGAGAGCGATGCGGTCTTCGGAGATGAGTTCTTCGAGTCGTTTAGCGGCTTCGTCGGTGAGAGTTGCGGCTTCGAGATGCATGGCTCTTTCGAGCATGTCATCGAGTTCTAATTCGGGCGATGGGAGAACGGTTTCGCGGGAGATACCGATGGTGAATTCGGACGCTTGATCTTTTGACCTTTGGCTCATTGGATCGAAGTAGCGGAGAGATTCGATTTCGTCGCCGAAGAATTCGATGCGAATGGGTAGATCGTAGCCGACGGGGAAGATATCGAGGATTCCACCTCGGCGGGAGAATTGGCCAGGGACACGGACGGGGTCTGATGTTTCGTAGCCGAGGCCGAGGAGTTTGTTAGCGGCTTCTTTGGAATCAATTTCTGTGCCCGGGCTGAATGTGAGGGTGTTTTCGAGGATATCGAGAGGGTGGAGGGTTCTTTCGAGGGAAGCTTGGGGGGTGGCAATAACGATTCCGGGTTTTCCGGAGGCGAGGAATCGTAGTGAGCCGAGGCGGTCGGAGATTGCGACGCTTTCGGGGGCGGCGTCTTCAAAGAGAACGCTGAGCCCAGAAGGAAGAATTGAGATATCGTTTTGAGGGACGCCGTAAAGGATGAGTTTTGCCTGCCAAGAGAGGGCGGCATCGTAATTGCGGACAATGAGGAGGGTTTGCCTTGGGGACTCGCAATAGATTCCGGCAATGAGGCATGGTCGTGCACCCGAAGAGAGCTGTGACCAAGTTGTCGCGCCGCTTTCGAGTTGGGTTGCCTCTTTGATATGGGGATGCTGGGTGAGGCGCCGCGCCAGTTGATGGAGGCGCATTAAGTTGTTTGATTATAGCTGGCGAGAATGAACCGGGCGGAAATACTGGGGGATAAATGGGTCATCTGAGGAAGAAATAGCTTAGTTATGGGGCTAGAGATTAAATACGGCGCGATTGCTTTGGCGGCAGTTACGAGTTTGGCAGTTTTAAGTTTGAAAGCGAAGCTTTACCAAATTGTAAAAGTAACTCAGTAAGTTTTGTTAAAGGCAGAGATCGCGCGGTTTGCGTGCATAGTTTGGAGGGCGGAACATGTGCAGAGTGGCGATTTGGTTGTAGCCGAGTTTTGGATAGAGGTGGGTTCCGAGGTGACTTGCGGTGAGGACGCTCAGGGGCACGCCAAGACGAGCATCATCGATGAGCAGGGCTGACATGAGAGCTGAACCTAATTTCTGTTGGCGGTAGTCAGGTTTTACGTAGAGATTACTCACCCAATTCCCTTTATTTTCTATGCGGTGGCTTACCACCCAACCAATCACTTGCTCTTGTTCGACTGCGGCGTATAGTCGTGCG
>JAPUDU010000003.1 GCA_027492935.1 Fimbriimonadaceae bacterium
AACGACGACGGGGATGATTGCTTCGGGCTTACGGGCTTGTGGGATGGATCCGACGGTTGTGGTTGGAGCTGAAATTCCGGAGTTGGGGACTTCGGTGGTGGATGGAAGCGGAGCTTTTGCGGTGGTTGAGGCGTGCGAGGCTTATGATTCTTTGCATGACTTTGACCCAGATGTCGTGGTTTTGTTGAATCTTGAGCTGGATCATATTGATTTTCATGAGACTTGGGAGAATCTGCGGGATTCGATGACGCGATTTGCTAACCGGGCTCGGGTTTTGATTTACAACTTGCAGGATTCGGGTGCGCGGGAGATTGCGGAGCGCGTTTCGGTGGAGACTTTGGGGTTTGATCCGAGTTTGGTGGCGGTTGAAGGTATGCGGCAGATGGGGGCGCACAATGTGGCAAATGCGGCGGCGGCTTGGGCGGCGATCAAGGTTGTGGGCGGGAATGAATCTGCATTAGAAGGGATTAAGAATTTTGGCGGCGCGGAGCGGCGGCAACAAGTTTATTTTGATGGTGAAATGCCGGGGTTTGGTCAGATTGCGATTTTGGATGATTACGCGCATCACCCGACAGAAGTGACGCTTTCGTTACAAGCGATCCGAAAGGGTTGGATTGAAAATGGGAAAGGCGAGCGATTAGTGGTGGTTTTTCAGCCGCACCTTTATTCGCGGACTGCGCCTTTGATCAGTGAGTTCGCGGCGGCTTTGGATGAAGCGGATTTGGTTGTGATGACGGATATTTATCCGGCTCGTGAGGATCCGATTCCGGGTGTGAGTAGCTGGCGGGTTCTGGAGAAGAGTAAGAAAGCGAATTACTATGTACCGGCGCGGCAACAGTTGCCGCGTAAGGTTGCTGGGTGGGTGAAGCCAGGCGATGTTGTTGTGGGAATGGGAGCGGGGAATATCGCTGACTTTGCAGGCCAGTTTCGTGATGAAATGGGTCGGTTTGGTCGGGAAAAGGTGAAGGTTTGGGTGGCAATGGGGGGATTGGGGCCCGAGCGCGAAGTTTCGCTCCATAGTAGCCGGGAGATTCATAAAGCGCTGATTTCGCTTGGTTATGATTCAGAGTTGATTGATGTCGCAGCTATGGCGGTGGGGACGGGGGATTTGAGTCGGTTGGTTGGACCTGAGCGACCCGACTTGGTGTTTTTGGGGATGCACGGGGAGTGGGCAGAGGACGGAGTTTTTCAAGGCTTGATGGAGCTTTTTGGGATCGCCTATACGGGATCGGGGGTTCAGGCTTGTTCAATTGCAATGGATAAGGAGGCCTCGAAAAAAGTTTTTGAGCATGAAGGGATTCCGGTTCCTCAGGGGGTTTTGTTGAGGAAGGGTGATTCGGTGCCGGATATAGCGATGCCGGTGGTGGTGAAGCCGAATGCTCAGGGTTCGAGCGTAGGGCTTTACTTTGTGCATGATGCGGCAGATTTAGCGGTGGCGATTGAGGGGGCTTTCCGGCATTGTGATGAGATTTTGGTGGAAGAGCTGATTGAAGGAGTTGAGATCAGCGTTCCGGTGTTGGGGGATCGGGTTTTGCCGCCGGTTGAGATTGTGCCGACAGAGGGCGAATATGATTTTGCGAATAAATACACCCCGGGAGCGACGGATGAGATTTGTCCGGCGCGGTTGACGGAAGAGCAAACGCGCTTGGCGATGGATCAGGCTTTACGATGTCATCAGGCTTTGGGCTGCAAGGGGATCACTCGAACGGACATGATTGTTTGCAGCGATAAGGTTGTGGTTTTAGAGTTGAACAATTTGCCGGGAATGACGGCGACAAGTTTGGTGAGAAAAGCGGCGGGTGCGGTGGGGATGAGTTTTGAAGAATTGGTGGAATGGATTTTGAAAGATGCCCTCAAAGAAACGCACACCCACTAATACTGCGGTTCGGAAACGGACACCGGCAAAACGATCTCCAGCGGCTCGACGAAAGAAGTCGAGTTTTTCTATGGGCTGGAGTGGTTGGCTTTGGAGTTTGGCCCTGGTTAACTTAGTCGTTGGGATTTTTTTTAGCTCATCAACGGGTTTGCATCATGTTGAGGTGAATGGGGCAAACAATGCGGCGGAACTTAAAGATGTGAAGAAGCGGCTTGAGCCGTGGTCTATGGTGCCGTGGGTGCGCCAAAGCCGACCGGCGATGGAAACGGCGGTGTTGGCGGATAATCGATTGGCAGGAGCAACAATTAAGTCGAACATTTTTGGGCGAGGGGAATTGAGTTTGATTCACCGTGAGCCAGTGGCACGGATTGATCCACCGGCGAATAGTGATCCGAAAAAGGTTGTGGATTCGGCGATTTACCTGGACAGTTCTGGGGTGTTGTATCGCGACTCGCGGTTGATTGAGTTTGTAGGGCCGAGTTTAGAGGTTCCGGATGCGGCGCGTTTGCCGCAGATGAGCATAATTCAGACATGGCCGCTGAATGCGGTGGCAAAAGTATCTGTCAAAGGTCAGGGTTTACTACAAGAATTACAGTTTAAGGTTGTGTTAGACGAGCGTTCCGTTATATCCTTAGAGGTGGTTGACGGACCTCATATAATTTTGGGTCCCGAATCTGATCTTGACGAAAAGTTTGCGGTTTTAGATCGCGCATTTAAAACGGAAAAAGATAAGGTTTTGGGCTACAAGTTAATCAATGTGAGTGCTCCTGATCGGCCAGTTTTCAGCCCCTAGGAAGCCATGAATCCATTTGTTCAACGTCAGAGCCCACGCGGTTGGGTTTTACCGATCAGCGTATTGGCGCTTTTGATCGGAATGATGGGCAGCATGGCTTTTCTTTCGGAGGGAGCGAAGAAGAAGACGACTGCTCAAATGCCAGAGGGCATCCGTGGCGAGTTTGGGGGACAGAACATTGACTTGGCGAAAGAAGTAGTTGGTTTGCGGGAAGAGGTTTCTAAACTTCGTGAAGATAAGACGAAGTTGGAGACGAAGCTGGCAGATACGGGAAATGCCACGAAGGAGATCAACGATAGTTTGCAAGAGACAAAGATTTTTGCGGCTCTCACGCCTTTGAAGGGTGAGGGGTTGATTGTAACTTTGAAGGACAGTAAGAAGCCAAGTGATGAGATGATTATTGATAGTGGCTTGGTTCACTACTTGGATGTTTTGAAAGCGGTCAATGAGCTTTATAATGCGGGGGCAGAAGCGATTGCCGTGAACGGGATTCGTGTTGGGCCGAGAACTGATTTTCGCTGTGTGGGCACTACGATTTTGGTGAGCACGACGAAGATTGCGCCACCGATCGTGATTCAGGCAATTGGGGATACAAAAACGCTTTTAGGCGCGATGAATATGCCGGGCGGGATTTTGACTGAGTTGCGTGATGTTGATTCTGATATGGTGACGGTTGAGCCAGCAAAGGAGCTTTCGATTCCGGCTTATGATGGTTCGACGAAGTTCAAGGTTGGGGAAGTTCCGGAGGTGAAAGGGTGATTCTTATTCCGATCCTGGCGATGATCGTGGGCTTGATTTTAGGAGCCTTGGTTTCGGCGCAGGTGCCACTGGCTTGGGCACCCTACATGAGCGTTGCGGTTTTGGCGGGTTTAGATTCGATTTGTGGAGGTTCAAGGAGTTACCTTGAAGGTAAGTTTAATCAGGATATTTTTGTATCGGGTTTTTTGTTTAACATACTGATTGCCGTGTTTTTTGTTTGGCTTGGTGTAGGTATTGGGCTGAACTTGATGCTTGCGGCGGCTTTGGTTTTTGGGATGCGGATCTTTACGAATTTGAGTTTGATTCGTCGTTTGTTCCTTACTAAGATAGCGGAAAAGAAACGACGTAATGAGACGATGGAGAGCGGGAATAGCGGGGAAATGGAATCGGCTAGTAGCGAGGCTTAATGTGATGGGAGAAATGATTTAATGGACTTACAGGATGCGGTAGTTGCGCTTGAGATTGGAAGCGCGAAGGTAGCGGCATTGGTGGCGCGACCGGATGCTAAGGGACGACTTGAGGTTGTCTCTTTGGCTTATGGCCCGGCAGCTGGCTTTGAGCGTTGGCGGATTGTTGACGAGGAAGCAGCGGCGGAATCGGTTGAAAATGTGATGGGGAAACTGGAACGGCATTTGCAGGTTCCGATCAAGCGGCTCTATTTGGCTTTTTCTTCTCCTTCGATGGAAAGTGTTACGGGTTTGGCGATGACTCCGATTTTCCCGGCAGGCCGACAGATTAAGCGGCAGGATATCCATACCCTTATTCAAGCGAGTCGCAAGGTTGCTTTGCGAAGAGGGGATGGCCAGATTTTGGCTTTGCCTCGGCACTTCTTGGTAGACAGTCAGAAAATGCATACTCCTCCGGAAGGTTTGGGGGCACAGAAATTAGAAGTAGAGACTCATATTGTCGCATGTCCCGAGACTGAACTTGCACAGATAGAGTCGCGTGTGTAGGTGGGCGGTCGCGAAGTGATTGGCGTGTTTCCT
>JAPUDU010000004.1 GCA_027492935.1 Fimbriimonadaceae bacterium
ATTTACTTGGGAGGCGCATGGCGGCTCGAACATGTTGCTGGCGATTACTTGTACGATATTTGGGGCGATTGGTGGGGGAGTGGCCCACGAGATTTTGAAGAAGAACCGCAAAAAGCTGGGTCTTGGCGATCCGACGGAGGAGCGCCATCAGTTGCTCACTCAGTTGTTGGAGATTCAAACCAAGTTGAAGGAAGACGAGAAACACGTTTCGTTTGTCAGCGTTGATGTTGTCGGTTCAACCCGGATTAAGACGGTGAATGAACATATTGCGGTGGAATACACCTTTAATGAATATCACAAGTACATTGAGCAGATCGCATTAAAGCATAACGGGCAAGTGCATTCAACCGCGGGAGATGGGGTTACTTGCGTTTTTGATGATGCTAAGGAAGCTATTGCTGCAGGTAAAGCGATGCAAGCGGGGCTCTTTGAGTTTAACGCGTTTAAGAATCAGTTGAAGAATCCGGTGGAGATGAGAGCGGCGGTTCATACCGGTAGCGTTTTGGCTCCGGGGCAACAAGCAAAAGCGGTGAACTTTGCTCATGTTATTGATGTTGCGGCGCACTTGCAAAAGATCGCTGAACCGGGCACGCTCGCCGTTAGCCAAGAGGCAGCGATTTACGCTGGGGGTATGGATGCTATTGGCTCAGAACGAATTCAGGCTGAAGATACGACAGCGGCGGTTTGGCGACCAAAATTGAATCTGAGATCTCAGGATTTGTCTACAATTGTTCCGCCGCTGCCTACTCGGCGACTTTAATTATTCGGGCGCGGATTCAATGGTGATGTCGGGTTCTAATCCCCGGCCTTTTGTTTCGCCACCATCATCACGGCCATCTTTGCCGACGCTGTAGATTTTGAACTCCCGTTCGGCTCGTTGGTAGGGGAATGGTTTTCCGCTGTAAGGATCAATCGTTGAATTGGCGGGAAGACCTTTGAACTCGGATGGTGCTTTGCCGGTTGATTTGCCATCGGCGATTGCAAGGCAGGTAAGGGCGAATAGGCGACTGCGAGTGATGTGACGGTCTCGCGCTTCTATGAATGAGATGACAGGTGTGTAAAGGTGGAAGCTAAAGCGTCGCCATGGGCGTTCGCCGGATAGCTCGAGTTCAAGTTTTTTACGCTCGGGGAATGGTTGGTCGGCAACGGAAGCGGCGTAATCGCAATAGATTTTTGCTTCTGCGGCGAAGTCGCGGAAGTATTTTGGTCGATCGGAGGGGCGCATACCTTCGAGATATTCTATTGCTGGGTTGGCTTGGTCGTAAAAGGCGGTGTGTAGGAGTTTGAAATTTTTGTCTCGGTATGCGTCTTGAACGAATTGAACTCCGTAAAGCATGTTTCCGTGTTCATGTTCAATTGTGCTTTCGGGTTTTGGGGCTTCGGCGAGAGAGGCCAGGATGGAGTTACCGATGGTGCGGAGAGCTCCGGCATCTATTCGTTCGATGAGGGTAGCGGCTTGTGAACGGGCGTTTGAGGCGATCCAGTATCCGAGAATTGCGTCTTCGGCATCACCTTGGCTGAGATGATCGGCCATGCGATGGGCGGCAATGATTGGGATGGTTGCACTCCCGGCGCTGTTGGACTTGGAAGCTTGTTTGATGCGAAGCCCTAACCCACGACCGAGAGCGGTTAGACCAGCGGCTTCGGGGCGGGGGAGGAATGGATCGTGGGCGGTGAATTCTTCGTGGCAAGGGAGGGTGCTGGCGCGGATTGCTCGATTGAGCGAATCGTTGATCCGGGCAAGATATTCGGACTCTTCAACTTCTCGGAGATCGGCACGTTCAGCGTATTTTTGGATGGCGTGGGTGGCGAGTTTTGCACTGAGGAGATATTCGTCCCACGCGTTGCCAGAATTGGGCCGGGGTTGGTAGGCGTCGACAGGTTTTGCGAAGGTTTCCCAGGGGGCATCGGATCCGGAGTGACATCCAGGAATTGTTAAGGAAGTTAAGAAAATAGCACCAATCCATGGGCATAACTGCTTTAATGAAATCCGTTTCATACTCTCTAATTTACCGCCGTGCTAAATTACGGACGCAGGGTTTTTACCAAGGGCTCAAAGAAATGAAGGGAGTGATACTCGCAGCAGGCAAAGGAAGTCGACTTTTTCCGGTAACAAAGGTGGTTCCGAAACCACTTTTGCCAATAGCCAATAAGCCGACTTTGGAATATGCGTTTGACCAGTTAAAGGGTTGTGGGATTACCGAAGTGTGTGTGGTTGTCGGTGACAATGAGCCAGTCATGCGCGAGCAACTAGGGGACGGAAGTGCGTTTGGCCTTTCCCTATCTTTTGTTAAGCAAGATGATCCGAAGGGGTTGGCGCACGCGGTAGGGTTTGCCCGGGATTTTGTTGGTGATGACGATTTTGTTCTGTATCTCGGGGATGCGATTTATGATCGTCCGTTGGCTCCGTTCATTGAACAATTTAAGACAAGTGGAGCGGCCAATTTGAACTTGGTGAAGGAAGTTGCTGATCCAAGACGGTTTGGGGTTGCTAATGTTGTTGATGGGCGGATTGTGAAGTTGGTTGAGAAGCCGGCGCAACCGGAATCCAATTTGGCGATGGCAGGGATGTATGTTTTTGGCCCGCAGATTTGGGATGTGTTGCCGGACTTGCAACCCAGTGCGCGGGGCGAATATGAGATTACGGATGCAATCCAGGTTTTGGTGGATCGGGGTGAGTTGGTTGTCCCGGGGATTTATGAAGGAAGTTGGTTTGATACGGGAACGCTTGATTCGTTCTTAGCTACAAGTCAGTTTTTGACCGGATCGGGAAAGAAGATTGATGAATCGGCTACGGTCGATGCCGAGGTGGTTGGCCATGTGGTTATTGGTGCGGGAGCGCAGGTGACTGCGCAAAAAATAGAGAACTCGGTAATTCTGCCGGGGGCAGTTGTTAACGTGGCCGGTGATATTTCGGGGAGCTTAATAGGAGGAGAGGTCACCTTAGTTGGTGACCTCTCCGATTCTATTGTTTATTCAGACTTGGAGTAAATTACTCGCCTTCAGCTGGAGTTTCGGTTTTGGTAGCGTCAGCACCTGCTGCCGGTTCTTCAGCTTTTGGTGCGCAACCAGCAACCATGCCAGCGACGAGAAGACTCAAAAGGGCAAACGCGATGAAGCTTTTCTTCATAATGCAGTTATTATGCTGTTATTTCTGCGGGTAGTGATAGTGTTTGTAAAAAAAATAAAAATATATGAAACGAGCTTAAGTTCAAATGAGTTAATCTTTGAAGAGTATGCGGTTTGTACACGGAGTGCGGGTTGGTTTAGGAGTGCTCCTTTGTATTTTAGGCGGAATCAGTTTTGCTCAACCGAGTGATCCGGTAACTGTGAGTTACCAACCGGTATGGGTAGGTCTTGGTAGCATGTCGGTGGTTCCGGTTTTGCTTGAAGTTAATAATGTTGGTAAGCCGGAATTAGTTCAGGTGAAATGGGGATCGGGGCAGACGGAAGTTTCCACTTTCTTTGATATGCCCACTGGCGCAACCAAGCAGCGGGTGATTTATATGTCCTCGGGGCCTTATTTTGGAACGACCGAGATTCGGGTTCGGCGGGGCTTTGTTGACGTCCCTATTTCCGTTGAGTTAGGGGGTGAGAATGATTTTGGCGCGATTCAGGTCGGAATTGTTTCGGATGTCGCTGGTTTTGGAAGCATATATAAGCAAAGTAAGGCGATTAATGATAAAAACGGCGCCGAAGTGAAATTTGGTGTTGGAATAGCTAAACCTGGATTTGCGCCGGATCGCTCCGTTGGTTATCGGGGATTAGAAGCGTTGTTCCTTGGTGAAGGGGCTGAGCGGTTAACGGACGCTGAGGTTAGCGCAATTAAGTTGGCAGTGCTTCAAGGTTTGAACTTGATTTTTGTCGGAGGCACGATTTCTCCGGTGGTCAATGATTCTCGTTGGACGGACTTGTTGCCGGTTGTACCGAGCGGCGTGGTCCGGTCGGTTTTGCCGCCGAAAGATTACGTTCATTTTGGGCCAGCTGTTCCGTCGACTCCGATGTTGCTTTCTAGCGCAAAAATCGATGCGCATGTGGTTCGTTCAGGCGATGTGGTGGTGGAAGCGGTTCGGCCGATGGGTTTAGGTTCGGTTACTTATTTGGCGTATGACCCTTTCCATTCCGCTTGGAAACAGTGGCCAGGTCGATTTTCGTGGCTCCAGAGTGCTTGTCAGGATTATGTGCCTACGCCGGCGGATTTAGGAGGGCTCAAGCAATCCTTGGATCAGGGGACAGAGGGAATGGAAGGGAGTGATGCTTCGGTAGATATTTTTGGAATTAAAATGCCAAGCGCGGGCCGGATTTCTGCAGTTTTGATCGGCTATTTAATATTGGTCGTACCCATTAACTTTTTGGTTTTGAGGAAGTTAAAACGAGGGGAGTTGGCATGGTTCACGGGGCCATTGATCGCC
>JAPUDU010000005.1 GCA_027492935.1 Fimbriimonadaceae bacterium
ACCCACACAATCCGGAAGATAACGATCCAACGCCAACATCAAACCAAAAGCCAGTTCCGCAACCGCGATCGAGTTCTTGCCTGGACAGTTAGCTACATAAACCCCCCGTTCGCTCGCCGCCTCAATATCAATGGTATTAACCCCCGCCCCCGCTCGTATAACGAGCGTTAATTCATCTGCCGCTCCCATCGCTGCCGCATCAACTTTCGTCGAACGAACCACCAAAACACTCGGTTTGTGCTCGGCAATTGCCGCAGTCAAACTCTCGCCATTCAAATCAGCATCTTGAACAACTTCGCATCCAACTGCTTTCATCCCATCAAGAGCCGACTGCTCAAGTTTATCTGCTACCAATACCTTCATACCAACAACTTTACCTCCGCTTACCCGCCAATGATACGCCCCTTAACAATCGCTTCACTCGGTCGATAACATTCGGTTTCCGAACATATTTGATAATTCAATTTCACATCAAATTCCCGCGCTGCACCTTTTGCTTTAACCCGCAATGCAATCTCAATTTCACCTCGATACTGCCCAGTCTCAGTTTCCGGGAATCCCGCTTCTCCGTAAGCCCCCAACACTTCGACCGAAGTAGGAATCAACCAGTCCGCTCCCGGGTCAGTTGAATTTATGTGCAAGCCATTCGGAATCCAAATGGTTAAATTTGCGTATGCCCAACCATCTTCATCAACCTCCAACGGTTCCGGCACCAGTTCAATCCGTAACTCGTCCCCAAATCCCCCGAGAACGTCAACTTCGCGCCCTAACAACAACTGCTCCAAGCACTCTTCCAAGATCGTCCCTGTCGCCTGAGGAGCACGTTGTCCCCACCCGTAAGCCGCCGTCAAATGCTCTAACGCCTCATCATTCCGCCCCGCTCGTCGCAAGGCTCGAATCGCTACGCCATTCCCACTCGGCGATGCATTATCCAAATACGGTTTCTGCAAACCGATCAATGATTCATGCTCCCGGCCCGTGAAAGTAAATCCTCGCCCATCTCCAAATTGCTCAACCATTCGGTCAAGCACCACATTAGGATCCCAACCTAAATCGATTAAGGCGTCCGCAAAGTAAGCGTAACCATCCAAAAAAGCTTCAACCGATTCATGCCCCTCAGCAAAAGCATGTCGCAGCTGATCCGCGTCCCAAAAAGTCGCGACCCTCTCTGCCAAATCAGTTCGGCCTGCCTCAACTAATCCTGAAATCACCAGCGAATTCCAAGCTACCAGTGCCAACTCGCTCCGCTGAGGTTGCTCCCGTTGATTTCGAATCTCCAGCAATCCATCTAAGTCTCCCGTCCGCAAACCCACACTTGACCGCGACAAATGGTTGAACCCAGTCAATGATCCCGTCGCTTCATCTCTAAAGTTCCCTTCAGCCTTAAATCCATAGACCGTAGCGACCTCTGCCGAAACATCATCCACCCGCCACACATAAGTCAGCCCTTCCTCGCCATCAGTGTCCGCATCCAGTGCCGAGGCATAAACATCCCCCACTCGCATCTCCCGCTCCAACCAACCGATGATCCCATCGACTACTTCTTCAAACAGAGCTTTCAAATCCTCATCATCAACCATCCGGGCCGCCCGAGCATAGAGCCAAAGCATCTGCCCATTGTCCGAAAGCATCTTCTCAAAGTGCGGCAAAAACCATCGTTCATCGGTGGAGTAGCGATGGAACCCGCCCCCAACATGATCCCGAATTCCCCCCAGAGCCATCATCTCCAAAGTCCGAAAAACCATATAAACCGCATCATCCACCAATCCCGTTCCGGGCAAATTCTCCCGCGATTCAATGTAGCGCATCAAAAAACGTAATCCCGAAAACGGTGGAAACTTGGGTGCACTCCCAAATCCACCATAAACTTCATCAAAGTCTTCCCGCATTGCCCGCACTGCCGTATCAATCAATCCCACGTCAATCTGGTCATTCACCGGCGGAATCGAACGCTCTAAAACTTGCTTCAATCCCGTCGTAAACTCGCCTGCCTTCCGCAAAATTTCATCTCGCTCTTCATCCCATGCCCCTCGCAGAGCCGTGAGTATCTGCAAAAAGCCGGGATTCTGTCCATGGGCTCGCTTCGGAAAATATGTCCCCGCAAAAAACGGTTGCTGATCCGGGGTCAAAAATACACTCATCGGCCAGCCACCTCTCCCCGTAGCCAACTGAACAGCGGTCATATAAATGTCATCAACGTCCGGCCGTTCTTCCCGGTCAACCTTGATGGAAACAAAATCGCGGTTCAAAACCTCAGCAACTTCCTTATCTTCAAAACACTCGTGCGCCATCACATGGCACCAGTGGCAACTCGCATACCCCACGCTCAAAAAGACAGGCTTATTCTCTTTCTTCGCTTTTGCCCACGCTTCTTCCCCCCATTCAAACCAATCCACCGGATTATCCGCATGTTGCTTCAGATAAGTCGAAGCCGAATTCGCCAACCGATTTGCCATGTGCCAACACCGAGCATACCGACCTACCCAATCCCTAGCCAGGAACTAACCACATCTATCTTAACGCTATACTTTTTCGGATCGCAGTGCCCCAAGACCCCAAAACCGACTCGCTAACCCCTAATATCGCCAAGGCTGGCGGCATCATGGCCGCATCTATTTTCCTATCGCGAGTTCTGGGCATTGTTCGCGAAGCTGTCATATCCGGCAAGTTCGGCAACGGCACTCTCTCCGACGCTTACTTTGCCGCTTTCCAAATTCCCGACTTACTTTTTTATCTGGTCGCCGGTGGAGCCCTCAGCTCAGCGTTCATTCCCGTATTCAGCGAATATCTGCACACCGACCGCGAAGATGAAGCCTGGCACATCTTCTCCTCGGTCGCCACCATCATGGCGCTTGTAGTGACGGCTTTCATCGTCGTGGCGATGATCTTCACCCCTCAGCTTGTTCACCTCACATCTCCCAACTATAACCCTAAACATGCCGCCGAGTTTTATGCCAACACGGCGTACATGGCGCGAATCATTCTTCCCGCCCAATTCGCGTTCTTCATCGGCGGAATCCTCTTCGGCACCCTCTACAGCAAAAACATTTTCTCCGTTCCCGGCCTCGGGCCCAACATCTATAACATAGGAATCATCTTCGGTGCGCTTGTCCTCAGTAGCTTCACCGCTATCCCTACAGCTGGAATGACATGGGGCGCAACGATCGGCGCATTTCTCGGAAACATTGTCGTACCCCTCATAGCCATGCGTGCAATCGGGCTCAAGTACAAATTCAGCCTTGACACGAAACATCCTGGCGTTCGAAAAGTCTTCCGTCTCATGGCCCCCGTCGTATTCGGACTCTCTCTCCCCGGCGTATTCGCTCTCTTCCTCGTCACCTTTTCCAGCATGGGCTACGGCGAACAATCCGGCTATATTTCCGCTTTCCGCCAAGCCAACACTCTCATGCAAGCTCCACTCGGGGTATTCGGGCAGAGCCTCGCCCTCGCTGCATTCCCTGCGCTCAGCCAATTCTTCGCCCAAGGACGCATGGATATGTTCCGCGACCAACTCGTCAAAACCCTGCGTAGCGTCATCTATCTCACCGTCCCGATTAGCGCCATTCTCATTTTCTGTCCCACCGACGTCATCCGAGTTGTTTTCGAACACGGAAAATTTACTTCCGCCGATACCGCCCGAATGGCTCCTCTCCTCACCGGTTTTGCCATTGGTGTTCCCTTCTGGTGCCTTCAACCCGTTCTGATGCGAGCATTCTTTGCCATCCAAAACACTCTCCGACCAATCCTTCTAGGAACCCTTGCCACCGGCATCTTCCTCGCTCTCAGTTTCTTCGTCGTCAAAACCCACCAAGTTCCATTCTTCCTGAGCTTGAGCGGTTCGATCGCTGCCATCGTCCTCGTCGTCCTCCTCATTTTTGCTATCCGCAAAGAAGTCCCCGACACCGACATCTCCCCCCTCTTCAGCACATTCGGCAAATCTGCTCTTGCAAGCATCGTCTCAACAGCCGTATTCTGGGGGATCTTCCGCGCTGTCGATCAAATCGGCCTCGGTAGCAACAAATACGCTAACCTTGCTGTCGCTCTATTCTTCGGCATCTGTGCAATGTGGATCTACTATTTCATCACCAAAGCCCTCAAAATGCCAGAAACCGCCTTTCTCGACCGAGTGACAAATAAACTCAATCGCGGAAAGACTCCGGAACCACCAGCCACCGACCCTGAGTAACATTCAGGCATGAGCTTGCTCGCCTCATTCATTCTTGCTTCCACGCTGACTCAAACCGGCGAACTCCCCCGCAAACCGATGCTGGGAATCCAATTCCAGCCCAACACCACTACCGTCGCGAGTGCAGTTGCCGGTGGATCAGCCGAAGGTGTCCTCAAAGCCGGTGATCAAATCACCAGCATCAACAAACAATCCACACCCG
>JAPUDU010000006.1 GCA_027492935.1 Fimbriimonadaceae bacterium
CTTACTCATCCCCAGGTTCTGCGAAGCAAGCAACTCATCAAACGCTTCACAAACCGGAAACCGCCCGGAGAAAAACTCATTATAATGAAGCGAATTCGTATTACTCAAACAATAAACCGTCACACCAGTCGACTTAAGTTCATTAACTAAACCCAGAGCCCCCGAATATTCATCCCGCAAAATCAAACCATGTGCCCGGCTAACATCTTCAGTCGACAAACCAAACTCAGCGGCTAACTTTTCTAAAAAATCGGTCTCACTCAAGTCGCCATTCTGAAAATCAGCCAACAACTGGTGTTGCGCTAATCGATCCTGATCAAACCCGGCCGGAAACTCAAGCCCCATCTCACCCAGAATTTCGCTCCAGGCGTGGCGAATCCGAATCATCACCCCGCCTAGATCAAAAACAACCAGCTTAATCAAGGTCAATCTTTCAGACCCTTACTCAGCAAGAACTCGCGGCTCTTAATAACCGATTCCAGCGGATCAATTTTCGGCGAGTCATTTTCAATAATCGCCCATTCCAAACCAACTTCTTTGCCCGCTTTGATAATCCCATCCCAATCAAGCGATCCCTGTCCAACTTCCGTAAACTCACCCTTCGGATCCATGTCCTTAAAGTGAGCCTCTTTAACGCGCGGTGCAAGTTTATGAAGCCAAGCAATCGGATCATCTCCGCCCTTCTTCACCCAAAATAGATCGACTTCCGCAATCAGCTCCGGACCAGCAGTTTCCCAAAGAATCTCAAATCCAGTCTTATCCCCTTCCTTCTCAAATTCAAACGCATGGTTGTGATAACCAAACTTCAAATCATGCTCATTGTAAGTTTTCGCCAAATCCGTTAAAACCCCTGCGATCTCTTTCCATCCGCCCGCAAACTGCTTCGGATCAATCCAAGGCACAACCACATAATCAACCCCCAAGGTATGCGCTTCTTGAACAAGCGCATCAAGCTCATTCTTCGCCCGATTGATATCAACATGCATTGAGTGCGGCTTCAGTCCACGCTCTGCTAACCCCACTCGAGCTTCCTCAGCATCGTTGCCACCCAGCCCCGCTAACTCTACATTCCGAAAGCCCGCATCACTCAAACGAGTCAACGTCCCCCAAAAATCTTGCTCCATCAAACTTCGAATCGTGTAAAGCTGAACTGAAATTTTCATCATTGCCTCAAACCATTGACCAATTCCCCAAAAATTCGGGCACTATTGGCAACTGGAATACGTCTGCCAGAATAGCATCATGAAGCTCCGAATTTCGCCACTACTCATTGCTATCCCGGCAATACTTGCGTTGAGCGCATGTCAGTCTTCAACGGAAAAAGTCGGAGGCATACCTCGCACAACCAAACCTATTACTGAATACGTTAGTCTGAGCCCGAGTACTACTGAGATACTCAACGCTGTAGGTACCCCAATGAGTGGACTTCTCGGACGAACCTCATCATGCAACTATCCAGCGGGAGCCGTGAAAGTTCCCATCGTCGTCAACGGCACAACCCCTGATTTTGAAAAAATCGCCGCAATAAAGCCGGAGCGCGTAATTGTTGAAAAAGATCTTTACCCTGAATCAACAATTCAAAAGCTAAAAGACCTCGGCCTTGAGGTGCTCGTTGTTGAAACAGACACCCCAAAAGCATACGACGAATTCCTCACCAAGCTTGCTGTTGAAC
This sequence comes from Fimbriimonadaceae bacterium, assembly GCA_027492935.1. Taxonomy (GTDB): domain Bacteria; phylum Armatimonadota; class Fimbriimonadia; order Fimbriimonadales; family Fimbriimonadaceae; genus UphvI-Ar2. The sequence continues at coordinate 1,673 of JAPUDU010000006.1, forward strand.
TCGGTTCAGAATCATCCACCAGCTTCTACCTAGATAAGGTCTACGGTGCAAAATCGCTTCTAAAAGGCAGCATTACATCTGACATGAAAATTGCCGTCGTAATCGGCGATGCAACAACCGGTTACATGATGCTCGGAACAAACGCTCTCCTCGCAAACTACATCAAAGAATCAGAAGGCGAATTCGTCGGACCAGACGCACGCAAATTCGAAGCCGTCAGCGTTGAGCAACTAATCAAATTTGGCCCAAACATTATCATCACACAACTCGGTAGCGGAACTAAAATGCTACAGAATCCGCAGATGAAAGCCGTTCCTGCAATCGCTCAGGGACATGTGTTGGAAGTTGAACCAGACATTCTTTTACGCAACGGAGGTCGCATTGACGTCTTGCTAGAAGGTGTCGCAACCGGCATTGGTCGGGTTGAAAGGAAAGGAGAATAAACAAATGTCAGTCGCAGAAATTGGAGTATTCGGTGGATCAGGCTTTTATAGCCTTCTAGAAGATGTAACAGAAGTAAAAGTAGATACCCCCTACGGCCCGCCGAGCGATGCTGTCATGCTTGCCACCGTCAGCGGTCGAAAAGTCGCATTTCTTCCCAGACACGGAAGAACCCACACCATCCCGCCCCACAAAATTAACTACCGCGCCAACGTCTGGGCTATGCACAAACTAGGTGTCAAAGCCATCATCAGTCCTTGTGCCGTAGGTTCCCTGCAATTCGATATCGCCCCCGGTTCATTCCTCGTTACCGACCAATTCGTTGACCGAACAAAAGGCCGAGACGATACATTCTACGATGGGCCAATCACGAGCCACGTATCCCCAGCGGATATGTACGACAAAACCCTCCGTGATATTGCTGTCTCAACAATCCGAGAAAATGGCATTGTCGCCCACGATGGAGGCACCGTTGTCGTCATTCAAGGACCCCGGTTCAGCACAAAAGCCGAATCCGAATGGTTCACAAAAATGGGATGGCACATCATTAACATGACCCAATATCCCGAGGGCTATCTTTGCCACGAACTCGGGATGGCGGTCGTCAATATCGGTCTTGTCACCGATTACGACAGCGGAGTTGTAGCTGATGTTGAAGCCGTTACTGCCCACAGTGTTCTCGAAGTTTTCCAAAAAAACGCCGAAAACGCCCGCAAGGTCGTCTTAGGAATGATTGCTAAAATGCCCGCTGATCTTGATGCTCTTGGAAAAAAAGAGGGCCTCAAGTACACACGCGGCGACGGTCACGCGTCTAGTGAATATGACATCCGGATTTTTGATTAACCCAAAAATCTGGATTGATTGAAACTTCAAATAGAGGACAAACTAAAGAATAATGATCAGCCTTGCCTGCGCTGCCCTGTTGCTGGGTGCCCAAACTTCACAAAAACCCAATACTCCAACAGCTGACCCGGCAAGGCATATTCCCGCCTTTCCCACGCCAAACAACCGTATTGAAATCGCCGGAGCTTCCTTCGTTTATCGCAATGAAAACGAACTCGGCTCATTCCTTCCCGCCACGACGGAAGGCGACGTCTGGAAGTCAATCGAAAAAGTCGCCAACGAAAAAGACGCGAGTTCAAAAACAAAACTCAAAGTCAAGATTTTTCTTGTATCCGAAACTCTCACTATCGGAAGAGTTGCTGGTAAATACGTCCAAGACCGTGATACTTTCGTCGGTGCCGAACGTGAAGCATTCCAAAACGTTCTCAAACAGTACACCAACCTCATGCGGGCATCGGGTTACGAACCAGAAATCTCACTTACCGATGATGACGACACCGCAATCATCAACGATTTCAGCCTCGCCGCCAGAGAAATTTCTTCAATCATCGCTCCGCACATTAACGATCAACAATTTGTTGGCGATGATCCAACCTACCGCGGCCCGTTCGACGTTATACTCGCGCTGACCTCCGCACCTCTCCCCGAAATCTGGAACGGCCCTCTCGACCAATCGCTCATCAGTATCATCCCAATGAGCCGATTGAGCCCTCAATTTCTTGATGTAGACCTAGCCGCCTACCTCTACAACTCAACTTCTTGGCAACTAAGAACTGCCCCCCAAACGAACCGACGAATCATCCGCACACCAGTCGTTCCCGTTTCCGTCATTCCCAGTGTTGATTACACTCTCAAAACCCCAGGAAATCAGACAGAAAGAACACCGGCCCCTGCCATTATTGAACTGCCAGCCGATAGCCCACTTCACGGCAAGCCTATCGACACAACCGCAGTACTTCTCCCAGATTCTCACCTCGCCGTCACCGGCATGGGCACAACCCTAGTAACCGCCCAAACCAAGGTCTCCGATCAAACCCGAGGACTCGATTATCAGGGCCGAATCTGGTCAATCTACAAAACCGAGGATGCTAAGTCACTTACTTCGCTTCTCAATTTTTCTGCCCCGATCACCATTCAAGGTGAGCCATCAGTTCCTGCAGAAGGCCCGCTCCCTCTCGAATACAAACTTTATGGTCACTTCCGCGAAACCCAACCGCTGACCTCCCTCAATCCGATTCCCAATACATTCACCCATTTCGGATTCCAAAACAAAGGAGGAATTGAACTCATCAGTCGGCAACAAATCCCTGTTATCGACACTTCAACTCCCAAGACTCTCAGTTACACAATCCAAAGCGAGACTCAAGAAGTCCTCGCATTTATGTTC
>JAPUDU010000007.1 GCA_027492935.1 Fimbriimonadaceae bacterium
CTTGGAGCTGTGAGTTGGGGTGATCAGGTAACGATAGTATTGAGTCGCTATGAGAATGAGAAGTTCACAAGAATTACTCAGACTCGACGGCTTCGCTAAAAAAGATATTAGTCCTTGCGGTCAGAGCTGGGTGCTTCGGTGCTCAGCTCTTTTGGCATTCGAAACAAATGCCTGAGACTTCCACTCTGATTTTTGTTGCTCGAAATCCTCTCGAGTCGGCCTGTTCTTTGAGATCGTTGGTGGCGCAGGTGGGGATGGGCAGTTCATTGACGTTGCCACACTGATCACATACGAGGTGCTCGGTTTGCTGATCGTCTCGGCATTCGGCTTCGCAGAGAAGATAGCCTTGTTGGCTGGGGATGTAATGGACAATGCCGAGTTCTTGGAATGCGGCGAGGGTTCGGTAGATACTTACGATGTTTACGTTGACCTTGGCCTCGGTCATTTTGTCGTGCAGTTGATAGACTCCAATTGGGCGATCCAATTCATTTAGAGCTTCAAGTATCTTCATTCTGGGTTGGGTTAAGCGCAATCCAGATTCCTTTATTCGCTCAGTAAAGTCGGCATTCATAGCTTCTAACACGTTGGTTCAACCCTTATTTTGGCAGTTTTTCCCAAAATAGTACGAATTGGTCGTGAATTTTACGTTTTGGACTTGCGGAGTAGGTTCAACCTAGTTCACACTAAGTTCACTTCAGCTTGAAGTTGGCGAATCAAATTCCGAATTGGTTCCGTCCTGAGGGAGACAAGCCATCTTTAATCTGGTTTGGAAGGCAGACATGCAATTCTACGATCTGAAAACTCGATCTCACGTCGACGTCCCGGAAGCAGACATCCGCAAGACCAAAATGACTCGCAAAACGAAAAATGGCGAGCAAGTTCGCTATGCGCTCAAAGCGACTTACAACGGGAACACCCTGTTTAAGTTTGTTAATGAAGCAACGTTTCAGTCAATGAACGTTCCTGAAGTTTAAGAACAACTTTTTCAACGCATTACTGGGAAAGCTGGCTGTTCCAAGCGGAATAGCCAGTTTTATTTTTGATGATTGAACAATTCGTGTTTGTTTGTCGTTCCGGCTTTGCATGGCTATTACGGGAGACCAAGCAAGAACAGCACATTTGTTGCGTCGCTTTGGATTGGGGGCGAGCGAGGCCGAAGTTGATTACTATAGTGCTGGTGGGTGGCAGAAAGCGGTTGATCGCTTGCTTAATTATGAATCGGTTGAAGAGCCGGTTGTATATGGCGATGAGTTCTTGATGGATCCGGATGGGCGGATGATTCCCAATCCTCGCTTGGCTCAAGCGACTTGTTATTCTTGGTTGCTGACGACGACTCGGCCGCTACAGGCGCAGATGACTTTGTTTTGGCACGATCATTTTGCGACGAGTAGTGAGAAGGTGAGTAATGGGCCGGCGATGTATCGTTATTGGCAGGTTTTACAGACTAATGCAACAGGAAAGTTTTCAGACTTACTGTTGGCAGTAAGCAAGAATCCAGCGATGCTTTATTGGCTCGATAATATTGAGAATTTGAAGGGGCGGCCAAACGAGAACTTTGCTCGTGAGATTATGGAGTTGTTTACTTTGGGGGAAGGGAATTATTCGGAGAAGGATATTCAGGAAGCGGCGCGGGCTTTTACGGGTTGGAGCTATGCGGTGAGTATCAATGGGCGGACTCGGCCGAATCGCGGTGAAGTGCCAGTTCAACGGCATGAGTACTTTTTTGATGTTCTGAATCACGATGGAGACTCAAAATCGATTTTTGGACAAGTCGGGCCTTGGAACGGGGATGATGTGATTCGGATTCTGTGTTCGTTGCCACGCACGGCTTTTTACTTGACAGAAAAGATTTGGAATTGGTTTGTCTATCCCAATCCGAGTAAGGCGGTGATTGATAGGCACGCGAAAGTGTTTATGGCAAGTGGGCTTGAGATCAGGGCGCTGTTGCGTTCGATTATGTTGGATGAAGAGTTGTTTAGTGATAATGCTGAGCGAAAGGATATTAAGAATCCGATTGATTTTTGCATCCCAACCCTCAGGCAGTTGGGTTTTGGGGCAATCCTTACGGCTCAATTGAAGGATTACTCGCTTGAGAATTATGCGAAAGGGCGATCAGCGATGCAAGTTGGTCGGCTGGCACAGATTTCTACAACTGCGATGGGAATGGAATTGTTGACTCCGCCGGATGTGAGTGGTTGGCCGAGCATGTTGCAGTGGATTAGTACGAGCACGATGGTTGAGCGCATGAAATGGAGTGACTCGCTGTTTAGTAATCAGCGTGGGATTAGTCAGACAGCAGTTTTGGCGGTTGCTCCGGTCGGGGCAACAGGAATGCAAGTTGTTGATAACATTTTGAGCGTGCTTGATGCTACGATTCCCGAAAATAAGAAGGCGAGTTTGGTTACTGCGGCGAATGATGAACTCGGCGGAAAGAAGGTGACTCGGCAGAATGGGAGTACGGTTGCTTCGCAAGTTGCGCGGTTGCTGTTTAGCACTCCAGAGTTTCAATTTATGTGAAGTCTGGGCGGGGTTGGGGCTGAACGGTAGAATTTGTTTGGGATGACGATTGACGAGCAGATTGCAATTTTGCGGCGCGGAACAACGGAGATTATTGGGGAAGATGATCTTCGCAAAAAGTTAGCGAGCGGGAAGAAGCTGCGCGTCAAGTTGGGGGTTGATCCGACGGCGGCGCACGTTACCTTGGGTTGGGCGGTTGTCTTGCGTAAACTACGCGACTTTCAGAAGCTTGGCCATACGGCTTGCTTGATAATTGGCGATTTTACGGCAATGATCGGCGACCCGAGTGGTAAGAGTAAGACTCGAAAGCAACTTTCTCGGGAAGAAGTTCAGGCAAATGTTGAGGCGGTTTCGGAGCAAATTTATAAGATACTGGATCGCGAAAAAACGGAGATTTACTTTAACAAAGATTGGCTCGGGAAGATGAGCTTTGAGGATGTTATTCGGCTTTGCTCGCGGTACACGGTGGCGCGAATAATGGAGCGGGATGACTTTACCAAACGGTGGGAATCGCACCAACCGATTGCCATGCACGAGTTGCTTTATCCCCTTTGTCAGGGGATGGATTCGGTGGAATTGAATTCGGATGTTGAGCTGGGTGGGAACGACCAGAAGTTCAACAATTTGGTTGGTCGGACGCTTATGGAGCAGTACGGCCAAGAAGCGCAGGTTGTTATCTTGTCGCCGCTTTTGGTGGGTACAGACGGCACGGAGAAGATGTCACAGAGCCTTGGTAACTATGTAAGTGTTATTGATACTCCCAACGATATGTTTGGGAAGACGATGTCCATTCCGGATGAATTGATTCTGAACTGGTTTGAGCTTTGTACGGATGTGCCGATGGATGAAGCTCGGGCGATGTTGGGAGAAGGTAAGAATCCTCGTGATGCGAAGATTCGACTGGGTAAGGAGATTGTTTCTCTTTACCATTCGGTTGAAGAGGGTGAGGCGGCGGAGCGGTTCTTTGTTGAGACATTTAGCCAGAAGAAACAGGTCACCGATGCGCCTGAGTTTACGTTTAGCGGCGAGCAGTCGGCGGTGGACTTGGTTGTTTTGGTCGGTGGAGCGGATTCGCGCGGGGCGGCAAAGAAGCTGATCCAAGCGGGGGCGGTTTCGATTGACGGGGAACGCGTTTCTGATTTGGGAGCGACTTTTGCAGCGGCAGATTTGGATGGGAAAGTGATTCGCGTTGGGAAGAAGCTGTTTTTGAAACTGGTTGCAGGTTAGATTCGATTTTAGGCAGGGTCCTATCGGTTTCAACCCCCGGTCTCGGTTTGTCGTCTAATGATTAGCGATGAACAAAGTTCCTTCACCGATGAAATCGACAGTTCCCTGGGCGGGGTTATTGAACCTGCTTGCGGCGGTCATTTACGGGGTTTCGCCACTTGACTTAATTCCGGATGTGATTCCGCTATTGGGTTGGTTGGATGACGCAATTGCGATCCCGCTATTTATCGTCTTTGGGATATTGGCCTTTTTGCGCCACAGAAAGAACTGGCGTGAATCAGCTAAGGTTCAGACAGTTGTTGATGTGCCAGCGCGTGAGCCGCAGATTCCGACGAATCCTTATTAGGTAAATAAACTTTCTGCGAAGGCCTCTGGATCAAAATTCCTGAGGTCTTCGGCTTTTTCGCCTACTCCAATGAGCTTGATTGGGATTCGGAATTTGTCGTAGATACCTATGAGGGCACCGCCACGGGCGGTTCCATCGAGTTTGGTTAGAACGAGTCCAGTAACCCCCGTTGCGGCTGAGAATTCTTCGGCTTGACGGATGGCGTTTTGTCCGGTGTTGGCATCGAGAACGAGGAGTGTTTCGTCGGCTGGGCGTCCGATGCCTTTTTCGACGACCCGAGCGATTTTGGATAGTTCGCTCATCAGGTTTGCTTTGGTGTGTTGACGGCCAGCAGTGTCGGCGAGGACGTAATCTGCTCCTCGGGCTTTGGCGGCTTGAATGGCATCAAAGATCACGGCGGCGGGGTCGGAACCAGGTTGTCCTTTAACGATTTCTGCGCCTGATCGCTCGGCCCAGATTTCGAGTTGATCGATGGCGGCGGCGCGGAAGGTATCACCCGTAGCGAGGATGACTTTTCGGCCTTCCTTGGTTAAGCGGGTGGCGAGTTTGCCGATGGAGGTAGTTTTTCCGACTCCGTTGACGCCTACGAAGAGATAGACGCAAGGGGGGAAGTTGCGGAAGAGGAGAGTTTCGCCGGGCTGGGAGAATCGGGCGCGAATAGATTCTTTTAAGCGCTCTTTAATCGCTTCTGGTGTTGTGACTTTTTCTTCGCGGACAGCTTGTCGCAGTTCTTCGAGGATTGCTTGGGTTATTAGAATATTGGTATCGGCGGCAAGGAGGGCTTCTTCTAGTTCTTCGTAGAGGTCTTCGTCTATGACGCCGCGCCCGAGCATCCGGTCGACCTTTTGCATTAAGCCCTTGAACATTGCTTTTTTGAGTATGGCAGGGGATTGGCAGGTGAGTTTGGGAGGAGAATTTTTTGTATTTAAGTTGATCTGAGTGGGTATCTTTGAGCGGGAGAATTTGCGGTGAAGCTGAAAGAGACCACCTATCACGTACGAAACTTAAGCGAATCGATCAAGCATTACACCGAAAAGCTAGGTGGAAGATTGGTGCGCGAGCTGCCTTGGGGAGTGGCTTTTATTGATATGGATGGTCAGGGGGGATTGATCAGCTTGTTTTCGGTAGAGACTTACTATTTGGAACAGCCGAATGTGCGAGACTTTCCCGGCCCGAAGGTTTTGATTTCGGTGGATGACTTAGATGAAATCCGAAATCGTCTGATGGACAATGGGGTTGTTGTCGGCCCGGTTTTGGGTGAGCGGGGGGATATTCGGGGTTTTGAAGCGTTTGATCCAGACAAGAATGCGATTTTTTACTTGGAAGATCCGAATGAGTCGGTTTCTTCTCAGTTGCGTGGGGATACGGCATAAGGTTAGCAGGGCTAGCAATTTTGCTATGTAATGTGGAAAACTCTTTGAAATAGCGACGAGAGTCGCAGGCGAGCTAGGATGGCTCGCTGACCAGATCACGGATGAGATACTTGAGCCTCTTTTCGGGGGCACTTGGGCTTGACCTCGGACTTGAACGCGCGGGATGGGAGTGCGTCGGTTTTAATGAGTTTGACCCGGTGGCCTGTGCAACGATTCGGAAGAATCGTCCGGGCGTTCGTTTGTTTGAAGGGGATATTCGGGGTTTAACGGCATTTCAGGTTTGTTCTGAGTTGGGGGTTCGGGTTGGAGAGCTTGATGCGGTTGTAGGTGGTCCGCCCTGTCAGGCATTTTCGACGGCGGGTAAGCGGCAGGGTTTGAATGATGCGCGGGGAAATGTCTTTTTACACTTTGTGGACTTGGCGCTTGATTTGAAGCCGAGGGTGGTTTTAATTGAAAACGTGCGAGGGTTGTTGAGTGCGGCTTTATTGCATCGGGTTCATGAGGAGCGAGGGGTCGGGTTTCCAGCTTTGAGTGATTCGGAGAAGCCGGGTGGTGCGCTTCAAGAGATATTGAATCGGTTTCAAGCGGCGGGGTACGGAGTGAGCTTTCGGCTCTATGATACGAGTCTGTACGGAGTGCCTCAGGTTCGGGAGCGATTGGTTTTGGTGGCGGAGCGGAATGGTCGCATAATGCCGCATATTCCGGCGGTTTCGGGTGTGGTAACCGTTCGAGAGGCGCTATCGGGGTTGGGAGATGAGCACGATTTTGTTCCGGTGCGGTCGCGGGCGTTGCCTTATCTGCCGTTTATTAAGCCAGGTGAAAATTGGCGGGTTTTGAGCCCAGAACAAGCGCATGCGGCGATGGGTAATGCTTATTTTAGTGGGGGTGGACGAACAGGATTTATGAGACGGCTAGCCTGGGACAAGCCTTCGCCGACTTTGTTAACTCTGCCGAACATGCCGGCGACACTTTTGGGGCATCCGGAAGAGTTGAGACCGTTAAGCGTTCAGGAATACAAGCGGTTGCAGACGTTCCCGGATGATTGGTATGTGTGCGGCAAGACGACCGACCAGTATCGGCAGATTGGGAATGCGGTTCCGGTTGAGTTTGCGCGGCGGGTGGGGGTTCATGTTTCGGACTGGCTTTCGGGCAAGCGAATGGTTCGGGCCGTTGCGGCAACGAGTCGTTATCTGGGAACAGATGAGTCGGCTTGGTCGGCGGCGGTTGGGAGCTAGATTTAGCGTTCGAACATAGGATAGAAGAGAGCAATATTGTAAATCGTGTGGGCAATGATTGCGGGCCACAGAGATTTGCAGATTATGCGGCTGAAAGATAATCCGACGCCAAAAATGAAGATTGGGATGAGGGCGAACGGTCCTTGATAGATATGGTAGCTGGCGAAGATGAGGTTGGCAATGATAATACCTTTTGTCGATGAATTGGTGAGGGCGGTGAAGTGGGTTTGTAGGACTCCGCGCATAGTAAATTCTTCTAGTAGTGAATTCAGAATCATGTGAATTATGAAAAACGGAATCATCGGCTTGTCGATTATTTGGCTGTCGATTCCGAGGTTGTTAGCGGCATACATGAAGTTGCGAATTAGTATCCATTGGAGAGTTGTATAAAACCACATGATGAACCCGATACACATATACACAGCGATTCCCCATGGAATGTATTTGCCTTCAAATTGGGTGAAATCGTGGTCTTCAAGCTTCCAAGGTGACCGCCTTAGGTTTGCGACACAGACAAGGAGTGATCCTAACGAGACAAATGTTGGGACGACATAAAGATTGAGCGGGCCGAAAATGCCCGGTTCAAAATTAGAAATGATGGCGGAAACGAGGGCAGGAATGACGAGTAGACCGAGAACCATATAGATATCCCAAATGCGTTCCTTACGCTCATCGTATGGGAATGGAAGCTCAGACATCTTTTTTCGATTATGGGTTAAGTTAAAAGAAAATAGTTTGAATAATCCGTGGCGTTTTACGCGCTTACTTATTGTTTATGATGGTTAAGGTGGATAGTGGAATACTTGCCGGCGAGCGACCAGAGGATCGATTTGAAGACGTTGAATCGATTTTGCGTCCGCAAATTTTGCGAATGATGCTTTGCCGAGTCTCTCCGGATGACGCACATGATATTACTCAGCGGGTGTTTACGATTGTTTTTAAAAAATTTAGTTCATTTCGAGGGATGAGTAGTCGTCGCACCTGGGTTTTTGGCATCGCTGAGCATGAGTTGAGAGCTTTGCGGCGCGAGCAAAAGCGTAAACCGGAGATGAAAGGAACTGAATCTCAGAATCCGTGGCCCCATGCGACGGCTGGGATTGTTTTGCGGGATGCGATCGCTCGGTTGAATGAGGAGCAAGCGGGAGCGTTTGTGATGATGGAAGTTGAGGGGCTTTCAGTGAAGGAGATTGCCGAGGTGCAAGGGGTGCCGGAAGGGACGGTTTTGTCGAGGTTACATGCCGCACGCAAGCGGTTGCGAGAGATTTTGAAGGATGGAAACTTACTATGAAACGAACAGAACAAGAAATTGATCAGCTCCTTGAGCAAGGACTGAAAGAGCTACGTGGAGCGGAATTGCCAAGTTCTTCTCAAACTACCTATCATCCATCTCGTCGCTGGGCATGGAGCGTTGCAGCCGGAGTTGTCATTGTTGCGTTAGTTGCAATGCCTCGTCTTGGTGCAAAGCCAGCCTATGCAATTGAGGATGTGGTTTCTGGATACAAAAATGCGAAGTACCGGATTGCGAGAAACGTAGGTGATCAGAGTCCTTTTACCAATGCTTATTCAGTCATGGACAATTCTGGAAGATATATGGCCGTGAGCTCATTAGAATGGACTCGCCGATTACCGGGAGCCTCTTATCTGGATGAGAAATTTGCGGCTCATCACACTTGGGAAGGCAAATTAAGCGGATTTCAATCCGTGATTTGGGATCGCGATGGACAATCCCAAGGTGCAGTCGGCGAAAAGAAAATGATTCAAAACAGACTGCTTTTTGATGGCGAAGCGGTTTATTCGAACTCGGGTTTTGATAACAAGTACTTTAAGGTGCCAAGCAGTTTTGAGCGGACTTCTTCATCTGGAAATGATTTTAGCTTTGACACAATCATAAAGAATAATAGTCGAATTCTCAAATCAAGCAAAAAGATTAGATCCGAAAAGCAGAGTTCAGGCAAGAGCTGGGATGTGTGGCATTTGGTTACGGATATGTTTGATCTTTACATTTGGGTTGACGCTGAAACGAAGCTGCCGATGAAAGACAAGCAGGTTCCGAAGCAACCAACGAAAGCGAAGACAATCGAGCATGTGTATGAGTATCCAGAATCGGTTGAGCCTCATTTGTTTGAAATACCAGAAGGTGCGGAGATTATTGAAACAGAGAAAATCGCGGAGGACTTTAATCGTCGCGCTCAGGATGGAATTGAATCAGTATCAGCGGGTAAAGATTCGGTCGTTCTCCGAGGTTTAGTCAGCAATCAGCGCAATAGTATTGTTCTGCTTTTTTCAGGGATGGAGCGACTGACCTTTAGAGACAGAGTGAAAATTGAAGTGAACACGGGCTCTGGCTATCGATTACTTGCTTCTGATTCTGATTTTACGCAAACACTTTCTCGAGCTTGGTTAGCGGCGGACTTTAGCGATGACTTGAAACGTGGTTATTTGCCTAAGGCCATACAGTTAGTCGAAGGCGTACCGATTTACGGGCAATTCATAAAATACTCCGGCTACCCGTTGCCAAGAAACACGATGTTTCGGATCACCTTGCCTCACATGGTGAAAAATGGCGAAAAGCCAGTTATGGGAAAAGATGATAGGTTGCGGGGCTATCTGAGCAAAGTTGACGGTGAAGTCGTATTCACCGATGTCAAAGCTCAGGAGCTTGAAGGTGTTCTTTGGATTGACAATCTTTACGAAAAGCTTTAACTTACGCCGACTTTGAGTTTGCTCGTTAAGACTTCGATGACGTGCTTGGCGGAATAGCTTGTTTGTCCTTCTGGCACGAACATCTGAATCTTGACAAGGTCATCACCGGCAGTAACAAGGGTGGGTTCTACGAATCCATCCTTTCTTACTTGGGGCATTCCAATTGTTCCAAAGAGACCATTACAAACACACATTCTGCCAACGGTTTCTGATTCTTCGCCGCCTTTTCTGAGGAAGTCATCGATCGGTTCTGATGGGCATCGGTAACCAACGGTGCCATCTTCTTGGCGATAACTGGTGCGAAGGTAACCGAGATCGCAGATTCGGTTTCGTTGTTTGTAGGTTGAAAGTTCGCTCAGGGTGCCTTTAATACGGGCAACCTTGAATGGGAATCCGGTTGGAGAAGCCGTAGCATTGGTTTGAACAGTTACGTTGCCAGCAATGACTTCTTGAACGATTTTGTCTCGCAGTGCGGGGTCGACACCGCTTTCTTCGCAGAACGCAAATGCGGTTCCGACTTGGATTCCGTTTGCTCCAGCAGCGAGGGCTTCATTGAGCATTTCCGGGTTACCGTATGCACCGGCAAGCCAGAAAGGAACTCCGAGGGCAGCGATTCCGGCAAGGTCAACTTCGTCCTTTGCACCGTAAATCGGCTCATTGTTTTCGTCAAGCTGCATTTGGCCACGCGGAGGCGCATTGTGACCACCTGCTTGAGGAAATTCGATAATCAGGCCATCTACCGGCGGCACGTTTCGCTTAACCATTTGGGTTGCGAGGACGTTGCTACTGACAATAGCGAGAAACTTGGGTCGTTTGATTTTGGTGAGTCCCCAATCAGCGATGGATTTGGGGTCAAAGGTGTGGTTGAAGGTTTCGCCGGGAAGTGCTCCTTCAACATCCAGCCGGTAATCGGTGGAATCGAGTCGGGAGAGGCTATCAAGGGCGGCAGGAATCTGCCGCGGGATGCCTGCACCCATCAAAACGAAATCGACCCCTGCGAGCATGGCTCCGAAGAGGGATGCGAGGTGGGGGATTTGAATTTTTTCGAGAAGGTTGATGCCGACCGGTGCGTGGTGATCGCGCTTAGCGAGCCAGACTTCGACAAAGTTAGCGACGATTGTGAGCTCGAACCAAGCGTTTGTTGGTTTGATGCTGGGCATCGGCTTTGAAAGTAGGGGTTTTGTTTCGTCACGTTCGGGACGGAAATACTTGTCCCAGACACGTTTGGCGACTTCCTGAATAGGGAAAGCGTCGAAGGCGGCGCGGAGTTCGCCGGTCGGATCACCGTATTGTAATCGACGTGACAAAACAGCGTCGAGTCCTGTGCCGGAAATGACGCCCATGTTGCCCGTTTTGCAAACGGCTTGAGCAAGGCAGTAATTGGACACAGCTACGCCCATACCGCCTTGGATGATCATCGGAAGTTTGGCCATCTTGTCCAAGGGTACTTGTATTAAGACTCTTATTGGGCATGATAGAATCCGAAATATGGGTTTTTTTTGAACAAATAGTTGAAGTAATGTAATTATATGGACGAAAGACGTGCCTTTTTCAAGGGTTTTTTACTCGCGAGCGGTTTAGCAGTGATTTTTATGGCGGGGCGTGTGAGTGCGGCACCAGGTGATGCGACGGTCGATGACATGACTCGTGCGGTCGAAAATCTGACTCGAGAAGTGAGCGATATGGGAGACGACCTGGATACGATTCGTCGGGATGGAATCCCGGTTCAAGTTGAAAATAGATTTGCGAAAGAGTTTGAGGTGAGGGTTGGAAATAAATTGGGTAGTGATTTTGAGGTTAAACAGAAGTAGAGTTCCGGAGCTTGCTCCGGAACTCTACTTCGTTATTTAGAGGAACCGTACAGTGCGCTTAGACTGCACATGTTGGAGCGAGAACTTGAATTCATTGACGCCTTCTTTGACTTTGTAATAGATACGGGTTTTGAGCGCATCGTCGCCGGCGGAAAGCGGTTGGTAAACGGTGTCGTTGCTGTTGGGGAACAGGAGGGCTGTATTCCAACTGTACTTTTGACCGTTGCTATCGGAAAGCAATGGAGCAATGTAGGCGAAGCTGAGGAATGAATCTTTGATGAGTCGGTTTTTGAATGCGAGTTTGATAACTGCGTATTTGTAACCGTCATCTGGGGCGTAACCTTGAATTTTTTCGTTGGTGAACTCAATGCCGCCAAATTCGACTTCATATTCAGCAAGATCGACAAGAGGTTGGGGCGCCGTGACAGTATCGATGAGATCAAAGCCGTTCGGGCTGAAGATGGAAGTCATTTTGGGCGTGAGTTTTCCGGAAAGGTCGTATCTCAAGATCGGGGTATTTTCGCTACGAGAGACGATAACTTTTGATACTTCACCTTCGGCGTAAATGGGGAAGACAACCGTGCATTTGACCTTTTGTGCGGGTTTTAGATCCTGTTCAAGGTGCTTTTGGTTTACGCCCGAGAGGAGGTAACCACGGAATGTTTGGTTTTCATCATCCGGCGAAACGGCAGTGAACCGGAAGCTGGATGAGTTGAGTCGCATGTCTTTTTTCAGTGGGTTTTGAACGGTGAAGTTCAGAATTAATAAGCGTTGTGCGGGGCCGGCAACATAGATATCTTCGGGAGCTGGAAAAATTGAATCGGTGCGGGCGGAATCCAGTGTGAAGTGGAGTTCGTTGTCTTTGGGGCCGAGTTGGTAAGTGGTTTTGAGCTTGCCGCTATCTCCTGGAAGTTGGAAGGTGCCCTTGGTCGGGGCAGTTGATTGTTGCCCTGTGGCGGTGATAAAGAGGATGGCGGCAAGCGATAAACTCATTGAATGAGTATAGAAGGGCGCGATATGAAATATAGGGAGTATTTAGGAAGAAATCCCCGCTAAAGATTTTGATTAGCGGGGATTTTTGTGTTATTTTCGTCGTTTGCGTGCAGCAAGAGCTGCGATGCCGAGTCCGATTAGGGCGAGGCTAGTTGGTTCGGGGACGGCAGCGACATTTGTTATGGTGATGTCATTTCCGTCAGGGAGGTTGACTCCGAGGGCGATTGCACGAATATCGGCATAATTTACGCCCGAGCCAGCCAGGATTCCGAACGCGCTGAACGGAACAAACAATGATCCATTGCCCGCGGCGACAGGGGTAAATTCTGTTGCGTTGACGTTATTATTACCATCCCAGACCTCAAGATAGAGCGCGGTGCTATTTTGGTCGTTGTTAATGTAATCAACCTGGATCCCAAGTTCACCGGTGAAATCTACGCCCGGGCTTAACCCAACGAAGTTGCTTCGGGCAACACTTCCTGAGCCGGAAGAGGGTACGCCTCCACCTAGTTCGCCACCCCAAACAATGAAAGCTTGTCCATTGACCCCGGAACCGGCTTCGATAAACATGCTGCCGGGAGTTACCGAATTGAGATCGGTTAGGATGTTTCGATTAAGTGGATTGGCGAAAAACCTGTGGTCTACGTAGCGGTGACCTCCCAATGCACCGCTCGCGGCCGTATCGTAGTAAAAGTCAGAGTTGGTGACACCGGAGTTGAAGCCGGTTGTAAAGTCGTCGATCACGATGACCGCATGGGCGCTGGATGCCAGCACAGTTGCGGCCAGAATTAAGTTTCCTCTTTGCATAGTTGAAATCAACCTCAAGAAATCCCAGCATAATTGACGGGGGAGGCGTATATTAGGAAATCAACGCTTTCTATATGTTTATGGCTAAAAATCTTTATGGAAAACATAGATTCTCCCTTCTGCTATGGAGAAGGGAGAATCTATTGAGGGTATTTACTTGCGCTTGCGGCGGGCGAGGGCAGCGACTCCGAGACCGAGAACTACCATGGTGGCGGGTTCTGGCACGGCGGAAACGTTGGTGAGGGTGATATCGTTGCCGTTGGGCAGGAGAGCAAAAGCAACCACGCCTTTAACCGCGCTCAGGTCTACTGAACCTGTCATGGAAGCGAAGCTAAAGAAGGTTGATCCGCTACCAACTACGGTTGTTCCGGGTGTAACCCATCCTCCAACGTTGCCACTGCTATCAAATACGTTCAGCAAGAAAGACGTGCTTGCTTGGTCGTTGTTGATATAGCTGATGCTGATGCCTGCCTCGCCAGAAAGGTTGAGGAGCGGAGTAATCCCAGCGAAGTCAGTAATGCTCAGGGTTCCGGATCCGGAGGCGGGTTGGGCGGTGCTGCCGGCCCAAGCAATTTCTACGCCGCCGTTAACTCCTGAGCCTGCTTCGATAAACAGGTGGCCAGGTGCGCCAGCATTTACATCAGTTGAGATGGGACGGTTGAGCGGATTAGCGGCAAAGATGTGATCGACGTAGCGGAATCCTCCGGGAACGCCAGCTGCCGTTACTGTGTAGGCATCGGTTGATGTTGAAAAGCCGGAGAAGCCGGTGGTGAAATCGTCAATTAAAACTGTCGCATGGGCGCCGCAAGCTAGCACACCAGCGAGAAGTACAAGTGTTCCTCTACGCATGTGAATTTAAACCTCAGACCTTAGTGTATCTGAAATCGTTGCGACAGTGTTAATACGAGGGTTTTGAACTAGAAAGCCAGTAGTTTTACGGGAGAAATTAGATGAGTTTTGCGGTGGAGCAAGCGGGGGAGCCGTCTTTTGGCATTGAACCTTGGATACGGACTTCGGTAGCGTTTTCGGGGATGTGATCGAGGTAGAGCTTGAGTCGGCGGAATTGTCTTTGGTATTGGTCGAGCCAGGTGAAGTAGATGAACCTTCTTCCGTCGCCGTGGTGCTGGACGGTGTCGCCTTGCCAGACGAGTTCACCTTTGCGGTTAGGGGCTTGGGTGATTTCGACTTGCCAGGTGTTTTGGTCGGAGAAGATGTTGCCGAGCTTTTTGTGGACGAGGGCGACTCGGACGGGGAGGTCGTTGAAATGGGTGGGGGCATCTTGGATAGAGATAGTTAGGTGCATGTATTTGATTTTAGCTTGAGCGGGAAGAATGTTTGGTTGATCGAAATGGCGAGGAGCATGCTTTTGGAGTTCGTGGGCATGGCATGTGGACGGTCAAAGTTGTCTGGGCCCCTGCCTCCGCAAGGGTGACTAAAAGAGGTTGGCCGGTTTAACTTGCGAAGTGATTGGGGAAGCCCATGGAAGAAAGTTAAGAGCAGTTGTTTTGACTCTCGAGTGGCAGGGGATCCTGACTTCGTCAGGATCAGTTAAGGTGAGTCACAAATCGAAACACATTACTCGGCGACTTTGAGGACGCTGAGGAAGGCTTCTTGAGGGACTTCGATGCTGCCGATGTTCTTCATGCGCTTTTTCCCTTTCTTTTGTTTTTCGAGGAGTTTGCGCTTACGGCTGACGTCGCCGCCGTAGCATTTAGCGATAACGTTTTTACGGAACGGTTTGATGACGTCCGCACTGATGATTTTTGCGCCGATAGCGGCTTGAATTTTGACTTCAAACTGTTGCCGAGGAACGACTTTGCGGAGTTGTTCGACGATTGCTTTGCCGCGGCTGTAGCTGAATTGTCGGTTGACGATAAAGCTGAGAGCGTCGACGGGGTCGCCATTGAGAAGGATATCGACTTTAACGAGGTCGGATGGTTGGTAACCAGCGAATTCGTAGTCGAAACTGGCGTAGCCTTTGGTTGAGCTTTTGAGCTTATCGAAGAAGTCGAGCAGGATTTCGCCTAACGGGAGCGTGTAGTAGAGAATTGCGCGGGTGGGGGACATGTATTCGGTGCGATTATAAACACCCCGGCGGTCTTGGCAGAGATTCATGACGGCGCCGACCCATTCGGTGGGAACCATGATTGTGCTGGTGACAACGGGTTCCTCGATTTTATCGATATGGTTGCTCGGGGGAAGTTCGGACGGGTTGGAAATATGGATTTCGGAGCCGTCGGTGGTGAAGACGTGGTAATCAACGCTTGGAGCGGTGAGGATGAGGTCGAGGTCGAATTCACGCTCAAGTCGCTCACGCATGATGTCCATGTGGAGGAGGCCAAGGAATCCGCATCGGAAACCGAAGCCGAGAGCGGCGGACGATTCGGGTTCGAATTCTAGAGCGGCGTCGTTGAGTTGAAGCTTGTGGATAGCGTCGCGGAGATCTTCGTACTGGTCTGAATCGGTGGGGTAAAGACCACAGTAGACCATTGATTTGGCTTTTCGGTAGCCAGGAAGAGCTTCGGTGGCCGGGTTGTTGGCCTGGGTGATGGTGTCGCCGACGCTGGCATCGCCGATGGTTTTGATGGCGGCGGTGATGAAGCCAACTTCGCCGGTATTGAGATCGGTACCGCGGTCGAGTCGGGGACGGAAAACACCGACGTCATCAACGTCGAATGTTTTGCCGGTGGACATCATTTGAATTTTGTCGCCGGGTTTGACTTGGCCATCCATGACGCGGCAGTAAGCAACCGCACCTTGATAAGTGTCGAAGTGGCTATCAAAAATGAGGGCTCGGAGGGGGGCATTGGGATCGCCCTTGGGGGACGGAATTCGTTCGACTACGGCTTCGAGGATATCGCCGATGCCCAGGCCGGTTTTTGCCGAGCAAGGGATCGCTTCTGAGCCATCAATCATCAATGTGTTTTCGATCTCGTCACGCGCCATTTCGGGGTCAGCGTGGGGGAGATCCATTTTATTGATAACAGGAAGAATCGTTAAATTTTGGGTCATCGCCATGTTGGCGTTGGCGATGGTTTGGGCTTCTACGCCTTGGGTGGCATCGACGATGAGAATGGCGCCTTCGCAGGCATCGAGCGCGCGGCTGACTTCGTAGGTGAAGTCGACGTGGCCAGGCGTATCGATGAGATTAAATTGGTAAGTTTCGCCGTTGCGGGCTTTGTATTCCATGCGAACGGCGGTCATCTTAATTGTGATTCCGCGTTCGCGTTCTAGATCCATGGTGTCGAGCATTTGCTCTTGGGCGGTTCCGCGTACGGCTCCGCAGTGCTCAAGGATTCTGTCGGCGAGAGTTGACTTGCCGTGATCGATGTGAGCAATGATGCAGAAATTACGGATGTGTGATTGATCCATGGAGGCGGGGTTGAACCTGAGAGATTCTACTCGTTTGGTCATGGTCGCTATTGCAGTGGCCTATCGTCCAGAGAGTATTCTAAGGGTAGTGGAAATAACGCTTAAGCTGTGGGACGATAACAACGACGTTGAAGATTTAACGGAAATGATTCACCGTTCTTACGAAGCATTGGGGCGATTAGGATTGGAATATGTCGGAACGCATCAGAGTAGCGATGTGACTTTGAATCGAATTGAAGAGGGCGTTACGTGGGTTGCTTGGAGCGAAGACAAGATGGTGGGGACGATTACGATTTATCCGCCAGGCAAGATGAGCGGGTGTCCTTATTACTTAGATGAGCGTCCGGCGGTTTTTGGACAGTATGCGGTTGAGCCGGAATGGCAGGATATGGGGATTGGCGGTAAATTGCTTGACCAGGCAGAGCAGACAGCCCGAGAAATGGGAGCAACTTATCTCGCTTGTGACACAAGTGACCAGGCGGATGACTTGATTAATCTTTATCACGGATGGGGATTTGAGAAAGTAGGCGTCGCAGATTGGCGACCAACAGTTAATTATTCAAGTGTGGTTTTGGCCCGAGCCGTTCGGTAGGCCGGGCCAAAACTCACTAACTATTCGGCGGCTCCGCCGTCGATCCACGCCTTGACTTTTGCGATGTCGGCGTCGTCCATTTTGTCGCCTGGAGGCATTTGGTCGGCACCATTACCAGTGATTGCTTTGTAGAGCAAGCTTTCATCACTCTTGCCCGCGACAAAGACAGGATTGCCGTGTGCGCCCTTTGAAAGCATTGCGAAACTTGTGAGGTCAAGGCCTTCTTTGGGTCGATCGCCGGAGTGGCAACTGATGCAGTTTTTGGTCATTATCGGTTGGATATCAGCGGCGTAACTGATTTTTGCAGTTCCTCCGCCGGCGGGTGTTTCTCCGCCTTCTGCTTTTGGTGAGCAAGCAGCGAGCATGAGGATGCTTAATGCGATGGCGGGAATGATGAGTTTGTTCATTTAGTTATTCTTGGCACCTTCGTTGACCCAATCGGAAATCAATTTAATTTCAGCATCGGTCATTTTTCGTCGGCTTGGAGGCATTGCGGATGCTCCGGGAACCTTTTTGATTGCCTTGACGAGAACGCTATCTGCGCTCTTGCCCGCGATAACGATTTTGCCGTATCTTGTGCCTTTCATGAGGTTATCGTAGGTGTCAACTCTCAGACCTTTTTCGACTTTATCTGGGCCGTGGCAGTTGATACAATACTTTTTGAGAAGTGGAGCGACTTTTTCTTTGAAGCTAATCGGATCGGCTTTAGGTTCAACTTTTGGCACGATCGGCGATGTTAGAGTGGCTCCAAAGAAACTAGATGCGGCGATTGAGAGAAGCACAAGTTTCATGACTAAGATTATGAACGTTTATTCGATAACACGGGTTCATTATTTTTTTACTTGTGGTGGCAGAGCCACCACAAGTACGGTCGCATGGTTAACTGAGATCAGCGTCAACGGTTTCGCGGACTTTGATGTTGATTCCACGTTTTTTGAGCTCGCGAAGGAAAGCTGTACCGGTCATGGCTTTTTCGTAATTGACGGCTCCCTTTTGAACTCGGCCTTGAACGACTTCTTGGGCGATTATCGAAGTTGAGAAGCCGGTTAAGCGTTCCATGGAAGTGAACCCGGTATCTTCGCACTGCTTATCGAAGATATCGATTTGGATTCGTGCGGGGTTTCCACCTTTTGTTCCGATTCCGACGCCACGGACGACGCAGAGGTCAAGATCGACGAATTGGTCGAGGGCGGGGCCAAAAACGGCATTGAATACATCTTTGGGGGCAACTTCGACTCCTTTGACGTTGATTTTGTCTTCTCGCCAGAGGCCAAAGTCTTTGTAGAGTCGCATCCGTTCGGCATGGCCGGGATGGCGGATGGTTTTGTATTCGTAGTTGGTGACCTTACCTTTGAGGGTGTAGGGTGCAGTTGATGTTCCGCCGGAGGTGACGAATGCTTCCATGTCGCCGAGTTGATCGATATAGATGGCTTCGACTTCGTGGAGAGTTGGTACAGTGGCGATTTCTCCGTTGCGGAGGACAATTGCTTCGTAATCGTATTCGGTGACCAAGCCTTCGACATTGAACGTGAGTTTGTAGTTGAATGGGGGCTTAGGGTTTTGGGGAAGGACACCGCAGTAAATTTTTACGCTTTCACAGGAATCCATGTTTTCGATCATGTACAGACCGACATTGTTGACGAGGCCGGGAGCCAGACCGGTATCGGGGACGAGAGTGACTTCGGCTTCTTTGGCTTCTTGATCCAGGCCGAGGGTTTGCATCGTGATTTCAGTATTTCCACCGAGATCGACCATGTCGGTGATTGTTTCGATGGCGATTTTTGCAATTCGAGGGTGCATCCAGTAGGGGACACAGGAGATCACGATATCGGCCTCATGCAGGAAAGCGCGCAGACTGTCGTCATCGAGGGCATCGACTTGGGTGGGGAAACAGACTTCTTGTCCAACAAGTTGGTTAACTCGGTGGGCGTTCTTTTTGGCTTGTTCGATATCAACATCGCCCATGAGAACCTTTGGGTCATCGGCGTGTTTGGCGAGATCGTAGGCAGCGGCGGTGCCTTGCATTCCGGATCCGAGGATGGCAAATGTATTCTGCATTGAGGTTTCCTTCGCTGGTGCGCCATTGGTGTTTTCACAAAGGGAAATGGGCGCAGACTTAACTGGTGAAAGGTTACCTAGCGATGGGATTGAAAAAGCTGATTAGTTGGGACGGATTGTTGGACCCGGGATGAACCTAATTGAACGTGGTACCATTCGCGCTCGTGGGAGGCTTATGCGTAAGCCGAAATATCACCACGGAGTCTGAAAATGGCAATTAAAGTTAAGAAGAAGAATTCCAGTTCGCAACGATTTGCGGCGATTATTAAAGATCATGACGCGGACAAGATGCATAGCATCGATGAAGCGATTGCGGGCGTGAAGGCGAAATCAAGCGCAAAGTTTGATGAAACCGTTGATCTGGCGATCAAACTTGGAATTGACTCACGAAAGAGCGACCAAAACGTTCGCGGTATTACAAACCTTCCGCATGGCACAGGTAAGAAAAAGACAGTTGCTGTCCTTGCCAAAGGTGATGATGCGAAAGCGGCTGAAGCAGCCGGCGCTGACTTTGTTGGCGAAGAAGAGTTGATTAAGCGCATTCAAGAAGGTTGGAAAGATTTTGATGTCATGGTTGCTTCAAGCGACATGGCTCCTCAGATCGGGAAAATTGGTCGATTCCTTGGTACCAAGACTCCGAACAAGAAGAATGGCACTGTGACCGACCAAGTTGGTATGGCGGTTAAAGAAATCAAGTCGGCTTCGCGGGTTGAATATCGAATTGACAAAGCGGGCATCGTTCACGTTCCGGTTGGAAAGGTGAGCTTTACCGAAGCTCAGTTGAGAGAAAACGTTCTTGTGCTTTTGGATGCAGTTATTAAAGCTAAGCCAAGTAGCAGCAAGGGTCGATTCTTGCAAACTTTGACCATGAGTAGCACAATGGGTCCGGGCTTTAAGCTTGATCCGATTGTTGCTGGCAAAGAAGCTGGTCATTAAGTTCTAGCAACTTTTTGGAAATGCCCCTTGGTTTTTGACCAAGGGGCATTTTTTATTTGGCGAGTTCGTTGACGATTTTTGTAATGGCAAGCCATCGTTCTTTGAGGTCGCTGGCTAATGGGGTTGCGGCTCGGGCTTGATCGACAAGGGCCATATCAACTTCGGCAATGATAATTTGTTCGCCGAAGTTTTGTGCTTGGACAATGCGTTCACCCATTGGGTTAACGATTTGGCTGCCGCCAACTAATCCTTTGCCGCCTTCGAACCCGGCGAGCATGGCCATTGCACAGAAAACGCCATGTTCGTTGCAGAGACCTTGGAGCATTTCGTCGTAGCGAATGAGGTTGCCGGGCTTATCAGCTTGGAATTCGCGGGCAGGGCTGGCGGAATGGATAAGGATGAGTTCTGCACCTGCGACGGTCAGCAAGGTTGGGAGGATACTATGCCAGACATCTTCGCAGATGAGGATGCCGATTTTTCCGAATCGTGTTTCGACGATGCCGAGATTTGAACCTTCCTCATGGAATCGGTGTTCATCGAAGACCCCGTAGGTCGGCAAAAAGAACTTTTGATAGTTGTGCAGGAGGGTCGCTTTGCCTTGATCAATCGTGAGGTAGGCGGCAGAGTTGTAGGGGCGGCGGGCGGTTTTCTCGTAATAGCTGATGGCGATATCGAGTTGCTTGGGGAGGTTTTGCAACCTAACTTCTAGTTCTGATGTGAGCTGAGCGGGAGTGAGGGCAAGTTCATCAACTCCACCTTCAAGAACGTATCCGGTTGGAGCGGATTCTGGGAGAACAACGAGATCGGCTCCTTCGTTAGCGGCTTGAATGATTGTTTCAGCCAAATGGTTAAGGGATTTATTGAGATCGCCTTTGGTGGGCTTGGTTTGGAGGCAAGCAACTTGGAATGGAGCGGGGCGATGTCGCATTTAGATTGAGTTTACCGGTTACGGATTGGGGTGGAATCGGACGTTGTGTTTGGGATAATCGTTGCGAGGGAGAGCGCGGAGGAGGATATCGGTGAGAAGCAGATTTTTGTTCTTGCCGCCGGGCGTTCGGGAGCCTATGATGAGGCGTTCTTCGGCGCGGGTGCATGCTACATAGAGAAGTCGCATACTTTCAGCATCTTCCTGATGGTGGAGCATATTATTGATGTGGTCGTTGATGATGTTTTTACCTTTGAAGCGGGTGAACGCTTGGCCATTGCGAAAATCGGTTGCGATTGTGTTTGAGCGGAAATAGTTGGTGAAATCATGACCGTAGACGATCACGTTTTTGAATTCGAGCCCTTTTGATTTATGGATAGTCATGAGGCGGACGACTTCAGCATCAGGATCGTGAAGAGGTGCAAGCGGTTCGCGGTGGGCGACGGCTTGGAGGTGTCTTAATCTGTCGGCTAGTTGAAGGGGAGTTAGTTCGGGGTGATGAGTGGCGAGAACGAGGAGCTTGCGGGCGTTGGAGATGTTGCGCTCGCCGCCAGTCTTTTGACCGAGATTGGGGAAATAAGGAGACTTAGCGAGGGCGCGGTTGATGATCTCGAACGCAGAATAGCGGTCGCAGAAGGCTCTGATCTCCTTGAACCATTCGAGAAAATCTTGTATTTTTTGATTGTCGGCTTCTATGGGTGAAGAGAAACTATCCAGTTGGTTAAATATGTTTGGCTCTTGACCTAAGAGGATAATGGTATCGAGGCTGACACCAACGTAGGGGCTGTGCAGAAGGCAGGAAAGGTAGTAATCATTTTCGGCATGGACGCAGCAAGTGAGAAGGTTGGCCATGTCGCGGGCTTCCATGCGGGTGAAGAGGGAATCGGTTGCACCAGCGGCTTCACAGTCAATCCCCATTTGATCGAGATGATGCTTGACTTGCGTGATGCCTTTACGGCCACGGGCGAGCATGACAATATCTTGTTTGGGAATTCCGCTATCGACCATTTGCTTGATAAAAAGCGCGGTGGTGCGAGCAGGGGCGGCACTTGATTCTAAGATTTCTACGCCAGAGAAATCAATGGGGTTGGGGTTCTGGAATTTGCCCGGCGACATTGATTCGTACTCAGTGCCCCATTGGTTCCTGAACATATGGTTGACAAAATTAATAATGCCTGGTTGTGAGCGGTAATTGAGTTCTAAGCGGATAGATGATTCGTCAATTTGATTTTGGAATTCATCGATAGCTGAGCCCCGGAATCCATAGATGGATTGCTTTTGGTCGCCGACGCTGAGGGAGTGATCAAGACCAAGCGAACGAAGGAAGCGGAATTGATTGCGGTTGGCATCTTGGGATTCATCCAGAAGGATGACTTTGTATTGCTGGCGAATACGATGGGCGAGAGTGGGGTTGTTTTCGAGGAGTTCTAGCGCCGATTTTTCGAGAAGAGAGAAGTCCATTTTACTGCGAAGATGAAGTTCACTTTCATAGGTCTCCCACGTGATGGCAGCAAGTTGAGTTAGCCCGATAAGGAGATCAACCTCTTGGTCGAGTTCGATTCCCGATTTGTAATCTTTGGGATTCTTTGAGAAAAATTTGGCCTTCATTCCGAGGGAATCGGATCCAGATGGCCAAGCGGGATCATCGAAAGAACTTTCGAACATTTTTTGGATATCGGTAGGTGTAGCGAATGATTCTTGTAGTTGTTGCCATGTCCAATTTTGGTTACGTGCAGGTTCGATGATGTTGCCGATTACTTCGCTGCGGAGGGCAGAGTCAAGATCGAGGAGAGATTTCCATTTTCTTTTGCCGGCAGATTGTTGGCGGTAAGCGCGGACTTCTGGTTGATCGGCTTCTGGTTTGGTGAGGGCGGTGCGGAGGGCGAGATCCCAGAGACGGCCTGATTCATACTCTGAAATAATTTCAAAATCTGGGTTGAATCCAGTCCATGCGCTGTTTTCTCGGAGGACACGTTCGTAGAAACTGTGAATAGTCTGGATGGGGCCAGTTTCGGCTTCTTGGGCTTCGTCGAAGAGCTTTTTATCGCGGAGAATGCGGCAAATGCGTTGCTTCATGCTTGCGGCGGCGCGGTGGGTGTAAGTGACGGCGAGGATTTGCGCCGGGGAGTAGCCGTGGTCGGTAATGTAGCGCAGATATCGCTGAACAATGACTTCAGTTTTCCCGGCTCCAGCGCTGGCAATAACAACCAAATGGTTAGTTTGAGATGTAATGGCAGATTCTTGTTGAGTATTCCAGTTCATGAGCCGTCCTCGTCGAAGATTGATTGGATTTCGCCGTACTCGTTATGGGTGCGGCAAAGGTCGCCGAGGGCACATTTTCCGCAATGGTCGCCGCTGATGGGCTTAGCGGTGGCTTTTATGAGAGTGGCTTGAGCTCGTTTGACTTCTTGCCCGAATATTTTATTGATATTGGTTTCTTGATGATCGAGGTTATCGGTGCGAAGTGATGTATGGTAGACGCCGGTTTGCCAGAGTGATTTGGCGAGCCAGGGAACCTTTTTTTCGAGGGTGAGGATAGCGCGATCACCTTCTAAAGAATCAACCATGACGGCGACGTTTTCTTTATGCTCTTTATTGAGTGTGTGGAGTAGCAGGGATGCTATGAGTGAGTTTTCGAGGTCATCTTTGGCGTTAGCAAGATAACGCGGGATGTATCCGGTATAGAGAAATCCGATTTTATAAGGGCCGCGTTCGTAGACAGCGTCGAAGTGATATTTGAGCTTGATCGGGGGATCGCCTTTGAGCTCAGAGCGTGTATGGTAATTGTCTTTGCGATCGTATTCCTCAAGGTCGAGAAGATTTCGGGTGAGAAATTCACGTTCGATCCAACCTTGAATAATTCTTTCGATAGCGTCTCGGTAAAGGATTTGCTCCCAATCATCCAGACGGTGGAGATGTTCTTCTAGCTCGTTTTTTGCAAGTCCTTTCAGCACATCTTTAGCAGATGATGCGGAAGGCTGGGCAATGAGGTTTGCTTTGGCCGGAAGGCCCCGCATGATGGCAATCGGGAGACTTCGGTCAGGAGCCTTGAAACTGACCCGATGGTTAAATGATGCTCGGAATGGGCACGTTGAAGCTTGAGCGAGTTCTTGGATGGCGAGGGGTTCGTTGAAATCTGGGCGTATGACTTGCTGGGCTTCAGGGAGAAGAATTTCGGGAGGAGTGAATTCTTCCCGTGGTTGGTTGAGGGCATCGTTGAGAACCCGGTCCGGCCAAGTAACACATTCGTCGGCGGATGGGGTGAGTTCCCGGCGTGGGTAAGTATGGAGATGGGTATTGGGGAGAAGGGTTTTGACTTCTTCGAGATAGAAGGTGGCGATGTTGTCGCGTTCTTCACCGGCATCGGCGTGGGAAAAGGTGACTGATTCTTGGGCGGCAGCGCATAAGGTGACGAATAATCCTCGTTCGCGATGGGCGATTTCGCTGGAAAGAGGGAGAGGTGGGTGGTTGGGGCAAGCGGTATTGATGGCGGCACGGTCGATGTCATCGAGGACGGGGTCTTGTCGGCGACGACGAGGGAGAGTGCCTTCGAGCATGTTGAGGCAGAAAAGGTGATCAAATCCACTCAATTGATTGGGAGTTGTACAGAGACGAATAGTGCCACCTTCGGCTTCCCAAATGATCTGTTCTTCTCGCCAAAGTTCTTCGGCAAGGGAAACGAACTCTTTGAATTCAATTTCATCTTCGCCATGATAGGATAGAGCGGCGTCGCGAATGGTGCGTTGCATGACTGTCCACGCTTGTTGATCGCGTTGAACCGCTTCACGGGGGCCGGTAATGCTGTGATCTAAGATTGGGGTTTTTGACCAAATGGTGTGGAGTATTTCCCCCCATATTCTAAGTGTTTTGGGAGAAGCAATCGCGTTTTGTCGCCATTCGATGAGGTTTGCGATCCAGATATAGTCTTGGTTTTCGGCGAGGGCGGTGATGAGATCAGCCCAGGGATCTTCGCTGTTGGCTTGGAGGGTGACAAAAGTTTGAACTAATCCTTTGAATTCTTCAGCGGGGATTTTGAAATAGCTGTTGCCGAGCGGGTAACGGAGGTTACGGAGATCACCGGAGACCATGGCGCGGAGAAGTTCTAAGGTTGCGGAAACAAACCCGTTGGCGTGGAGTGGGGATGACCGGGTGCCGGTGACTTGGAGGCCAAGGCGTTCCGCTGCACTTAGGAATATGGGGATGATTTCATCAGCTCCGCGGACAAAGATTCCGATGCGGCTGGGTTCGATGCCGTTACGTTGGAGGGTGATGATTTGGCGAATGATCCATTCCGATTCGCTGAGTGAATCGCCCATTGTGTAGTGGGCAGTTTTTACGGGTGAATTCAGGATTGGGGCGGCGCTACGATCAAACAGAGAGGAAGACCAGGATTCATTCTTTGAGATTTCCGTTGTCCAGTCTTCGACTTCTCCCAGTTCATTTGCCCAGGCGATTTCGTGGCTAAACGCGCTCGGGGAATTTGGCCAAGCGGCGATGATGCAATCAACTTGGACAGCTTGGGTGGCTACCCATTTGATCCAACGGTCGTAGACGGGCGATCGGTCACCAACGAGGATGACGATCAGGTGTTTGTAGGTGAAGTGGTGAGATTTTTCTTGAGCGAGGCAGAATTCGGCACGCTCAGAGGCGAATTCACGACCGTTCGTATGACACTTTTCTTCGTAGAGTTCGGTGAGTTCGGCGAGATGGACAAGTCGGTCGGCGGTGATTTGGTCGGGGATGTCTTGACTGGCGTTGCGGAGGTCTTCAGGAGTGAGGCCGTGGTAGCGCAGTTCCGTGAGGGTACGGGCAAGATTTTTTGCAAGTCCGAGTGAGGTCGCGGCCCCGGTTAGTGGGTTCTCGGAATCAAAACTTATATCGGCGGCGGCACGCTGGATGAGGTGGTAGCTTTGGGAGCCGGTGAGGCGGGGGAAACCGGTATCACCACACATTGCAGCGAATCGACCGATGCACGATCCGAAAGGAAGAAATTCTTCCACTTCTTGATCTCCGAGCATAAGTTTGGCGGCATGGAGCGCACCGTCTTCAAGGGCAGTTAAAACGGTTTCGTGATTAACTATTCGCCTTAAAGCGGCTTTTAGGCCCGCGCCTCCGGGAGGCACGATGACCACTCGGGGTCTCCGTTCTGCCATAGTTGAATACACATTATGCCTCTGGAGCGAAAGCGAGTCTGGAATTTATGGAGACAAATCCCGGGAAACCTGATTCCGGTGTTGATTACGGTGCCTTTTTTGGTTTTGGCGGTGCAAGAAATCACTCGATTTGGGGTGACAAGTAAGGCGATTTGGTGGAGCTTGGGCTTTTTGTTTGTGGGTTGGCTGGCAGTTAACTTTTTGGGATTAATGGGCAATGGTTCGTTGCGGCGAGCGATTGATATGAAGTTTAAGGATCGTTATGAATACGATATCGACCCGCGATATTTTGTAGGATTTTCACGGCCAGGGAAGTATGGGTTGCTTGATCCGCATGAAGACTTGGGCTTTCTGGTGTTTCGTGAATCGGGGTTAGAGTTTTTTGGTGAGGTTCATGAAATTGAGTTGGATTGGCACTTGATTAAAAAAGTGAGCAAAAGAGCAAATATTCATAGTTGGTTGGGGCTGGGTGGATGGGTTTCGGTTGAAGCGATGGTGGGAGATAAGCCTGTGCGGTTACAGATTGAACCGAGGGTGAAAGCTACTCATTGGGGGAATGCGCGGATGCGTAAACAGTTCATTGATGATATCTCGGCGAAGATTACGCCTTAGTTTTTGACCCCCGTAAAATTACATATAAGTTTTTTAGATTTTGGCTAAGAAAACCTGAAGTAGTTCCCGATAGAAATACTGGGCAAACCAACGTTTGTGCCCGGAGTGTAAATGAATAGGTTCCTGAGAAAGACGGCTGACCGATCAGCGCGTGATCTGACTAAAGATTACGAGTTGCGTACTATAGGTTCTCCGTTTACGGTGCAATTGCAGGATGCGATCGGGCATCAGCGCGAGCATCGATTGCATATGGCAGAGCCAATTTATGAAAAGGTATTAGCTTCTGAACCGGAAAATCCAGATGCGCTCTTTTTATTAGGAACGGTACGACTCGGTCACAAAGAGTATGAGGAAGCAGAGCATTTGCTTCGTCGTTTGACGGTTGGTCACCCGGGATATGCGGAAGCTTGGTCCAATTTGGGGTCGTCACTTACAGGTCTTGACCGGCACGAGGATGCGATGGAAGCTTTCCATCGGGCTTTGGATATTAATCCCTCTTTGAGTGATACGCATTATCATCTTGCTCAGCTTTATGGTTCTTTGAAAGAGTGGCGCAATGCAGCTCACCATTTTCGCTTGGCGGTTGGCTATGATCCCAGCCACGCTCAGGCTTACACAGAGCTTTCGCAAGCTTATTATGAACTTGGCGAATTTGATGATTCGATGTCGGCATGTCACTCGGCATTGATGATTAACAAGAATTTTGTTCCCGCTTACAACTGGCTGGGTAAATCTTTGGCGGCGATGGGTCAGACCTCGCACGCAGAGGAGACCTTCCGAACTGCGATTCGCTTGAACCCGCGTTATGCCGAGGCTTATGCGAATATGGGTCAAGTGTTTCTTGACCTTGGGAAACCGGCACAGGCACTTGAAGCTTGTATTCAGGCTTCACAACTTGATGATAACTTGGCGATTGCGTACTGCATTCGAGGTGAGGCTTTGCGACGGTTGGGTCGGCTTGATGAAGCGATGCAGAGTTGCCAGCGGGCAATCTACTCCGATGGTGCAATTGCTGAAGCTCACAATTGCTTAGGGATGATCTATTTGGATTCGAGCATGGTTGATGAAGCCGTTAAGAGCTTCTCCCAAGCATTAGAGATCCGCCCAAGTTACAAACTCGCGGCGAGCAACATTATTGTTGCGCTTTGCTGTAGTTCGGTGGCTGGTCCGGAAGCAGTCAAGCAAGCGGCACAGAAGTGGTCGCATCACTTTGCGTTTTCTGAGTTTGGGGCTGCGGCACGGCCGAAGATTGTTCAACGACTTGGCTTTTTGATTGGTCGAGTTGAGCAGAGCCCAAGTGGCTATTGGTTGGAGGCTTTGTTGACGGGACGACATCCGGGGCGATGTGATGTGTATGTTTACTCTTGCGATGCCGATCGTGGTCAACATTCTTCGCGGATTGAAAGTTTGAGCACGGCGTTCCGTTCGGTGGTTGGGCTTGATGATATGACCACAACTGCGGTTATCCAGGATGACAAGATTGATGTTTTGATTGATCTCACAGGTCATGGCATGGGCGGTCGAATTGGAGCATTGGTTAACCATGCGGCTCCGGTTCAGATGATTGTTCCGACAGCGGTTGGTACCACTGGTCTTTCTAGCGTTGAAGGCATGATCGCGGATAAGGATTATTTGCCGGAAGGATCGGAAGATTGGATGACGGAGAGAGCGATTCGCTTGCCGAGAACGATTTTTGGATTTGTTCAACCGGATTGCGAGACACCGCTTGCACCGCCGCCATCAACTAAAGGTGAGCCGTTCACATTTGGAAGTTTTAACCGAACACGCAAAATCAACAAGCAAGTTATTGAAGCATGGGCGGAGATCTTGCGACAAACACCGGGTAGCCGATTGATGATTAAGAGTCGGACTTTGGCATCGGGCAGTTTGCGACGTCAGTATCTTGCTTGGTTCAAGAGCATGGATATTGAGACAGATCGAATAGTATTTCGGCAGAACACAACTCGGGTTGCTCACTACGCGAGCTTTAATCAAGTTGATGTTAGTCTTGATACATTCCCGGCGACGGGCATGATGACTACGCTTGAATCGCTTTGGATGGGTGTTCCGGTTGTGAGCATGGCGCAAAATAGTTTGCTTGCTGGCCCTTGCCGATCCCTTTTGGGTGCGGTTGGTCATGCTGATTGGGTGAGTGACAATACTGACGCTTACATTCAGCGCGCGGTGGCTTGGACGAGGGACATTGAAGGGCTTGAGCGCATGCGAAGTGGCTTGCGCAAGCAGATGATTTTGAGTCCTATCTGTGATACGAAAGAGTTGTTCCGCGACTTTTTGGACGCGATTGAAGACAACCTTTAATTTGCTCCCCGTTTAAAAATTAAAAGAGCCTCGGTAAAAACCGAGGCTCTTTTTGTTCGTTCGATTATCCGAATTATCGGAGAAGCGAGAGAACAGCTTGCGGGCCAGAGTTGGCTTGCGAGAGAACCGAGAGACCAGATTGTTGAAGGATTTGAAGCTTCGTGTAGTTGGTCATTTCTTGAGCTACGTCGATTTCTCGGATCGAGCTTTCGGTAGCGGCGAGGTTTTCTCGTGCAATTCCGAGGCTACGAACGTTGGATTCGAGCGTGTTCTTCATGAAGGTACCGATTCGGCCTCGAGCATCAGCAACGTTTGCGATTGCTGAGTCGATTGCGCCGAGGGCGGTGCTCATGTCGGTTCCGGTGATGTTGGTGTTGCTTGAGTCGAATCCAAGAGCTGCTTGGCTGAAGTTATTCAGTGAGAGGCTCGCGGTTTGACCAGCGTTGGCACCGATTTGGAAGCTAGCGGAGCCAGCAGTTACTCGAACTGAAGCGGCGTGGTTGGTAACGGTGTTACCAGCAGCTTTGAGCTTGATGGAGTTGCCATCAGAGTCCTTCAATTCAAGACCTTTACCTTGGTCGAAGGTTACAGCAGCGCCACCGTTGTAGGTGACTGTTGCTACTGCGTTCGTACCAGAAGCGGTTGCAGCTGTGTTAGCAGCGGAGATGACACCACTGTTATCAACAAAGTTGACCTTAGCATCGGAACCGAACTTGTTGCTGCTAAGAACAACTTGGTTGGAACCGTTGACACTTGCAGTTACGCCAGTATCGCCAGACTTTTCGTTGATCTTTTGAACCAATCCATCTCGTGTGTCGGTAGCGACGGTTGAGAAGTTGGTGCCGTTGATGCTGAATGTTCCAGCAGTGACAACAGTTGCACCAGTTGCATAAGCAACGGTACCGGTTTGAGTAGCCTTAGCTGCAGCGGTTGTTACGTTGACGGTAACGTCAGCGTTTGTTGCCATTGCAGTGCCGCCGATTGAACCGGTGAATGATGCGCCTTCAATAACGCCTGTCTTGATAACAGAAGCGTTGGTACCAGCGGAGCCGTTCAACAATTTCTTGCTACCAAAAGCTGTGTTGCCAGCAATTCGGTCGATTGACGAAAGAATACTGTTCAACTGGCTTTGGTTAGCGGATTTTTGTGTTTCGTCGAGCGTGCCGTTTCCGTTAGCAATGGCCAAGGATCGAGCGTCGCGGAGGAGTCGGTTAACTTCGTCGAGACCACCTTCAGCGGTTTTTGCAAAGTTAGTTGCATCTTCGTTATTGCGCAAAGCTTGATCCATGCTGCTCAATTGAGCGCGATAGCTTTCAGAAGCGATGAGACCGGATGGATCATCAGCGCCGCTGTTGATGCGCAAACCCGTAGCAAGTCGGGTCGTGGCTTTGTTAAGCTCCATCCCAGTTGAACTGAGGTTGCGGAGCGCATTCATTGCATTTACGTTGGTGTTAATTCGAAACGACATGGTTTTTCTTCCGTGAATCCTTGTTGGATCGGCGAGCTGTTGCCAGCTTTGGTCATCCTGACCTTTCGCCTGCATAAGTTTTGCCAGTATTTGGCAGGGGGTTTCCTGGGGTAATTACCAGGGTCAAAAAAGACTAGAGGATTTACTAGCTAGTAATTTTTCTGGGACGAGTGGGATAATCTTAGGTTCAATGGAACTGAGATTAAGCGTGTATTCGGCGGGGCAGAAACGTGAGATTTTTGATGCTTTGAGGCAGGGCGAAACACCCCCAATTGGTCATTTTGATGAGGAAATTTGGCGTTCGGGCAAAGAAAAGGGGGAAGTTCAGATGGGGACAACCGTGTTTTTGCCAGGGAAAATCACTTATGAATTTATCTATCAAGACCCAAATGGGGCTCATTTGGTGTTGGGGGTGGAGGTAGAGCCACCAGAAAGAGTTGTTTTTATGCCGGTTCCGAAGTGGGTCGTCGAGAATATTTGGCAAGGAGAGATCAATGGGAGCTTCGTTTTTGAGAGTGAGGCACGGGCGATGATGGCCAATTTGGAGGAAAGTTTAACTGCGGCAGGCAACTTACCTCTCTTTGCACCTCCGGGGCCCAAGAGAAAGGATTGATTACATCGGTACTATGCTGGGCGTGAGAACGATTGTTTCGACGTGGAAACTGCCGGGTGAAGTAGCGATTCAGGGCGCATTGGTGAAATCACGAGCGGGGGGCTCGTTGCTTGACAGTATTGAATCGGGTTTGATTGCGGCTGAAGCTGATCCTTCGATGGTTGCGATTGGTCGTGGAAGCTTGCCGAATACAGATGGTGAGATTGAGCTTGACGCAAGTGTGATGATCGGTGAGACTTTGGCTGGGGGGGCGGTTTGCGCGGTTCGAGGGTTGTTGCCAGTTATTTCTATTGCGCGATGGGTTATGGAACGAACTGACCATGTCATGCTCGCGGGCGACCAGGCACGCCGGTTTGGAATGGAGCAGGGATTAAAGCCGCAAAATCTTATGACCAATGCGGTGAATCAGGCTTGTAAGCTCTATATGAATGATCCGGTTAAAGCGCGGGAATACATTCATACATTAGATGAGGTTCCGCCGCACGATACGGTGACGATGCTTGGCCGAGAGGATGGCAAGTTTGTGGCGGCAAGCTCGACAAGTGGTATGCCGTTTAAGGTTCCGGGCCGGGTTGGTGACTCTCCTATTATTGGAGCGGGGATTTATGCGGACGATGAAGCGGGTTGCGCGGGGGCAACTGGGCGAGGAGAAGATTTGTGGAAGGCTTCAGCTTCGTCGCGGGTGGTTGAGTTTATGCG
>JAPUDU010000008.1 GCA_027492935.1 Fimbriimonadaceae bacterium
GGAAGAGTGACCCCTTACCCAGTTATCAACCAGACCATTTCGTCCACTCAGCCACCTGTCCGGAGAATACAAATGAATAGCGTGATCGGCTTGGGGGTGCCAATGGTTCAGGGCGGACACTGGGACGGATAGACTGTGGGTGTGAAGAAGTCGAATGACGTTGTGTATGTGAAGGAGAGTACGGTTCGGAAAGTTGAGCGTGGTTTTCCTTGGTTGCAGCGGAGCGACTGCCGATGGCCGGATGGGATTGTTCCGGGTTCGGTGATGGAAATTCGAACTCAAGAAGAGCGAGTTTTGGGCATGGGGATGGTGAACCCGAAGGCTCGGTTCCCAGTTAAGATGCTCTCGCAGACAACGAATCCGATTGATGAGAAGTTTTTTCGGGAACGTTTAGATCGGGCGTGGGCTTATCGGGATGTATTGGAAATAGATTCGAATGCGCGTCGATGGGTTCATGGAGAGGCGGACGGGTTGCCGGGTCTGATTGTGGACTGGCTTGATGGGCATGCGGTGATTCAGGTTCGGAATTTGGGGATGGAGCGTTTGAAGCCGATTTGGTTGCCGATTGTGGCTGAGCGGTGTGTCAGTGTGTTTGAGAAGTCGGATATGGCGGGCCGCGAGGAAGAGGGGATGGGGGATTACATTCGGCAACTGCATGGGGTGACCCCAGATAGGGTGGAAATTACGGAAGATGGGGTGAAGTTTCTGGTTCCGATACGCGATGGATTAAAGACGGGACATTTTTTGGATCAACGTAATTCTAAGCGGCGGTTGGCGGAACTGGTTAAGCCTGGTGATAAGGTGCTTGACTGTTTTTGTTACACAGGCGGGTTTAGTTTGGCGGCAGGGATGAAAGGGGCAACGTGCTTTGGGGTGGATGTGAATCCGGTGGCTGTGGAGAGTGCAAGGGAAAATGCGCGGTTGAACGGTTTACAGATTCCTTATATTCAGGGAAATGCGTTTGATTATTTAGTTGATTCGGCGGCGGGGTTGGGGCCGTATGATTGGATTATTTTGGATCCGCCGGCGATCGCAAAGACTAAAGATAAGCGGGATTCTTTGAAGTGGGGGATTTGGAAGTTGGTTAATGATGCGATTCCGGTTTTGGCGCCGGGTGGTCGGTTGGTGGTTTGCGCCTGTACAGCGCAAATGTCGGTGGATGCTTGTTGGGACGTGATTCAGCTTGCAGCGGGTGATAGGGGCGTGCGGATGGTTCTGGAAGAGGTTACGTTGCAGGATTTGGATCATCCGGCGGCGGCGCATTTTCCACAGAGTTTGTATTTGAAGTGCTTGTGGGTTCGGCGGGCGGAGTGACAGGGGCTAAGAGGCAGGCAATAAAAAACGCCGTTGATCAATTTGATCAACGGCGTTTGCTTGTGAGGAGAAGAATTACTCAGCAGATTCTTCTTCGGTAGCGGTTTCGCCACCATCAGTTGCTTCGCCTTCTGTTGCTTCTTCAGCAACGTCGTCAACTGCGACCATACCGCGGAGTTGCTTGGTTGATGCGAGAACGGTTTGATCGGAGTGGAGGAATTCCACACCTTCGCCGACTTTGAGATCGCCGACTACAATTTTGGCGTTTGCGCCGAGTTTGGATACATCAACGGTGATGACTTCAGGAAGATTTTTGACTTGCGCTTTGAGGTCAAGTTGGTTCATCGGAACGATGAGGGTTGCTTGCTTTTTGGTTACAGCAGCAGGAACACCGGAGATAACGACCGGGACAGAAACTTTAACGACGTCATCGTTTGCGATTTCCATGACGGTGAGGTGGCTCACTTGTCGGGAAACGGGATCGCGTTGGACATCTTTCATGATGACTCGGGTTGCTTTGCCGCCATCGATTTCGACATCAAAGATTGCGACGCCGGTGATATCGTGGAAGAGTTGTCGCGCGGCGACTCGATCAGCTTGAACCTTTTGGGTTTCTCCGCCTTTGGCGATGAGTGCCATTGGGAGGACGCCATCGCGTCGGAGTCGTCGAGTTCCTGCGGAGGATGCGTCTTCGCGGGTTGTAAGTTGCAACGTAGCCATTTTGAAAAAAACCGTCCTGTTGAGCTTGGATGGGAAAGCGGTTCAATTGAACCAAAATTTCACAAGCGTTAGAAGATACCCGTGTGCGTGCTAATTTTGGTTGAGGGACCCAGGTTTGAGGGGACAAGTTGCGGGGCTTTTTGGCCCCGCAAGAATTAATTTAGTCTTCTTCTACTTCTTCGACGATTTTAATATCGGAGAAATAGATTGTGAATGTCTTGGCTCCTTCACCTGTCAGGCTGATAATTGAGCGATAAACGGGCATGTAGATTCCTTCTACTTTTTCGTATTCATCGCGGAATGCATCAACGGACCTGAGATTGCCTTTGGCATCAAAGTTAGATACGGCGAAGTGGCGTGGCAGTTGGGTGCCGTAATCAGTTTTTGCGATATCAAGGATGCTGATAATGAAGTAACCGTCGTTGGAGTTTCGGCGCACTTCGGAGATAACATCGCCGGAAACCCGGTAGGTTGAGTTGCTTTTATCTTGGAGGGTGACTTGCTTGCCTACGGCGTTTTCGTCGCCCGTGAAGGCGACAGGGTTACTGCCATCTCCGAGTTCAAATGCGCGGCCACGTCGGTGAGCAATGAGGCTTGAGAGTTGTTGCTTGCACCGATCTTGCAGAGATTGGGCACCGCTCCATTCAAGCTTGAGGCCATCTTTAAATGAGAAGGTGAATATGCCGGTTCCTTCAAGCCCATCTTGGATGACTCGTACTTTTCCGGAGACAGATGAAACCGTGTTAGGAAGAACCTCGCGTGAATCGTGGGCTTGCTTAAGCAAGTACCAAGCGGTGAGGTCGCCGCCAGCGGGGACATTTGCTTCGGCGGGGGCAGTGAGGGTAGCGTATTGGCGGATAAGGTCGTATTTTTTATCTTCGAGAGTGCCTGATTTTTGTATGGCGTGGGTTGCACGAATAGCAATGAGTTTGTCCGTATCAACTTTGAAGGTGCCGTCCTTTGAAACGCCAGTGATTTCTCCGGTGCCGTGGTGGGAGATGGCGTATTCGCAGGCGACAGGTTTGCCGTTGGCGAGAGCGGTTGCAGTTACTCCGGAAGCGTCTTTTTTGATAACAATTTCGAATTCCCGGTTGTAGCTTTTTGATGCTTCAGCCCAGGATTGAGTGCCCTTGGCGAAATAGTCGAGGCGGAAGATTCCTCGACCGCCTTCGGAACGATCCATGACGCCATAAACGATTTCGGCGATAACGGTTCCGCCGTTCATTTTGGAAGTTGTGATCTCATCAAATTTTTCCAGCTTAAGCGACTGTGGTTGAGATGAGCTGTTATCGAAATGGAAGACTTTGGCGGTATCCATTTTCCCGGCTAGATTTGCGATTCGGGAGTTGCCGGGATATTCGGCAAATTCTACAGTGGCAGAGCTGGGTGTTGCCGATGCGTAAAGGAAATGCGCTTGGGCAAATGTTGCCAATGAGATGGCAGTTAAGGCAGATAGGGTGAGTCGGTTCATTGATTTACTTATTTTCATTTTGGAGTTGATGTGGGGTTTGCGGAGTCACTTGTTGATTGCCAAAGATTTCGGGTTCATCTTCAGTACGAGCGTTTGGGCCAGCAGGGATACTGACGGGTTTAATTTCCTCTGACTTTGAACTAGAAACAGCGGCAGTAACCGCAGCGCCAATTGCGACTGCGGCTATTAGGCCAGCGACGATTAGTTGCTTTTTTGTTGTTTCCATAGGAGCGGATCTGCGATTTGACCAATTGCTAAGGGCTTGACATGGGTGTCGGCGAAGATGACGTTGGCGTGGGTGCCACGGATACGAGGCCATACGTGACCGTAGCTCAGGCCGTTGAGAGGGGTTGAACCTGCCCATTCTGCGGGGGGATAGAGGCGGTAGTAACCTGTTTTTGGTGAGGTTGCCGTTGTTGCCCAGATGCTGCTTGCGAACATCAGGGTGTTGCTGACTTCTTCAATCATGGAGTCGTTGACCCCTAAAGTATCGCCGGTTGTCATATCAATAGGGGCAAAAGCTTGTTGGTTATATCCCCAGCTTGGCGAGAGGCCAAATGTGTAGCCCCACATGGCGTCTGTGCTTTTTCTATTTTTGAATGCTTGTCCTTCACTGTCTAAGGGAGAAAAGAAAATGTCGAAGTTCTTTGTGTACGGTTGAAGAAGCCAAGGCCAGCGCCAGAGTCCGTAGTTAGTGGGAGTTGTGCTGGTGTTGTTTGGGTTGTAGTAGTACAGCGGAAAGTAGGTTGCATCGTAATCTGAGCGGTAGAGCTCGGCAGATACAGCGAGT
>JAPUDU010000009.1 GCA_027492935.1 Fimbriimonadaceae bacterium
ATGAGAATTTCCGTAACGCACCACCTCGTAGTCAATCAACGCTGACCAGTTAATACGGTCAATTTTATTGACTAACACAGATTCGCGCGAGATAAAGTCAACCATCTCGCGGTTATCTATCCCATACTGTAGCCCCTGCGCCAAAATATGCTGTTGCAATTCTTTAATCGCCAATCCCATCGCGACTAAGTCCGTCATCGCAGACTTAATCAATGCATTGGACACAGCAGTGATTTCCGCC
Source organism: Fimbriimonadaceae bacterium (assembly GCA_027492935.1). Taxonomy (GTDB): domain Bacteria; phylum Armatimonadota; class Fimbriimonadia; order Fimbriimonadales; family Fimbriimonadaceae; genus UphvI-Ar2. The sequence continues at coordinate 242 of JAPUDU010000009.1, forward strand.
ATCTTCGATGACGCCTCATCAAACTTTCCGTCATTCATCATTCGACTAACTACAAACAAAAGGTTTGATGCAATCGGCATGATTGACGAAATTCCAAGATTTGCTTTTCCACCAGCGTCCAACGAAGGCGGCAAAAAAAGATCTTCTGCCGTCCCCAAATCCATAAACGCTGCGACCGCTTTAGGTTCATTGATTTTTAGCTTGCTTTCTAAAACCTGTGGTGCTTCAAAATCAATTGCTCCCACCCTCATATACATGCTGGGTCGTACGCTTTCCAAACGTTCAAACAACTGAACCGAATCTACAACGGAATCAGGCTTCTTCGCTTTGGCTGAAGAGCCACCTAACCGCCTCTCATCGAGCGTTACCTTATGAGAACCTTTATCCTTAGCTGTTTGTACTTCTGTCAGTGAATTTCCAAATTCCGAAATCTTAACGCCTGCCAGCCTAGTTCCCCCAACAACTGCTCCCAATAACAAAATTGCAACAATCGTTATCCGGCGATCACTACTATTCATACCGAATATTCTATCCACCTAAGAGAAAGGTTGCAAATATGCTAATCAATTTCCTCGATTCGATACGCCTACTCCGGAAAGGCAATAATCAAACTCTTCATACGTTGAGATCGAAACCCTTGCAAGTCCGCTAAATCACCGCTCTGGTCAAGTTCCAAGGTGTACGAAGGACGGCTACGACCAAATCGATTGAATACTCCAACGTCCTTCTCCGCCTCCGATCGAATATGAATTTCCACCCCCAACGTTTGCGAACGCATCTCAATCTCCCCTTCCTTAGGTGCCCGGCCCGTTCGATCATAAAATTCCATGCAATCCAGTTGAGCTATCAAGTAATCAATAAATATCCAGGTGTCTTGCAACTGAGAAAACGGAGGACGTAAAGATGCGTGCGACTTCGCCAGGAATACAGGGTGAGGAATATGTGATGTGTCTTTATTGGCGAGTTGATCAAGTTCAAATTGACGCTGAAAAGCCAGAATTTCTTCCGCAGAATAATCTTGGTACTGCTTGTCAATTCTCAATTGCTCAGTTGCCATATTAAATGTATGTGCCTTAGATATTTGCTCCGGAAATGGCAGACGAAGTGGCCACCAATGAATGTAAGCCGATGAGAACCATTCCGCTTTATCGCCGCACGCTAAATGCCTTAGCGAAAGTGCAGTCCCTTGGCAATCAACTCCTTAACGGGATAGTTGGGGCGTACTTGATAACGAGAAAAATTCTTGCGCAAAAATGCACGCTGATCTCGATCCAGCCTCTGCTGGCACATCCCATAAGATATATCGTCGAGCATCTTCCAAACCAGCACATAACTGCTTTTGAGCCCCTGCCCGGTTTGAGTCGCAACAAGTTGCTGAAAAGCGTGATAGTGATAGTCAAAGTATTTCTGCGCCGTTTCAAAATCACTGGCCAACAAAGCAGCCATGCCCTGCAACACCCACCACTCTCCCGAACTCTGTACGGCAAACAACTCGAGCCAATTGAAGTTATCACTTGCAGGTTCTTGTTCAATCTCAAACCGAACCGGCAATAACTCTCCCAACCGATTCGCATTAGCAATATTTTTTCGATTCGCTCTAACAATATCCGTCCACCGTTTGCCTCGCTCAAATCCCAACCGAGGGTCAAAGATCGGCATCTTAACTGAAATTCCAGCAATTTCGTGCCCTATCTCACCATTCGCCAACGGCTTTTCCGATACATCTAGCCCCAAGGCAAACGCCTTTTGTTTCGCAGCTTCTGGATCTGCCCCCACTATTCCAAGTCCCACTAAACTCCCCAATAGCAAACCAATACCGATCAATAAAAGAATTACCCTCAGAGAAACTTTTTTCATATCACACCTATTCTCGCGCCGGAGCCAAAACCCTACTCGGGCTTACCGCCTCAACCACCCAACCCAGCACCATCTGCCCAAAAACCACCAAAAAGAACGAATAAAACACCGCTGGAAAATAGTGGTAATGAGCGAAAAATTTCAGCCACGCCATCGGCAAAAACGCCACGAATCCCATTAACAAAAGACCGATTCCTAACCAACGTCCACGATCCTTCCAAACTCCGATTAACGAAGTCAAGTTCCCTAAAATCAAAGCACCACCAATCCAAGGAGTAGCTGTCATGAGTGCCAAAAACCCCGATTCCAAACTTCCAATAAAACTCGACCAGTTCGAAATCCCCGGAGCCAAATAAAGCAATAAGTCGTTCAAAACCCCGCCCCCAGAACGGAACTGCTGCGCCTGATAACCGCTTACGTCACTTGGAACCACTGCCCTTCGCAACAGCAAATACCCCACCAGTATCCCCCAAAACAGGATCAAGTTCGCCCAATGCACTTTCCGCCCTTGTAGCTTAAACAGTATCATCACCCCCGTAAGCAAAGCTGGAATCACCACCGCTTGCTCATAAGCCCCCAAGGCTAAAACCAAACCAACCGCTGATACAGCCACCCAAACCCAAGCGAACCGCCCTGCCTTTTCAACCACCGTCCCTTTCGTCGCGGGTAGATCCGTCGAAGTCGGTTCCCCCTCCTTCCGAACCCCCGTCAATCGCTCAAACCGGGCATAAGCCGCCACAGAAATTAGCCCAAATATCGCCATCACGCTCGCAGTTCGCCCCGGCAACCAATCCACAATTCGCGCCTTAAAGTCCAGCGGCCCAGGCACCAAACTAGCCAAAAACAAACAACCCAAGAACCCAAAAGCCACTGGCCAAATCCGATCCCGCAACTTGCCACGGAACAGCCCAATGAGGCAGCAAACCGCCAAAATCCAAAGCCAACCAAAAACCCCAATTAATGCCCCTAATCTAACATGCGCCAAACCAAAAACAAGTGTCCCCAAAGCCGCAGTAATCGGCTTATCAGTCAATTCCCTCCCCACCCAAAATGCCAGCCATATACAAACCCCACAAATAAGCGCATTCGTCATCCCAAACCCCGCCCCGTTCATCCCATAAAGTTTCAAATCCATCTCAAAAAACAAGGTGGAAATTGGGCGATAAAAATGGTTAAACAACGGCCAATCCCCCGCAAACCAACTCCAAGGATTCCCTCGCTCCTGAATGTTCGCTAGCAAAACCTTCGTATCCGAATCGTCAAGCAAGAACTGCCCACCGCTCCGAATCACAAAAACCCATACGCTAAAAACCAGCGGAACAATTAACCACGGCAACCAGCGTTTCATCTCTTCCGATTATCCCCAAAAATGTAGGACGGCTGAACTCTTTATGAGCCTGAAGCGTTATGATTGAAAGAACCATGAACAAGACACTGCTTAAAATCGGCGCTGTCAGCGCAGTATTGCTTGTCGGAACTGTTTTCTCTGCCGTCGCACAAAACAAAACCAGCACTCTAGAAGGCAAAGCCGCCCCGAGCTTCAGTCTCAAACTAACGAGCGGCTCAAAGCACACGAATTCCACCCTCAAAGGCAAAGTTGTCCTTCTCGATTTCTGGGCAACATGGTGCGGACCTTGCAAAAAAGCAAGCCCGACCATGCAAAAGCTTCATAAAGACAACTATGCAAAAGGCCTTCGCGTAATTGGCGTCAGCGTTATGGAAGAAGAAAAAGGCATGAAGGAAATCGTCAAATACAAAGACGATCACAAATACACCTATGCTTTTGCCTATGAAGGCGATGATCTTGCCAAAAAGCTCAAAATTACTGGCGTTCCTATGTTCGTCCTCATCAACAAAAAAGGCGTGATCGTTGATTCATGGGATGGCTACAGCGAAGCCATCATGTCCGATATCTCAAAACGCACAAAAGAAGAAATCGCAAAGAAGTAAAATCGAACAAGAGCTAATTTAGTGCCAATCCGAACCTCGGGTTGGCACTAAACGTCTATCCCAAGTCCATGATCACAACCGCCCTTTCATTCATCCTACTCACCACTCCTCAAGATCATTGGAAAACCTACCGAATGGGGGAAACCGGTCTTAATCTCAGCCTTCCTGCCGACCCCAAAACGACTGTTACTGAATTCGAAACTCAAGTCGAATGCGAATTCAAATCGGTT
>JAPUDU010000010.1 GCA_027492935.1 Fimbriimonadaceae bacterium
ACCTCGTATTCTTTTGAAAGATTATAGGGTGGAGACGTCACAATAAGTGGAAATGAAGACCCGACTGATATCTCCTTCTTTGCCCAGGAATTGAAATCATCGATGTGAAGATTGAACCGCCTGGAATCATGCATAGTCTCTTATTATACCGGAAATCTTGTTCAAGTCGCCGAGAATTTGATCTTTCTCATGTTTAGCAGCTGATAATATGTCTTCAAATATTGAACAAAGTAATAGTATTGTGGCTGTCATTCTATTGGCATGGCATGACCGCGCGAACTTTCCGCCAGTAAATAAATAGCTGCAGTCTCTACTTAATGATGAAATAGGTATCATCGTTTTACCTTGTACTAAATCAACCGGAAGCCTGTACAGCACCATATTCCGAGAGACACCAATTTGTAAATGATTCAAATTCCTAACTGTATCGTAAGAATTTCTAATGTCACCCGATACATTTTTCATGTTTACAACGGCATAACGCAGCAACTCCCAGTGGTCTTGATGATTGAAAGTACTATGCGGGGTGATTATTAAATTGCATTCCTCCTTAATTATGAAATCTTGAAAATTAATAATAAAATGCGATTTTGCTTTATATTTTTTACCTATTTCTTTCGCCTGGATAGGTATTAATCCGGATATCAATTGTATTGTCAAGCATGCAATAAAGCTGGCATTATAGAGTGATGTATATGCTGTAATTTCACAACGTGCATCAAGATTTATCTTAACACTTTCAATAAGATATCTGATTTTACGTATACCTTGAATTGCTTCTGAGTATACAGATGTCGGTATATCAAGCTGGGTCACAATTTGAATTGCATTTTCACTATCTGCATTAGTGGAAAGAACTTGCTGGATTTCTTGCCACCTTTCTATTTCAACATCAGGAGCAGGGACCGTTTCCCCATGATTCAACAAAGATGCCCAATATTGCACCAAATATTGTAGTTTGATTTCCGTGTAACCGTGAATAGATACCTTGACTGCTGGTGTTGAAGGCATTATACTTTAGGCTCTGAGGTTCCAATACTTGCCAATTTTAAGGTTTCGCGAAGATCAGCAGCAGCAGATTTTTCTGCTGCACTGCCACTCCCCAACGATGACCAAGACCCAAAATCAAATCCTTGAATTTGATTGAAAAGATTAATAATGGATTGCTTAGTCCAATCAAGATCGCCAGCAAGCATACTTGCTCGTTCAAGTATCTCTGGAATACATTCTACAATGGCTCCGAAGCCAACTGTTTTGTAAAAAATTTTGGTATTAGTTGGATACAAGTACTCAAGCGCAGAAAATAAATTTGAGAAGACACTTGCCCTTGTCTCGTCATGATAGATTTGCAATTTACCGCCCTCTCGAATCAGGGGCACGACCTTTCTGACGAAGTTGGTTAATGAGATTTGACCTTCTCTTGGCGCAGTCGTTGCCACGATACGATTATAGAATGGTGAAGTTGGCGTCTTTCTTAATTTTTCAGCCAAATCATGAGCCCTTGAATTAAGTATTTCTGTCGGCTTAAGCTGACGAGGTAGTTTTTTGAGAAGGTCTATATAAAGACTGGAGCTAACTCCTTTATGTTCTTTGTTAATGGTGATAAATTGTTCAATTTGAAAATCTAGAGGAGGCTTAACGTAAGCTAAAACTGCAACATCCGGCTTGATGTCTGAGTACTTAGCGGCCCCTTGAAGTCGGTGTTGACCATCGACAACCCAACCAGCGTCAGGCCTACTAGGTATTATTATTTCTTTTAAATTGAAATCGTATTCCGCGTGGTCTAGAGCTATAATAATTACTCCTGAGAGTACATTACCATCATTTATGTATTTTCCTATTGCTTTGGCTCTTGCAATCGAAAATGCTCTCTGATATCCCTCATCCTTATCCTCTATGCGTTGGTTAACCCTTACAAGATTATCAAGGATATCAGACTTAATGACCGTTAAAACTCCGATGTAAGGTTCGCTATGTAAATGCAGCGCAGGGAAATTCAGCTTGTCCACCCATCCAATTTACCCGATTCGATTGCTATTTATTCCAGTTTGAACACGCCATAACGCGGCGTAAAGGCCGGGTTGGGCGGTGAGTTCGTCGTGGGTGCCTGATTCGATAATCTTTCCGTTTTCCATAACCCATATCTTATTGGCGTCGCGGGTGGTGGAGAGGCGGTGGGCGATCATGACGGCGGTGCGGCCTTTGGTGACGACGGCGAGGGAGCGTTGGATCGCGGCTTCGGTTTCGTTATCGACGGCGGAAGTGGCTTCATCCAGAACCAAAATGGCGGGGTCGCAGAGAATGGCGCGGGCAAGGGAAATCCGTTGACGTTGACCGCCGGAGAGCTTTTGTCCGCGTTCGCCGACGATGGTGTCGTAAGCATTGGGGAGTTGGAGAATGAAGTCGTTGGCTTCGGCGGCTTGAGCGGCGGCTTCGACTTCTTCTTGAGTGGCATCGGGTTTACCGTATGCGATGTTTTCGCGGACGGTGCCGTGGAAGAGGAAGACATCTTGGCTCACAAAACCCATTGCTCCTCGGAGGCTTGAATACTTGAGCGATTGGAGGTCTTGTCCATCCAGTGTGACTTGCCCGGAAATCGGGTCGTGGAAGCGCAAGAGGAGGCGAATGATGGTTGATTTACCGGAACCAGTTGCGCCGACGATGGCGTGCGTTTCGCCGGCAGGGATATGCATGGTGATGCCTTTGAGAACATCGGTGCCTTCGACATATCCGAAGGTGACATCTTGAAGTTTGATATCGCCCTTGATAGGTTCGTTCAATGTGGTTTGACCTTCCACCATTTTCGGTTTGGTTTGGAGCAGGTCGTTGATGCGGTGGGTGCTGGCGAGGAATCGTTGGAATTGGTCGAGGGTTTCGCCGAGGCTGGTGAGTGGCCAGAGAAGGCGTTGGGTCATGAAGACGAGCACGCTATAGACACCGACTTTGAGCGTGCCATTGAGGGCGAGCCAGCCGCCGACAAGGAGGGTGCAGGTGAACCCGGTGAGGATTCCCATGCGGATGAGAGGTACGAATGCGGCGGAGAACTTGATCGCATCTTCGTTGGCTTGGCGGTAATCGTTGCTGACGCGGGAGAGGCGTTGGGCTTCACGCGGTTCGGCGGTAAACGCTTTGATGGTGGTGATTCCGCCGATGTTGGTGGTTAGGGTGCTGCTGAGTTCGGAAACGGCTTCGCGGACTTTTGTGTAGCGGGGTTTGAGTCGCTTTTGGTAGAAGACACTGCCCCAAACGATTATGGGGATTGGAACCATCGCTAAGGCGGTGATGAGGAGGGAAGATGCGGCGAATACGGCACCGACGAGGATGATGTTCCAGAAAAGACGGATGAAATTGGATGCTCCGCCATCGAGGAAACGTTCTAGCTGGTTGACATCGTCGTTGAGGATGCTGAGGAGTCCTCCGGAGGTTGTATCTTCGAACCAACCGACTTCGAGTGATTGGACGTGAGAATAGAGTTTAGTGCGGATTTCGTGTTCGATGGTTTGGCTGAGATTGCGCCAGGTGACAGCGGAGAGATAGCCAAATGTGCTTTCGAGAATCCAAACAACGAGGTTGATTGAAGCGAGGATGAGGAGTTGCTCCCATCGGTCAGTGATGCCGAACATGGTGGCAAACATGGAATCTTTGCCTTCGACGATTACATCGATGGCCACACCGATTAAGATTTCGGGTGCGACATCCATAACCTTGCCTAAGGTTTCGTAAATCGAGGCAAGGATTACTTTGGGGCGGTGGGGTTTGGCGAATTGCCAGAGCCAGGGAATTCCTGCTTGGTTCATTGGATTATTTGATCTTTGCATGATTTTGAATTTGGGATTGGGGCGGGCCGTGCATCAGTTAGCGGCTAATGTTCGTTATTAAGGGTGAGTTATGGAACACGAGCCGATATTGGATCGCGAATTAGCGCGTCAGCTCACTGAGGCTTTGCGGGCGAACAATGAAGTATTGGAGCGCCAGTTGAAATTTGGGAATAACTGGAAGATTCATGTTCGGAACGGCTTGATTCAGGGATTTAGCTTTGCGGTTGGTGCGGGGTTGCTTGTTTCTACTTTGGTTTGGGCTTTGAAACCTTTGAAGGGGATTGAGGCTTTGAAGGAGCCGATTGAACAGTTGAGCACCGATTTGCAGCGTCGAGGGCGTTAAGGCTGGACGATTGCAACGAACTCTTCAAGTAGTTGGGCTACTGTTTTTGATTTTTGTATTGCCTGTCTAATCTGGTTATCTTGCAAGGTGTGTGCGGCGAGATCGAGGCAAATA
>JAPUDU010000011.1 GCA_027492935.1 Fimbriimonadaceae bacterium
CATCGGCCACAACCTGAGATTCCAAGTGATGAAACGTTGAGGGGCTTGGATGCCTTGGTTCGGGCAGGGAAGATTCGAGATGCGGGTTGTTCGACGTTTGCGGCGTGGCAGGTAACGGAGGCGCACTACGTGGCGAAGATGTTGGGTTCGGCTGGATTTGTGAGCGAGCAACCACCTTACAATTTGTTGGATCGCCGGATAGAGCGTGAGTTGTTGCCGTTCTGCCGCACATATGATTACGCGGTGTTGCCGTGGTCGCCGCTGGCAGGTGGTCAGTTAAGCGGTAAGTACTTGAATCAGAAACCGTTGGATGGTCGCTATAGCAAGAGTGATCCGATGGGACGGGTGAATGCGACGACGGCGAAGTTGGTGCAGAAACTCGCGACTGTCGCGAAGAAATTTGACTTGACGTTAACGGAATTGAGCTTGGCTTGGGTAGCTAATCAGCCGGGAATTACAGTGCCGATTATCGGGGCTCGGTCGGCTGAGCAACTCGCATCAAGTGTGAAAGGGTGCCAGATTGTGCTTTCTAAGCAGTGCACGGACGCAGTGGACAAAGTTGTCGCACCGGAGAGTTGCACGATGGAATATTACAAGGCGAACTTTGGGCCGAACGCGAGACCTAATGTCTGAGCTCGTTTTAGTAGCGAAGGCGTTAGAGTTTTGTGTGAATGCGCATCGCGGCCAGTTTCGGGACGGGAATGCGGCTTTGCCTTATGCTTGTCATCCGGTGGAAGTGATGTTGACGTTGCGGCATTTTGCGGGGGTGACTGATGAAGTCGTTTTGACGGCGACCCTTTTGCACGACACAGTTGAGGATACGGATGTTCAGTTAGAAGATATTCAACGTGAATTTGGGGATGATGTTGCGGCGTTGGTTGCTGAGGTGACTCGAGTTGAGCCGGAACGCCCAGAAGGGATGAGTAAGATGGATTTCTGGCGATTGAGAACAGGTTTATTGTTGGATGAGATTGGGCGGATGTCTCAGAACGCACGCCTGATTAAGCTCAGTGATCGTTTGAGCAATATTAGTGAAAGTGAAAAGACGCGAAGCGGCAATAAACTTGAGCGGTATCGCCAGCAGACAATTTGGATATTGCAGGCGATTCCACGCGAAACGCACGTTGGGCTTTGGGACGCGGTTGCGTCAGTGTTGGGAATGAGCGAAAAGCAGATTCTTTCGTCTTTGCCTTTTTCAAACAAAAAATAGCCAGCCAGTCGGAGAGGACAGGGCTGGCTGGCCGATTTCTGCTCAAATGTGAGCTCAATTTTTTGTGCGGGTCGCTGTTTTCACTTTCGACTCGCACCCACTTTCACTTTGTGAGAGCTGAGTTCAGGGTCTTTGGATTGCTCACTTCGCCCTGATTACTTTTTAATACGTTTAGTATAGTGGCAATAGTATTGTCTAGGTTTAGAAAGGGGTATCTGTATGTTAGCGGAACTTGCGGACTTTTTGTCAGAAAATTGAAGGGTGGGGTGAAACAAACAAAAACAGCTCAATTCATCTTTGAATTGAGCTGTTTTGAGTTAACCGAGAGAAAATGATTAGCTTTTCGCGGCAGCGTTTGCAGCTTTTGCGATTCGGCTTTTGCGGCGAGCAGCTTGGTTCTTGTGGATGATGCCACGCTGTGCAGCTTTATCGATTTTCTTAGTAGCCATTGCAAGCGCATCTGCGGTTACGGCTTTATCGCCAGTTTCGACTGCAAGTCGAACTTTTTTGACGTAGGTTTTGATTTCAGTACGAATACTCTTGTTAACAGCTGTGCGTCGCGCGCTTCGCTTGACGTCTTTTTTCGATGATTTTAAGTTTGCCATTTGTTGATAATTCTCGGTTAGCCTTGCAATGATGGCAGAGGGTTGGCTTTAAGTCAACCCTCTTGGGACATTGGTCGGTTGTTTGATTAGGACTTGATGAACTTTTTCTTGGACTTGTCGAAGCCTTGTTCGACCTTTTTATGGTCGTAGTGCCAGACAGGTGACCCGGAGCGTTGGTAGAAGCAGACATAGCTACTGAGGAGCGATGCAAGCATTCTTCGGCTCGTTCGTCGGACGACGTTGAGTTCCCAGAGAACGGTGAGGAAGTCCGCACCCTTTGGCCAGTGAGCCATAACTTCGGTAAGAAGTTCGAAGGTTGATTTGCCTTCGGCGGTGCTGGCGATTTCTCGCAGTTCTTCGATTCGTTGGTTTGAGATGTAGACGACAGGGTCGGTTTGATCGAGCCAGTTGAATTCGAGAACGTTGGGTTCGTCGGTTTTGGTGAGTTGGAAAACTGAACCAGATTCGACAGGTTGGTCGAGCCACCATTCAAAGAGGTTGAACATGAGTCTAGCTTCGTGGTTGAGCCAGACTTGTAGTTCTCGACCTTGCGCATCGCGGAAGATCACTTCTTGGATATTGGGTTCGCTACCAAGCCATCCGGTTGGGAATTGGCTCAGTGGGAAAGTTCCAAGTTCGCGGTGGATTGGTTTGAGAACCAATCGCATGGACTCGGGCATTGTTTTCGGCGCCGGCTGAATGTCTTCGTCGAGGACATCGGTAGCAAGCGGGTGAACAATGAGTTTTCGTAGTGATGAGCTGAGGCCTTCATCGGTCAGTTCAACATCAACAGGATCGCCATCTTCTTGCTTGTGTTCGGTTTGAACGAACTGGAAGGGAAGGGGTACTTCTTTGGCGAAGTCTGGAGCGAGACCAGGCTTTTGGAATCGGTCGCCACCAACCCAGAGAACACGCGAATCGGCTTTGAGCACATTCATCATGTTTTCGAGGTCATCAGGGAACGTTTTAACGTTCGGAGTGACTTCAAATTTTTCGGAGAGAAGGTTCGTTGCTGTGGTCGAGGAATCACCCTTAAGGATTTCTTTGATACAGGTTTCGATATCTTCTTTCTTCAGTTCAAGTGGAGCAGCGTCTTCGATTTCGATGACAGCTTCGAGTTTGCCAGCGATCTTTGCGGCAGCAGCAATCCAGTTTTTGATTTCGGATTCTGGGTAGAGACCGCCATCCACTGAGAGGATGAAACCGGGGATGCTGAGAAGTTCGGCGTTGAATGCTTTCCAATCGTACAGAAGTGTTTTGTACGGATCTTGAGGATTCAGAACAAGCCAAGCGGCGGCGCCGAGGGCTTTGACATTGACAGGAGCCGCTTTTTCAACCGCTTTGACAATTGCATCTTCTACGCGCCAATCAAAGTTTCCGAGAGCCTTTTGAACTTCAGCGACTTCTTCTTCAGTTACGCCGTTCATATCATAAGCGCGCTGAATGTCTTCATCTTTAGCGGCGAAAACAAGGCCGGCGAAGACAACATGCTCGTCGAGGGTCATGAGAAGTCGTGAATCGGAAGCGGTTTGGGCGCGGATAATATCTTCCGCTTTTTCCTCGTCTTCAAAACCGAGCATTCGGCTCAGTTCGATAGCGACCAGCGAAAGTGGCATTGGAGCACCAAATTTGGAGGCCATGCTAACGATTGCTTCGGCGACGGGTCGTCCTTCGCTGTCGATACGTGAGGCAGGTACCCATCGTCGTTCTGCGTAGGCAAATCGTTCTGGGTTTGATGCAAGCAAAGCACGTACAACAGCAAGGCTTACGCCTTGGCTAGAGAGTTCATCTGAAATCTCGCTAGGTTTAACAACTTCGAATAATTCGGTGAGTTTTTGCAGAACCAGTCGGTCAGCATAGTCACGGGCGATAGTTTCTTGAGGGTTCGTCTTCTTGGCCAAAATACGGACTCCGCGTTCAATTAGGAACAATTGAAGCGTAGTATTTTGGCACTATTACGGCTAGTTAGGTTAGGTCTAGGTTAACGAGAACGGGGGAAATAGGCCATTCAGTGTTTGAAAGTTTAGTGGCTCAAAATTGTATCAGGCCCCGGATCATCCTTTACGGAGACCGAGGCCCGATTTGCGTTACCCTCTAGATAAAGATGTTTTAGATTTCTTGCGGATTGGTGGGCGTTATTGGAACTTCTTTCGCGTTTGCCTTTGTTCCAGTTGGGCGGACAGCGGGGGAACGAAATTCGTAGATTTCTGAACGATTTCCTCGCCAGTTGAGGTGGCGGTAGTCATCACCGGTGTAGCGGTAGATGACTTTGCCCCAAAACTTCGCACCTTCTTCATGTTGCGGGGCGATTTCGATGTGCCAAAGACCGGGTGATTCGTCGAAAACCATTCTCGCGACTTCTTCTCCGATTCCAAATCCTCGATAACTTTCCAGGATGAAGAGGTCGGTAAGTGTGCGTGCGATTACGTTGCCGTTTTGGAACTTGGGTTGAACGAC
>JAPUDU010000012.1 GCA_027492935.1 Fimbriimonadaceae bacterium
CGGGGAAGATGAACCTAAATCGGGAGGTTTTTGTCTCAACCTTCTTTCTTTATACTGGTTCACTCACTCATCACTCATCGTTCTTCGTTCACTCACCAGCATAAAGAAATTCGTCGCCTGTGTACGGCGAGGCGCAGGCATGTTGTCTTTATTCTTTTTCTTTGTATATTGTTGCTCTCCGCTTTTCAGTATGTTTGCTCTCCGTTTTCCATGCACTTCTTTGCGTCTCTGATCGGAGATTGTGGATAACTCCTTGGCGTTTGAGCGAAGCAAGTGCCTTGGCAATCGCATCGTTGCCTCTACCGGATCGTCGGATCAAAGTCCGGTAGGTCAGAAGCGTTGCTTTGCCGTCCTTCTGCCAGCCGCTCGTCTGACGGATCAAGATTAAAAGCACTCTCAGTTCCGTGTCCTTGAGCGTCGGCAGGAGCTGATCCAGTAGATGATTCGGAACCTTCGTCCAGCGATTCGAAGGCTTCGGTAAGTTCGCTTTTAGAACGGGCATAGTAAAACTCCTTTGGGGGTGAATAGTTCTTGCGAACTGACTCAATTATCATGGCTTCTGGTCGTTTTGCCTTGCGGTATGGGAGGTATTCCAGTTGCGCTTCGATTCGCTCTAGTGGAAATTTCCAGAGCAGTTCGACCACTCCATCTTTGGATACACCTACCATGTGAAGCCGCTTGGCAAGCTCAATCTTCTTTTGCATATTCATCGGGCTCCTTCCATTTGAATAAATGTGCGGGCGCGGCTACCAATGTCATCAAGATGGGAAAAGAACTGGTAATCCACTCCGCCACGTGGCCGGACACCAATCCCAAGGGTTGAGAGTCTGGTTGCCAGGCCGTCACCATCGATCACTGCGATCCGAGCAGCGTTGTACGACTCCTTGTGCCGCGCTACAGTGTTTGAGAGCGGATAGGGCGAGACGATGATCCCAAGGTCGGAATTGGTACGCAGAACGGCTCCAGCGAGCTCGTCAAGCATCCTGAGTCGAATTGAGTCACTGATTACTTTTACAATCACCTTGATCGGTACGGTTCCCAGCGTCGATTCACAAAGCAGTTCGTGTCCGCCAAACCGTGATTTTTGCCTGACTTCTCTCCGGTCAAGGATTTGAACGTCGCCATATCCAGACCGTGCAAGCATCTTGGAGGTCATGAGCAGTAAGCTATGAAGTGAGCATGTCTGTAGCACAGAAGTTAGTTCTTTTTGGTTCATCGTGAACCTCCTTTCTTTCTAGATTGATAGCCGCTTGGATAGCGTGAGGAAACCCAGCGTCCAGGCTTGATGTTGGCGAAGGCCGGCTTAATATCACCGAACTCATCGGTAGCGTTCTCCGGGAGGCATCCGGTGCACCCCATGAGGTCACAGACATGTGGGGTCAGGAACCTTCCAGATTCTGCAAAAATATCACGTGGGTCGATCCGGTATCCCAGCGTCTGCTCAAGCGCAGTAGTGATTCGGGCGACCATCCCAAATGTTGGGTTCATTTTGCCATTGACCAATCTTGAGACTGATGCGGGGCTGACTTTGGCATCGGCAGCGAGCCGAGCCACGCCGCTGAAGGCGTACCGAGTTGTGTGATCCATCACATCGCGAAGGCGAATAATGGTCGGCCCGAGGGCCTGCTTAGGGGGTGTTTTAGACATGCACCTATTGCAACACACCGAACAAATACCGCACAAGTGGTTGCGCGTCGATGCAAGCGTTGCATGACTTGATTGTCATGACTTTAATATGTTTTCATAATTCACCGGATTGATCCTCCCGGAGCGTGTTTTAGGGTGGACCGATTCAAAGTAATTTGATAGTGTGCGCACACGATGTTCGAACGCACACAACTCGATGAAAACCACGTGCTCTTGTTTAGGGAGATAACGGGTGATCAAGATCAATCGTATGATTTGCTTCTCACAAACTACAGGAGATTCTTCAACTCAATATACATTTCCAACGAAAGGCTCCAGGTCTTGTCGGAGGAACAAGCATCAGAGTCGAGTGAAATCCTTTCGGGCGAGGTCATAGCGGCTCCAATGCTTCATAAAGAGTGGAGATCGAAAGAGTTTCGGGATATTTTTGAGCAAGCGATTCTGCGGAGAAGAGAGGAAGGTGAATCAGGTAAACCAATTTTCCTTTGTCTCGCGATCTATGACGGCCCCATCGACGATTCTTCGGATGACGAAGAACTATTTGATCAACTCTTCTGAATTAGAGTGATACGCCTACCCAAATATGGGTGGGCCTTTTTTATGCACGTATTGCGCAGAGCGAGTCTCAATTGTTTATTTGTCGAATGAGCGAGAAACTAACTTACATGTGGCTCCCAACCCCTACATCCGCCGACGTCAAAAAATTCCGGACTATGGTCCAGGAGCAGTTTTCGTTAGAGTTAAGTGAGAAGGAAGCAATGGAATCAGCAACTCGCCTATTACAAATTTATTACTTCAAAACGTATGGCGACCATTATTTACGCCCGCAAATCAACGGAGAGCGAAGATCGGCAGGTCCAGAGTCTGGACGATCAGATTCGCATTCTCAAAGACCTCGCTGAGAAAGAAAACATCACCGTCTCGGAAGTGATCCTTGAATCTAAATCCGCCAAAACCCCAGGCTCACGACCTGAATTTCAACGGCTGATCGGAATGATTAACGACGGCAAAGTAGACGGCGTACTTACTTGGGCGATCAATCGACTCAATAGAAATTTGGTAGATGGAGGAATCATCGCCCACCTCCTCCAGTCCGGCAAAATCCAGTTTATTAGGACTCCAGAACGCACGTACAAACCCGAAGATAACGTATTGATTATGTCCATTGAAAATGGCATGGCTACGAGCTTCATTCAAGACCTGAGCCGCAACGTGAGGCGCGGCATGGCAGGAAAATGTGAGCGCGGCTGGTTCCCTGGACTGGCTCCTTTGGGCTACAAGAACAATGCCTATACTCGCGAGATCGACCCTGAACCAACTACCTACCCCCTAATCAAGAAGGGTTGGGAATTACTCCTTACCGGTGGATACTCCATTGCCGAAGTGCATCGTGAACTCGTAGCCATGGGATTAAAAGGAGCAGGAAGAGTGGGTTCAACACGACCGATTCAGAAATCCTTGGTTTACAGAATCTACACCAGCCGATTCTATACAGGAAAGTTTGAATATGATGGGAAGCTCTACCAAGGCAAACACCAGCCCATGATCTCGCCGGATGAATTTGACTTGATTCAAGCTTTCCTCAGTAGGAATTTGACGGTCAGACCAAAGAAAGAACCACTGTCCTTCTCGGGATCACTGGTTTGCGGTAATTGCGGCTGCTCTGTCGTTGGTGAACGAAAGGTAAAACATTACAAGTCCACTGGAGAGCGAGTTGAATACACCTACTATCACTGCTCCGGAGCCAAGGGATGCAAGAAGCAAAGCATGTCACATGAGACGCTTCAAGAAACCCTCCGGACTATTGGGGAGAAAACTGGGCTCAGTGAAGAATGGATTGGGTGGTGCAAGCGAGCACTTCACAATTCTCGTGTTGAGGAGCAAGGAGCGGTCACGGCATCCTTAGAGGAGCTTCAAACGGAATACAACCGACTACTTGAGCGCATGTCACGTTTGACTGAGCTAAGGCTCGATGGTGAACTCAGTCCAAACGAGTTCCAAAATCTTAAGCAAACATTAAAAGCGCAGATCACCGAGCACGAATCCAAAATGCGTATCATGGGAACGATTGAGGAGGAAGTTGATAAATACATTCTCAACAAAATCCACGCCACGCGCATTCTCTTCAATCCTCACATGCTGCCTCATCATGTGACACGATCTATGTTGAGGAGTCTTGGTGACATACACACTCTCACTCTGGGGAAACTAAAAATCAGCATCGATCCTGTGATCCAGATTTTAGCTGGAATCGAACCGGGTGCTGACAGCTCTGAGAGCCTAAAACCAAGGCCTCAAAATGCTCTTTGTCCTATTTGGTACACCCGATGCTACGAAGCTCGAATGATTGCGCGGGCGCAACTCTTACGTGTAAAGCCCTCTTTCACTTGCTATTAACCATTCTATGGCTGTCAGTACATTTTCCGCGCTGAATGGTTTTGACTCGAAAACTTCTCCTTTGAAATTTTCGAGTCAAGTTTAATTTAACCCGAATGCATCTGAAGCACTCACTTCAAATGTTTCATCAGAACCATTGATCTGAGAATAAACTTCCTCTAACCATTCGGTTGTGCCATCAAAACCCAATGGGCTCAACGACACTTCGTCTCCAGACCGACTTATGTTTAAACCAAATCCAACAGCACTGTGTATATCGGTCGGATTTCCAACAACTACTTTTGCGCCTGTCGCAATTCGATTAACACATGCTGCAACAATAATGCGCCCCTCGTTCCGGTTACGAATTCTTTCCATGACTACCTCTTCTGTAGTAGCAATATCTAGTTCGGCGAGAAAGTCCAAGAGTAAGAACCACCACTTCCTGGCACGAATTTCGTCCCTGAACCAAAGTTCTACCTTCATCTCTATAGACGACCCATCTTCCGGGTAGCTATCGGTCAACAACCCAGTCCTGCTACAAAACTCTTTTAAGACCCTCCTGCCGACATCGTCACTGAAGACCCCCGAGGGAAGCACAGCAACTATGCTTCGAGCATTGGCAACCATGTTAATGAGAGCCGAAACATCTGGCTTGGAGCAGCGGGCGGATAATTCTAAAACTTCAGTCGTAACAGCATTCAGTCTATGTGAAAAGTGTGCGATCACTTCGTCAATCTCGCAAGTTACATCTGAATTTGTGCGATCACTCACATACTGAACAATTGCTTTGATCAATTCGCTGCCACCCGAGCGTTTGCCGCGTAGAACTTCACTCAGCATTGGAACCATTGTCCGAGCCGTTGCATAACCTGCACCAGCTCGCGGATGCACGTATTTTGCTAATTCTATTAGTGATCCAATGACCCTCTCCCCACTTTCAAATCGATACTCCAACAGTGATGGCTGATTTACCTGCTCAATCTTCATGAATTAGCAAACGAGTATACCTGGGGTCACAAATCCATCATAAATTCTGGAGTCTTGAAAAAACTTTGTATATTTCCAGAAAATTCTTGTATTTCCAGAAAACTACTCGGGTAGAGTTAAAGAGTCCCCCGAAGGGAACTCTTGGTTTAGGATAACTAGCACCAACTAGTTTCTCCAAAGGAAAGGCCACATTAGCCTTAATCCAAGAATATCACGAGTGGCCTTCGGTAGACAAGGAAAAATCACATGAAACAATGCTTGTTGAGTGTTGCCCTTGCGGGCAGCGTCGTTCTCTCTCGAGTGGCATTTGCCGCTACGGTTATCGCAACCATAGAAGTCCCCGGAAATCAAGTGTGGTACACCGCTTCAACTATGACTCCGCAGACCCTGTTGGCGAATACCATCTTCAACTACTCCTCGTACCAAAATTCAGGACTCCCGGTCTCAATGACACGTCAGAATCTCTCAGGAGGCCGACTTCTTTTCACGATCACTGTCCGCAATGTTCCTGCCGGAGTCCAGTGTTTTACAAATGCTCGGAACAATTACACTGGTGTTTTGCGCAGTTCAAACAGGGTAACGATTAGTAATCCAAATGCGACATATTTTTTGAACCGCATTTACTTTTGAAATGGGATTGCATCCGGATTTCTGACCAAGCTTATCCGGATGCTTTCCTTCAATGACGTACTTGCATGATTTAGTCATCATTTGATGCGTCTTATACTTAGTTGAGACGCTGACCTCAGCGGCATTCCGCCGAGGTCACCATGAAACTCACGATCTATGAAACTGTCACTTTGAGAATCCTAGACTCCCTTAAAGCCGGAGTCGTCCCTTGGCGAAAGCCATGGCATTCCGACGCCACGCTCCCGACTAGCCTTGCCACAGGCAAACCGTATCGTGGCATCAACTCATTCCTCCTTGGAATCACTCCGTACTCCGATCACCGCTGGCTCACGTTCAAGCAAGTGCAAGAACGAAGTGGTCAGATCAAGAAGGGCGAGAAATCCACGATGGTGGTGTTTTGGAAGCACTGGGAACCGCCGACTGAACCGGGCGAAGCAAAGAAGCGGATTCCGATACTCCGCTACTTCAATTTGTACAACGTATCCCAGTCTCATGGGCTGGACGTGCCGGAACTCTATCGCCCCCAGCCGCTCAATGAGCCACAACGGATCGAACGGGCTGAACTCTTGGTGCAGTCCATGCCAAACCCTCCTTCGATTGCAGAGGGAGGACAATCGGCTTGGTATCGACCGAGCGACGACCATGTTCAAATGCCTCTTTTGAGTTCATTTGAGTCGGCTGAAGCGTACTACTCGACCCTAACCCATGAACTCGGACATTCTACTGGACATATGTCTAGACTCAATCGAAAAGAAGTTACAGGCAACATCCGATTCGGTTCGGGAGACTATAGCAAAGAGGAGCTCGTGGCCGAACTTACTTCAGCATTTTGCTGCGCCACTGTCGGGCTAGATAACTCAGTCATCGACAATGCCGCCAGCTATATCAACGGCTGGTTGAAGGTTCTCAAAGCCGACCCCAAAGCTATGGTCATTGCCGCAGCTCAGGCTCAAAAAGCAGCTGACTATATCCGAGGAGTTACGTACTCCTGATTCCTGACCTCGCAACATGCGGGGTCATTTTCTATTTGAAGCTAAGGAGAATCGCTAGGAGGATCAAGAGCCCGATTGCACCTAGATTCCGAATGAGCTGGTCTGCATCGCGTTTCCGATCCATCCAGCGAGCACACGAATTACACACCACACGCTTCCCAAAGGTGAAATTACGGTTCGAGTTCCGACCGTTTCGACGAACGAACCGATCACCGGTCTGAACACGACGACGAGTTTGGCGAGTAGCTTGCGGTATTTTTGACCCGCAAAGGTAGCAGTTCATACTCTCATTTAGTGGCAGAATGCGAAAAGTACAAGAATCAGTCGTTTAATGCAAATTTCATAATCTGTTCGGGAACTTCCTCAGATGCAAAATTCAGGCTAGAATGACTGCACACATCCAATGTAAAGAGACTTGGCAATGGAAAGCGAAAACGAATCAGAATTGGCAAAATTCGATTCCGCGAAGAAACATTTCGTGGCGATTGGACTTGAGGGTACAAGTGACATGGCTGAATATGATCGGTCTGTCTCTGGGAAGTGGAATATATGACCCGACTTTATCTAGGTATTAGGAGGAAGCTGTGATCGAGAAAGTTCGCATCCGTGGCTACCGGAAATTCCGTGATGTTACAGTTGAGTTGCGGGAGGGGATAAACATCTTCGTTGGTGACAATGAGAGCGGTAAGTCAACTCTGTTAGAGGCACTAGCATTAGTACTTACAGGGTATGTCAATTCACGTGTTGCGAGCGAAGAACTGAACCCATTTTGGTTCAACACAGAAATCGTGGACGAATTCTTCGCAGCGAGAGCTGAAGGTAAAAAGGTTCAACTGCCAACCATTTCAATAGAGGTGTTCTTCAAGGATGACGACCGGCTACAACGACTTCGAGGTGCTCACAACTCTGATCTTCCAACTCGCGAATGTTCTGGTATCAAGATCGAAATCCTACCAAACAATGATTACGGGGCTGAGCTCGAAGCCTTTGTCGAGAAGGATACGGAACTCATTCCCGTAGAATTTTACAAAATAGAATGGCGATCCTTTGCTGACGATGTCATAGTCAGACGCCCAAAAGAAATTAGTGTTGCAGTTATCGATTCGCGAACCATACGGACATCCTCTGGAGTCGATTACTATCTTCGGAGCATGCTTAATGACACTCTGACTGTCGAGCAAAGGACGCAACTCTCGGTGGCATATCGCTCGGTCAAAGAGGCTATGACCACAGATCATCTAAGTCAAGTTAACACTGATCTAGCTGCCCTCAAGGGACTATATGATAACGCTAAGCTTAGTTTGGCGATGGATCAAACTTCAAGAACTTCGTGGGAAGGGGCAGTTACACCACATCTCGGAATGGTTCCATTTGGGTTATCTGGTCAGGGCCATCAGGCAGCAGTGAAGATCATGTTGGCCATGGCGCGTCATGCCGAAAGCGCGCGAATTGCAATGATTGAAGAGCCAGAGAATCACCTCTCGCACACGAGTCTCAATAAGCTATTGAAGGCAATTGAAGAAATCTCAGGTGAAGATCAGCAACTGCTCATTACAACGCACAGTTCTTTTGTTCTTAATCGCCTCGGACTAGATGCTCTTCGACTAGTGTCCGATGGTGTGGTTGCGCCAATGACATCAATAAGTAACGATACAATCTCATATTTCAAAAAACTTCCTGGATACGACACATTGCGCGTTGTTTTGGCCTCAAAGGTTGTGCTTGTGGAAGGTGCATCTGATGAAATACTTTTCAGTAGGTTCTATCGCGACCAGTATGGAGTCGATCCAATTGAGTGTGGAATTGACGTGATCTGTATTCGGGGTTTGTCATTCAAACGATTTTTGGAGCTGGCTAAAGTCATTAATCGCAAATGCGCTTTTCTGCGCGATCTAGATAAGTACACCGAAACAGAGCTTGATGCACATTATGCAAACTATACAACGACGTCGATTAAGCTTTTTAGGGGGCAAGTACAACATGGCTCAACGCTTGAGCCACAAGTTAGCGCGATAAATGATGAGGGTAAATTACGTTCTATCTTGGGTCTCTCAACAACTGAAAGTCCCATCGAATGGATGTTGAAGAACAAGACCGAAGCGGCACTTCGTATCGCAGAACACACTGAGAGTATCGTCGCGCCCGAATACTTTTTAGAAGCTATCGAGTTTATTAATGGCTAGTGCTGCTGAATTGACCTTGGCTGTCGCCGGATCTCGAAAGACTCAAGGTATTGTTGATCAGTGTGCAAACGCGCCTTTGGACGCTCGTATCCTCATCTTAACGTACACCACCAATAACCAGAACGAGCTTAAAGCACGGATCGGAACTTATGCTGGAGACCATTATGGAATTGAAATCCAAGGATGGTTCGCATTTCTCATTAAGCATATTGTTCGACCCTTCCTTCCGTTTGCTTTTCATGATCGAAAGCTGAGGGGATTTGACTTTTACACACTTCCCGAACAATTCCAGAGAGTGACTAGTCCAACTAGATATCTATCCAATGATGACAAAGTTTTCAGAATTCATTTACCACAATTGGCATATTATGTCCATGAAAAGTGTGACGGTTGTTGGCTAGACAGACTATCTCGAATTTACGATGTTATTTATATCGATGAAGTTCAAGATTTGTGTGGATATGATTTGGAAGTTCTCAAGATTCTTATAGCTAGTGGAATCAAGATTAGGATGGTTGGCGATATTCGCCAAGCAGTCATAGCTACTAATCCTCAGGAAGCCAAAAACAGAAAGTACATGTTCACAGGTATTTGGACATGGTTTCGTGAACTAGAGGAGAGCGGTCAAATCAGCATTACACAAAATTGTGAAACTTGGAGATGCCGACCAGAAATTGCATCATTCGCGGATGCGCTATTTGGTCCGGATTGGGGATTTGAGGCAACTGTCTCGAAAAATACTAGAACATCAGAGCACGACGGGCTGTATCTAATCAAGAGAAATGATGCTTCGGAATATATCGATCAATTTTGCCCCCTTGTACTTCGGCACAGTGCGAATTCAGGACGCAAACTGCCATACACGTTTACGAATTACAAGGAGTCAAAAGGGTTGTCAGTTCGCCGCACATGTATTTTACCTACTAAACCAATTGAAGAATTTTTAAAGGGTAATGGGACTTTGACTGTTCAGCAATCTGCCGAATTATATGTTGCTGTGACTCGGGCTGAACAGAGTGTGGCTTTCATACTTGACGATTGCGATACGTGTGCAATTCCGTATTGGAACCCTGGTAGCTGATTGCTCTGCTAATAGTAGGAACAGGGTTCAGAGTTCGTGCATTCACATTTGATTGCAGCATTTGAACCATTTTTGATTTCGCAAGTCGATTTCACTATCTTGAATTTGTGGCACTTCGATTGGGCCTGCGGCTCAACGGCCTCCCTGACTAATATACAGGGGCGCGATGCAGGCCCTGAGAGGTGCCACATTGATAACTCAAACCAAATTCCCGCTTGGTCGCTTGGTCGCGACTGCAAATCTCGTCGCAACGATTCCCCCAGAGGAGGTCTTCGCCGCACTTCAACGCCATGCAAATGGCGATTGGGGTGAAGTCTGCGATGAAGACCGCGAGTCGAATGAAGAGGCTTTGATTCATGGCTCTCGGCTCATGTCGGTCTACTCATCTAAAGGTGAGGTCACGTTTTGGATCGTTACCGAGTGGGATCGCTCGGTAACGACCGTCCTTTTGCCTGAGGACTACTAATTTCAGCAGCCTTTCGCATGAAGGCTGCTTTTTTTGTAGCCAGGAACGACTTGATTTCAGGCTATTGCAGTTCTAATCGCATGTACTTCGGTGAACCACGTTCATTTAGGTTCAAAACGTATTTTGCCTTAGGTTCAAACTTCCGTCAAAACCAGATGGGAATAGAACTCGTTGGTTTGCCAGTTTGCACGGATCTTTACTTGGAAAGGACTTCGCGAATTTCCGGCAGCATGTCTTCTGTCACTTGGGCCGTGCGGGGCGGCAACGGCGCATCCCCCCTCTTGCCGTTGCTTTGGATATCCTTGATCAGCAACTTCATCTCTTCGATCTCTTTCACCTGCGCGGTGATAATGCTATCAGCCAACTCCCGCACCCTAGGGTCACT
Source organism: Fimbriimonadaceae bacterium (assembly GCA_027492935.1). Classification (GTDB taxonomy): domain Bacteria; phylum Armatimonadota; class Fimbriimonadia; order Fimbriimonadales; family Fimbriimonadaceae; genus UphvI-Ar2. Next base: position 10,751 of record JAPUDU010000012.1, read on the forward strand.
GATCTTGGCTTTTCGTGAATTATTGATCGCAATCGAGTGGTGGGGAATCATCGACTTCATATAGGCGACGTCATCGATCATCACCTGCTGGCGGTTCACCCAAAAGAGCCCAATGGCCGCGATTCCGCTCGCCCCGACAACTGCAAACTTCGTCATCTTCCCCTTATACATCGGCCACATGAAGGCCAACATAATCATTGACATCACGCACCCCATCAAAAGCGAAGCGATGAACCGGTTCAAGCTGAAAAACGCATGGCCCGGCTCGTAAACAAGCTGATACATCAACCCGAACATAACCGCCGTCGAAACACCGATCATCCCGGCAAACTTGCCCCAAGGCATCGACATTTCTGATTTGTCTTGAGCCATCTCATTTTGCTTGGCGTTTGATTCTTCCATTTCATATTCTCCTTACGCTATGATATGAGGTCTCCCATATGCCCGAACTATAATGTCCGTATAAACGCGTAAAGGTGTCGTAAACAAAGGTGATTTTCGGGGAAAGTCAAAGAAAGCCGGAACTCTTGCTAATAGCAAAGTCGTCGAACATCATAACTGACATACTTTTAAACGTTTCTTGATGAATAGAACAGTTTTATATGCAGTTGCGATAGGAATTTTGACCGCAGGAACCGCGTTTGTGATTACCCCGGTCTTAAGAAAGAGCAAGCAACTTCGGCGGACTCCGCAGCGACCCGCATCGACAATTTAGTCTCTTCCGACGAAGAGTTCATATTGGAAATGTTTCCCTACCACCAAGAAGCCATTGATTCGTCGAATGCACTCCTTGCCATATCGACCGACGAAGATGTGAGGTCAGCTGTGGAAGCGATAGTAGCCGCGCAGGACAATGAAGTCACCATATGAAAGATTGGTATGTAGTCCTCTCCAACTGCATCGCTCCTCACTCCGAGCACCATTGCAGTTCAGCAGGCGAGGTAATAGGTGGCAACAAAAATCGGGACGGTGGAACTTTGTCCATCTCAGGTATGTTCCCATTATTAGTCGAATGCTGATTTCCGTCCGCAAAGCCACCCTTTTCATGGGGATCATCGCCTTGTTCTTACAGGCGACGGTTGGTTTTGCTTGCGCAGCACAATGTGCGGCGGAATGTGCCAAGGCAACTCAGTCTCATTCCAGTGCGAGCCAAGATCATTGTGGCGGACACGAAAAACCCGGTGATCAAAAGCAAAAGCACGAGTGTAACGGCTCATGCCAATCAATCGGCTCGTGCGACAATATTACGATTCAACCGCAGACTGCCATACAGTCTTATCAGAGTCAAATTGATGTTCCGGTTACATTGCCGGACATCATAGAGCCGCCAATCTTTAGGCGGCTCATCGCACCTGGTCACTTGGTGACCGATTCGGGGCCTCCAGCCGAGCCTAGTACAACTACGTCTGGCTCCCGCGCTCCTCCTGTAGCGTGAACTCATCGCGTCGCGTTTTTAGCGGCGTTTGATTCTTTCGTTCACGACCAAATTACAGGAAAAAACATGATTCAACTTATCGCTGCAAAATCGGCAGCACTCATTCTCGGAGCTAGCATTCTTGTATCTGGATGTTCAGATACAACCGAACCTATCACCGTACAACACGACCACAGCCAGCATGACATGATGCAACACAGCCCTAGTGGAACTGTCACCAAGGTCAAGCATGGCAACTATGAAATTGAGCTTCTCGTCCCGGAAGAAGGTGTCTTCGCAGGGGAGGAAATGGATATCGAGTTCAAGGTCACTGATACAACAAAAAAAGATCCCGTCGAAGGCAATCTAGGCATCGCTAACGTCGAAGCAACTGGCCTTGTCACCATGCCCGCTATGGCTGGGATGCCAGCCCAGACACCGGAAATCCACCGTGAAGGTATTCCCGGATACTACGGAATAGTCCTCTACTTTCCGCATGGCGGAGAGTACCAAATCGATCTCAAGTTAACTTTGCCAGGGGAAGAGCAATTTCCCGTGAAGTTTATGGTTGACGTCAAAGATGAGCGTCCCGAAGGCATGTCAGCAGGGAAGAAGCCGTACTCTTTGAGCGTCGTGGATTTTCCCCAGCATGGCGAAGCCGGTAATCCATTTGAGCTAAAGCTACAAGTGAAAGACTCCAAGGCTGATTCAATCCAAAAGGATTTTCAGATCGTCCATGAGAAGAAATTCCACCTCTTGATCGCAAGTGAAGATCTGGGATGGTTTGTTCATGAACATCCCGTGATGCAGGCAGATGGGACTTGGACTATTCAGATGACCTTTCCGGCAGCTGGGAAATATTGGATTTACGGAGATGTTGCACCGGCTGGAAAAAGCTCTCAACTCTTAGTTACTCAGATCAATGTCATGCACGGGCCAAAGCCGACTTGGGATGGAAAGCTAGTTCCTTCCATGGGCCCATCAATGGTGAGCGGCGTTTCTGCGACGATAAAGCCACTTGATGAACCAGTTCCGGTCGGAAAGAACACGATCCTTGAGGTTCAGCTTCTAACCGCCGACGGCAAGCCAGTGCTCGACACAAAGCCTTGGCTTGGAGCCGCCGGACACATGATGATCATTCACCAGGATGGTCAAACCGTCGTTCATAGTCATCCCAAAGAAGATGCTGAAACGGTAGCTGTTCAAAAGGAAGGCAAATTCCGATTTATGGGCCGGTTCCCCAAACCTGGCCTCTACAAGGCATTTGCACAGTTTGATCACCAGGGCGAAATCAAAACATTCAGCTTCGTGCTGGATATCAAGTGATCTGAGGAGGCTAATGCCGATGGAATCCATCATAAAAGTCTTCCCTGAGCACGGGTTTCACCCGCTAGTCATTCATTTTCCGATTGCCCTTTTTATCTTCGGAGCACTTCTCGAAGTATTGGGGCGAATCAAAAAGAATGACCTTCTTCAAAAGGCCTCTGGCTGGAATCTCTTGGCAGGTGCCTTGATGACCCTAGTCACCGTGCCGACCGGATTTGTGATCTTCTTCAAAGCTGGCTACTCATGGCAAGGGATAGTTTTGACTCACGCGATTCTCGCTGGAGTCTCAACAGTTCTTATGCTGACAACTGCTATTTGGAAAGTTCGCAAGAATCCAACATCGGCCTTCTACTACATTCTGCTTTTTGTTGCGACCATCGCGGTCGGAGCAACGGGCCACTTTGGAGGACAGCTCATTTATGGGCAGTAAATCTCCTCAACACAATTCAACTAACGGAAAAACAATGAAAACAACAATCCTTTCAATGATCCTCGTCGCAACGGCCACATTTGGTGCAATTGCTCCCGCGTATGCCCACGACGCCGATTGCCCTTTCTGCAAAACAAAACTGGTTCAAAACACCGAAACTCAAGATAACGAGGTAGTCGTCAAATTCGGCAATAAAAAAATCGAATACCGATGCGTCTATTGCGTCTTCGCTGATCAAAAGAAGTTCAGTGGCGACCTCATCGTTTACGCTCCTAGTGAAACCGCTGGCAAACCAATCATCCTCAAAAGGACGGCTGGCAAGTGGAGCGCACCCGACGGAACAGTGTTCCTCAACACGTTCAAACGACATAAGGATTGCGCGGAACAATCCCGAACTTTTACATCCAAAGTTCAACTAGAAAAATACGCGAAAGCCAACAGCATCTCAAACGCCAAGTCTTTGACCCTCGATGAAATGCTGAAGGAGGTCGCGAAGAAGTAGTCAATCGGCCACTTTGAGGAGCGGAAAGCTCGCTCCTCAAATTAAGCCAAGTAAGGGTATCAACACCATGAAACACTACTCTCAATCGCTAGCGGTAACCATTGCGATCTTCGCGCTATATGGCACTGCTTTCTCGCAAACTGATCACGGAATGCATCAGGGGATGAAAGGAATGGACGGAAAAAATACCGGGCTTCCAACTCCACCCGAACAATTTCCAAAATGGATGTCCAACAAGACTTCAGATCATTTATTCTACAAACCAGCTCCCTATAATTGGTCGATTCGAAACATCCCTGCCTTCGCCGCCGACATGTACGGAACCGGCGTCGGTCACGGGATCGCTTACGAAGCCATGGTAACGGGCAAAGCCGACCGAATGGAAGACTCCATTCACCGGTCAATCGTCGGCGTTCTCATGAACCCACCTCACCTCCCAATCGATGAAGGAGCAATCCTTCCGACATTCAAACGAAAATACGGATCTCTCGAAAAAGTCTTCGACTGGGCGCACCTTCTCCACTTCCAAACCATCGACGTACTTTCCCATAAGGGTTGGTCCGATGAACAAAAAGACGCTGAAATCGAAGTTCTTTGGCAGAGATACGCTTCGCAGCCCTATGCAATCACGGGCCTGCCAATGAACATGGAGGTTTTGGATAGCTATTCGTACAGCACAACATTCCGAACGAAGTATCCAAAAGTAAACGCTCTCTTTTGGGGCTACCACTGGCTCCAAACGGCGAACTACGACATGCTTTACCGAACCCCAACAAACACTCATATCCCTCAATATCAAGTGATGGGTGACCGTTATCGGAACGTCGAGTTGTTTAATACAGATCGAGAATTCATGCCGATGACCGGAGAAATGAGCCCACGTTTTTCAAAGCGTTTTCCTTACATCGCCAATTCATTCGACAATCTCCACATGCTTCATGACAATATTGGAGATATCCTCGCAACGGACACGCTGTCAGAAGCTCAAAAGAAAGAGCAAATCGACATCGCTATTTGGCGTGTACTTGGATCGACTCACAGAGGCGAAGAACCAGGTAAAGGCGAACCCGGCACATTACACGATCACCGTTATCCCATGGGAATGCCAGGAATGGGCTGGATGAAAGGATCAACTGACGAGGACATGTACATGTCCGGAATGGGTTGGATGAACATGTCCGAATGCGGTCACTGTTCAATTGCTTTGCCAGACGGAGATCAGTGGGGAGCCACTGTATCTGCTGATGGTTGGACAATGATGGTTCGTTGCATGCTATGTGCTCGCGATATGGCAGGTGAAACGATTGGACGCGCGGTAATTCGCGCCGCAACGGAAGACCCCAATCAAACGCTCGTCATGATCTCAGATGAAGAAGGCAACTGGACCTCAAACATTCCCGGAATTGTATTCCTTGAAGTTAAGGGAGATCATCCTGAATGCAACGATTGGTCAAGAGTCTTCACCTCGAAAGTTGCTTTTGACAACTTTGTAAGATCCGACGATTATTACAAGGATGCAAAACCCCTAACGCTTGCCGAATGGCAAACCAGAGGCGAAGGAACACCTGAAACATATCGCCGAATTGATCGACCTAGCCCCTATAAGAAAAAGGGTGACGACGGAGGAAAAAATTGAAAAACAACGCATTAATGGCTTGCCTATTCGCTGCTTTGTTCGCTTCAAGCGCATTTGCAAGTGATCACAACAATATTGATTCAGGACGACCGCTACGTTTTGATGATGCGTACAGTATTGGGTTCGGCGAACGCGCCATTGAGTACGGGCTGAGTTCAGCTTGGCTCAGGGGCGGCTCAACGCTCTATGGCGGCAAGTTCGAGTTCAAATACGGATATGCGATGAATCGAGATATTGGAATTAGCTTCAGTCCTTCATACAGCAGTGAAGATATCCGATTCAACGCAGGCGAGATTGAATTAAGCTACTTCCAGCAGATCCAACGAGAAATTGACAACGCCCCAGCTCTTGCTTACAAGCTTGATGTTGGCCTACCAGCTGATAAGGAAGGATCCGGAGTCGAAGCCAGGCTAAGGGGCATCATGACAAAGAACGCAGGACAATATGACAAGTTCCATATCAATGTCGATGCAATGTACTCGTCAAACCCTCATCAAGGTGAACGAGATGTCCGATTTGGGGCAATCTTTGGTTACTCCAATCCACTAGGAGCTCCGACCAAATTTGACAAAACGTTTGTCGCTCAATTTGCGCTAGAACAGGGCCGAATGAATGGTGAAGGGTTCACTGGCAACATTGGAATCGGCATACGCAAGCAAGTGAGCGAACAAGGTGTGCTCGATTTCGGCATCGAATCAGATATTTTCGCTCCATCCGGTAGCAGGAAATCTCCCATTCGGCTTACGCTTGGCTACTCGTTCGGATTCTAAATACTCAGTCTGAGGACTGAAAGATTCATCCTCAGGCAAGATTCAAGCAGAAGCAATACACAATTAATTCACAAAAGGAAATACAACAATGATTACATTCACAGCAATTCTTGCATTGGCGTTGACCGCCCCCGCAGTCCACGGAGACCCTCTCGTTTGCCCCGTCATGGGTGCAGCCGAAGCTAACCACGAGGGGCCTTTCCGAGATTACAATGGCTCGCGCTATTGGTTCTGTTGCGAAGGTTGCGACGCCAAGTTCGAAAAGGAACCGATAAAATACACGGATCTCCGGGCCAAAGGTAAAGCGGCTGGTGCATTCATGTTCGATCCCATCACCGGAGATCGACTCACCCATGACAAAGCGATCGCAGCATTCTCCGACTACAAAGGTGTTCGGTTCTTGTTTAAGTCAGATGCAAACAAAGCAGAATTCGACAAGGATCCAGCTAAGTTCGGAACGATGCCAAAGAAAGAAGCACTCTATTGCCCGGTTGGCAAAGAAGTCGTTCCCAGCTATGCAGCGGCGAGTGGATTCGTTGACCATGATGTAGTCCGATACTACATGTGCTGCGGCGGATGCGGAACGAAATTCAAGGCTGAACCGGTTAAATACTTGGCTGACGCAAAGAAATACGTCAAAACCCCGGGAATCGCGACAGAGATTTCCAAAGACTAGCTCAGAATCACTGGGAGTTCATTTGTAGAAGGATGAACTCCCAAGTACGATCTTTCTCCGATCCGGAAGAAGCACCGTCCTTGAATTTAGGGCTCTAATGAGCGTGAGAATCCTCGCTATTGTTTTGCTTTTTTATAAAGAACCATTCTCCTAATGTCACTACGGCAAGGGTTCCGGCCGAAACAACTAAGATCATAGGGTCGCTCCGAAATTTCATAATGCAAAACGCCGACAACACGATCACATCGAGCGCAATAGCAGAAAAGAGTATCCAAGATTTTGCCTTGACTTCATCACGCAGGCGCCTGTAAACGCCCCAGTGAATAGCTATATCCATAACTAGATAAAGGATCGCGCCAAGACTGGCAATCCGGCTTAAGTTAAAGAAAACCGCAAGCACAATCGCAATTACAACGGCATACACCAAAGTATGTTTCTGAATCGACCCAGACATTCCAAAATGGCTGTGAGGAATGAGCTTCATGTCCGTTAACATGGCAAGCATTCTTGATACGGCAAAAGTGCTTGCAATTAGGCCCGCAGCTGTAGCGATGATTGCTATTCCAACCGTAAACCAAAGTCCATATTGACCAAGGGCGGGACGGGTCGCTTCTGCTAAGGCAAAGTCTTTGGCTTGGACTATTTCAGGAATGCTGAGATTTGTGCCGACTGCAAGTGCGACAAGCAGATAAACAACGGTGCAAATCCCTAGCGAAATGACAATTGCCCGGCCCACATTTTTATGGGGATTGACGATTTCTCCTCCACTATTGGTGATAGTAGTAAAACCTTTATAGGCGAGAATTCCAAGCGCAACTGCTGCGATAAAGCCAAGCGCACCGGACTCAGTCGTTTCCTTTACAACAAATGGTTCAAAAACATTGCCAGCAACCCACAATGCCGAAATGGCAAAAAGCAAAACACCACCAATCTTTACAATTGCCGTACCAAGAGAGAACTTGCCTACTACTTTGTTCCCAGAAATATTGATGATAAAAGCAAAAATCAGTACCCCAACCGCTAATGCGGGAACAAGCCACTTCTTTGCGTCCCCGACGTCAAATGGTTGAAGTGCATAGGTTCCAAAGGTTCGAGCGACCAGACTTTCATTGTTGACCATCGAAAGGGCCATCATGAGGGAAAATACAGCCGTCGCCAATCCTTTCCCATATGCTTTGACGAGGAACATTCCGATACCCCCGGCAGATGGAAACGCGTTGGCAAGTTTAATGTAGCTATACGCACTGAACCCCGCAACGACTGAGGCCACGATGAAGACATAGGGAAACAGCGATCCCGCCAGCTCTGCGATCTGCCCAGTGAGCGCAAAAATTCCTGCTCCGATCATGACGCCAGTGCCCATTGACACTGCGTCCGTCAGAGTGAGGCTGCTCTCTTTGTAGGCGTTTTTCTCCATTTCAAGACTCGTCCTTAGATATTCGATATGGCTGCAACCCAGAAGGCTTCATGCCCTTTCAGTAAAGTATATTATTGATTTCAGTATACCCCATATGGTATCATGCATCCATGAAAGATACTACAAAAACCTTGCTGGATCGCAGGTTAGCACGAATTGAAGGTCAGGTTCGGGGTGTTCGACGAATGGTTTCCGAGGATGAATACTGCATCGATATCCTCACGCAATTGAGTGCAATTCGCTCTGCTTTGGATCAGTTTGGAGCTGAACTCGCCACTTCTCACGTTGAATCGTGCATCCTAGGGAAAGGGACGAGTACGGCTCACGGTCACTGTGAGAATATGTCTGAGGATGATCTTTTGGATGAGCTGAGAAACACCTTGTCACGCTTGATGAAATAGTCCCAGACACGTACAATTGGCGTATATACCCCGTAAGGTATAAGTGGATGATCGGAAAGATCACCGGGAAATCAAATGGAAACGATCAATTTTAGAATTCAGGGGATGAGCTGCGGACACTGCGTAGCATCGGTCAAACAAGCAATCCAATCGGTTCAAGGCGTCGATTCAGTCACCGTAGATTTGGCGTCTGGATCGGCAAAAGTCCAAGGAGAAGCAGCAATCGTTGAAGAGATTAAGAAGGCTGTACAGGAACAAGGTTATTCAGCAAGTCAAACCGAGGAATGATATGGAACACCAACATAGCGATCACACAGCACCAAAAACCACTCAAATTCAAATTGGCGGGATGACTTGCGCCTCATGTGTTGCTCGTGTGGAGAAGTCTGTCTCCAAAGTTGAGGGAGTTGACGAAGTGGCAGTGAATTTTGCAAACAGCGTCGGTACGGTCACTCACCACGGAGCAAACCCTGATGACATGATCAAAGCGATTGAAAGTGCGGGATATTCGGCATCGGTAAAAGGCGATGATATTCACTCCCACCACACACAGGACGAACATGCAGCGCACATGGCTGCTGAATCTGCGGAGCAAATGCGGTCAAGTAAATGGGAGCTTATATGGGCGGCCTTCTTAACCGTCCCAACAATCCTCATTTCGATGGCATGGCATCCACGTCCGGTTTGGGTGAACTGGACGCTATTTGCGCTTGCAACGCCAGTTATTTTTTATGCGGGACGGCAGTTCTTCCGCAATACGTGGAATGCCGCGAAGCACTTCACAACGACGATGGATACGCTCATCGCGGTTGGTACAACGGCCGCATGGACGTACAGTCTTTACGGGCTCGTAGTTTTTTCAAGCAGTTCACATATGCAAAGTGAGCATATTTACTTTGAAGTAGGAGCCGGAATTGTCGTTCTCGTACTACTAGGAAGATACTTAGAGTCAAAGGCGAAAACCCGTATGTCAAGCGCAATTCAAAAACTAATGGGTCTCGCCCCCAAGACAGCAACACGAATCCAAGCAGACGGCTCCGAAGAAACAGTCGATATTCAATTAGTTGCAATTGGGGACATTCTCAAACTTAAGCCTGGTGAAAAGGTCGCCGTAGACGGCACTACTATTTCAGGTTCAACCTATATTGACGAGTCTATGCTAACTGGTGAACCGCTCCCCGTCGAAAAGACACAAGGAGCAGGCGTCACCGCTGGAACGGTTAATCAGTCGGGAAGCATCAACTACCGAGCAGAAAAAGTCGGATCAGACACCATGCTTGCGCAGATTGTAAAGATGGTTGAACGAGCCCAAGGCTCAAAAGCTCCAATGCAACGGATGGTTGACAAGGTCTCATCGATTTTTGTCCCAGTCGTTCTCGGACTTGCTGTTCTCACCGGAGTCCTTACCTTCTTTATAGTTGGATCACCCGATCAAGCAATTCTCAGGGCTGTTGCAGTTCTCGTGATTGCATGTCCTTGTGCACTGGGCCTTGCCACTCCGACCGCCTTAATGGTTGGAACTGGCCGAGGAGCTGAACTTGGAATTCTGGTGAAAGACGGCGAGGCGTTGGAGCGAGCTGGATCTGTCCAAATTGTGCTTCTGGATAAAACCGGAACAATCACAAAAGGCAAGCCTGAGCTGACTGACATTTCTGTATTGTCAGAGCTAACAAGATCTGAGGTCCTCTCGATTGCCGCTTCGCTCGAATCGAATTCTGAGCACCCTGTCGCGAAAGCTGTTGTCGTTGCAGCAGAAAATGAGGGAATTGTATTCAAACAATCCGAAGGATTCGAATCGTTACAAGGTAAGGGTGTAAAGGCTACCGTGGATCAAGTCATCTGGTTTTTGACGAGCCCGAATGCTACATCTGAACTTACTTCGGTTAATTCCGAAATAGGTGACCTGGTTTTGGATTTTCAAAAACAGGGCAAAACTACATTCGTTCTACATGACGGCTCGAAAGTGCATGCGCTTCTCGCGGTCGCTGACGTTGTTGATCCAAACAGCAAAGAAGCGATAAAGGACTTACATGAACTTGGAATTTGTACGGTAATGGTCACAGGAGACAATAAGGCAACGGCAAGAGTTATCGCACATCAAGTTGATATCGATGACGTTGAAGCAGACGTGCTTCCCGATGGCAAGGCAGCAATTGTTCTCAAGAGTCAAGAAACTGGACCTGTCGCAATGGTTGGCGATGGTATTAACGACGCTCCGGCACTGGCCCAGGCTGATCTAGGAATTGCGATGGGGCATGGCACAGATATCGCTATGGAAACAGCTGGAATCACGATTCTCAGATCTGACCTTCGCGCCGTCGCAAAGTCAATTGGGCTTTCCCGAGCTACGATGAGTACGATTAAATGGAACTTGTTCTGGGCATTCATCTACAATACGCTCATGATTCCACTTGCTGCGTTCGGTCTTTTGAGCCCTATGCTTGCCGCCGGAGCAATGGCTTTCTCAAGTATCTCGGTCATTCTGAACTCATTGAGGTTAAAGAAATTCGTATGATTATTTTTGACTTTATTGATTCAGGATAGATACCTGGGTCGACTTTATTTCTAACCTAACTTAAACTCTTTATGAACTCTAAAACCATCTATTTTCTTCTTGCGTTCTTGGCAGTAATTTCCGTTCCAGCAGTGTTGATTCTCAACCGAACCTCACCCGAAAATACTGAACCTGCAAAGATCGTCTCGCCCAATAAGCTAGTTTATTCAGATGAGCAATTTATTTTAGGGATGGTTCCACATCATCAGGAAGCAATTGATTCATCCAATGAACTCCTTGCAATAGCAACAGATCCAGACGTCCGTGCCGTCGCTCAAGATATTATCACTGCTCAAATAGACGAGGTTAGTTCAATGAAAGAGTGGTACACGGAATGGTATCAAAAAGATTATCGCGATGATAGGAAATACAAACTCATGATGAGGAGTCCACAGGGTCTGACAGCACGTCAAGCTGAAGCTGAATACGTCTCTGATATGATCGGACATCACGAACATGCAGTCCTCATGGCGCAAGATTTATTATCGTTTTCCAATCGACCCGAGCTAAGGCTTCTAAGTGAAAACGTAATCGCAACTCAAACAACAGAAATCTTGTCTCTTAAGACCATGCTCGCCGAAAAATTCGGACAGACACCAGCCGTGATTGATCACTCACAGCACTAAAGCTTCCTTGGGCTTCCGAAAGTTTTGGAATCTTCTTTTTGCTTTGTCAAACTTGAAGAATCAGTGTCTGTGGCTGGGAGTCTAAGCTCCGCGCTACGCCAAAGAAAGTTCTAATCGCGTCTACTTCAGTGTACCACGTCATTTTGAACCTATTTCTTTGCTGAATCCACACGGGATTCGAAATTTTTGGCTCATTTCACAATCGGGACTGACGATCCAGAGACGATAGCGGCAGGGTTGTGCCCATTAGAGTCAGCTTGACGATTAGGGTATCATAATTCACTTGAGGTGGTTCCAACTGCTCCTCATATCTCTCTTGATGCTCGGACAGGTTCACCTGTGCGAGGGGTCATATCAGTTGCCCAATGGTCAGACATGCTTTGCTTGTCCAGAGCTTGATGAGAATTCGTGCGGTGATCTGAAAGATCGTACACCCAGTTTGCAAGCTCTTCACGGCGACTGCCATGACTGCTGTGTTCTTGCCGCATGTAAGGACAAATCCCCCAAGTCTCCGACTTTAGCTCCTGGATGGGCCCCACTCGATATTGTGGCTTGCCTTCCACCAAAGCTTGAAATTTTGATTCCCTGCGGAGTGCTTGTCGGACTAAAGCCGATTCACATAGCTTCGGCTCCGATCACCGGGCCTCCAACTCAGAAGTCTTCCCGTGCCCCGCCTTTTAGCGATGAACCCGTTGCCGTCCGCTGGACGCAGTTCGTGATCGCTTAGCTTAGCTCTCAATCCTGCTCCAGCCCTTACAAAGGCCCCCATGGAGCACGCATTGAAGACATCATTAATAATTCCCCTTATCGTGGCAGCATCATTTTGCCACGCGCAAACACCCCTCAGCGCCACAGACGCGCTCAAACTGGCAGCGCAGAATCGCCCGGCTCTCAAGTCAGCAAAACTTGGAGTCGAGCAAGCCCGAAGCGCATCTAGGGCACTTGGCGCGTATGCGCCAACCACCTTCCTTATCGGTGCGTCGAGCCGAAGTGAACTGGGTTCCACTGACCAAGACCTTCAACTCTCGCAACCGATCGATTTCTTTGGCAGAAGAAGGGCTGGTCAACGACTAGGCGAAGCTGGGATTCATCTTTCTTTAGCCGAATACGTCTTACTCGCGACAGACTTACAAAACGATGTACTCACGGCGTACGCCGAGTCGGTCGCCAACCAGCACCAGAAAGAAGTTGCTGCCGAACTGCTCAAAATTTCCGAAGGGTTGCTCAAGGCGACACAGCGAAGGTTCGATGAAGGCAAGGTTGCAGAAACGCAGGTCACGAGGGCTTCGATTGAGTTTGAAAGAGCCAAGCAGTCGGCAGAACTGACCAGCGCTGATCTCAACGCTTCGCTCGAAAAACTTTCCGGCTTACTTGGGACAGAGACATCCAGCATTGCTCTAGAAGCAGACGCAAAAATTGAGCCGCTTGTTAACCCGGCTATTGACGGTAGACCTGACCTACTCGTTTTGAGATCTCAGGTTCAGATTGCCGAAGCGGAAGCTGGAGTCGCAAGAGTCTCCAATCGGCCTGAACTGAGTGCCCAAATTGTAAGATCACCCTGGAGCAATGACCCCGGTTATTTCGCCGGACGACTCCAACTCAGTTGGGCCTTGTTTGATCATGGCAAAGCTAGGAATGAAACGAGCGCGGCAAAAAAACGCGCCGAAGCGGCCCGCAAGCTTTTGGAGGATGCGACAGGTAGGGCAAGAGCAGAAGTCAAAGCCGCCCAAATAGCTCTTGAAGCACGGCAGAGCCGCATCGCTCGTTACGAAGCGATTCTCGTATCTGCTCGTGATTTAGTTGCCAAGTCTCAGAAGGGCTATTCCGAAGGATTTGGCACTCAGATCGACGTGCTCGAATCGACGAGGGCACTTCGTGAAGTTGAACAAGAGTTGGTGGAAGCAAGACAACAACTCTCACTTGCTGTGATCGCTCAGTACCGGGCATCCGGATTTCTTGCCGAGGTGCTCAAATGAAAAGACTTCTAATTCCAATCGTCATCTGCTCATTACTCATCGGTTGCGGGAAGCCCGCCACCGAAGCGGCAAAGGACGAACACGGCAATGAAGAAGCTGGCCATGTCGAAGGAGAAGCTGGCCATAAGGAAGGCGAAGAGGAACACGTTGAAGGACAGGTCAAACTCTCCCCAGACGGCTTAAAGCTTGCAGGCGTTGAGACGTTCACGGCTCAGACTCGTGAGATTCAGGATTCGCTTAGAATTCCAGGAACGGTGATGAGCACCACCAAAGGGCGAGCCGTAGTCACCCCACCGATTGCTGGGCGAGTCGTGTCAATCTCGGTACAACTCGGTGACAGCGTCAAGCAAGGTCAAACGCTTGCGATATTGGAATCACCAGAGCTTGCGCAATCGTGGGCGAGTATCGCCGAGGCCACCAAAATGCGAGACTCTGCTAACTCAGATCTCAAACAGTCCAAGGCCGAAGTTGATCTTTCTCTGGCCAAACTCAGTGCCTCAAAAGTCAGCCTTACTCGTCAGCGAGATCTTGCGAAAGCAGGAGCTTTTAGTCAAGCTCCGGTTCAGCAGGCCCAGAATGAACTCAACGAAGCTCAAAGTGAGCTACTCAGTGTTCAAAAGGAGCAAGCGAGCCACGCTGAACAACTACGCAGGCTCGAAAATCTCTTCAAGGAAGGAATCGTCTCGAAGTCCGAACTTGAGGCAGCCCGCCTTGAGCTTCAGCAAGACCAAATCCGCCTAGACCGAACAAAAGCGAAAATTGAGAACGCCAAGGCAACCTACGACCGGGAACGAAACATCGCGTCCCGAGGCCTTCTCAATGCCAAAGAACTTCAAACCGCAGAGGCAGAAGTGCGGTCAAGTCAACTGGAACTTGACCGGGCGAGACTCAGGGTGCGAGCTGCTGAGTCAGCTTTAACTAGCGCGAATAAAGCAATCGCCAACGCTCAGGCGGTGTATAGGTCAAATGTCGGAACGGGCGGGGGATCGGTCGGCAGGGTCGCACTCGTTGCCCCAATCTCCGGAACGATCACTCATGTCGATGTCACCCGTGGACAAGCTGTTGACCGCACCCAGGTTCTCCTGGAAGTCGAAAACCTTCAGTCAGTTTGGGTCACCGCCAATGTTCCAGAACAGGACTCAGCAAAGGTTCGGAAAGGTTCGATGGTGCAAGTCACGGTTGCCTCATTACCAGGACAGGTGTTTGAAGGTGTCGTTCAAGTGGTTGGCTCTAGGGTCGATCCAAAGACGAGGTCAATTCCGACACAGTGTCTCATTGCGGGCGCAGCAGGGCGACTCAAGCCGGATATGTTTGCCACGATCCGTTTGGGTGTGGGTTCAACCGTTCGAGCGGTTGTTGTTCCTAAATCAGCGATCTTGACCGAAGATAAGAAGTCATTCGTGTTTGTCAAAGACGGCGATGCCTTCGACAAGCATGAAGTAGAACTCGGCCAGGAAGATGGCGATATGGTCGCGATCCTCTCTGGAATCAAAGCCGGTGAAGTCGTTGCTTCAAAGGGTGCCTTTGTCTTATCGAGCGAACAGAAGAAGTCTGAACTCAAGGGGCACGACCACTAATGCTGGACAAAGTGCTCCACTTCAGCCTCACACAGAGGTTCCTTGTCATCATTGCCACTATCCTCATGGTCGCGGTAGGAATTGTTTCGTGGCAGCAACTCACGCTTGACGCCGTTCCCGACATCACAACCAACCAAGTCGCCATTAACACTGAAACCGGAGGGATGAGCCCGGAAGAGGTAGAAAAGTTAGTTACCTTTCCTATCGAAACAGCGATGGGTGGAATTCCTGGTGTTGAACAGGTTCGTAGCCTTAGCCAATACGGACTCTCTCAAGTAATCGTGACGTTTCGCGATGATGTTGAAACGTACTTTGCCAGGAATCTGGTGAACGAGCGGCTCACCAACGTCAAAGAGTCTCTACCTGGGGGGATCGAAGCCCCCCAAATGGGACCCGTCTCAACGGGCCTTGGCGACATTTATATGTATGCCTTAGAGAGCAAGACTCGAAGTCCGATGGAGCTACGATCCCTTCAAGACTGGACTATTTCTCCACAAATCCGAACGGTCGCAGGAGTCGCCGAAGTTAACGCCGCAGATGGCTCTGTTAAGCAATATCAGGTTATCGTTGAGCCAAGGGCACTGTTAGCGCGAGGAATCGCGGTCGATGAAGTCGTCACTGCCCTTCAAAAGAATAATCAGAATGCGGGTGGAGGTGTTCTGGAGCGGAATGGCGAACGGGTGCTCATCCGTAGTGTGGGCCTTGCGACTACGATCAGTGATATCGAGAAAATCGTTGTAAAGACCGAGGCCGGGATTCCGGTTCTCATTCGCGAAGTGGCAAAGGTTCAATTGGGAATTCCCGTTCTCACAGGAATTAGCACCAAGGATGGCAAAGAGGCCATGACAGTCACTGTTATGATGCTCAAGGGCGCCAATGGTCGCACCGTGGCGGACGCGGTGAATGCCCGGGTCAACGAAATCAAAGCTCAACTTCCCGAAGACGTGACGTTGACAACGGTTTACAACCGCTCCGACCTGGTGGGAGAGTCCGTGCACACCGTTGAAAAGAGCCTTCTCGAAGGTGGAGTGCTTGTCATCGCGGTCTTACTCCTGCTTCTTGGGAATTGGCGAGGGGCGGTCATTGTGGCACTCGCAATTCCCCTCTCGATGCTCTTCGCGATCATCGGGATGAACCGATTTGGAATCTCGGGAAACCTAATGAGTCTCGGGGCCATTGACTTTGGCCTGATCGTTGACGGTGCGGTCGTCATGATTGAGAACACGGTAAGAAGGCTTGCCGAGGCGAGAGAACACAAAGGCTCCACTCTTGATCGGCACGAGGTGAGACATACCGTTTGGGAGTCATGCCGCGAAGTTGCCAAGCCAACTGCGTTCGCAGTAACCATCATTACGGTCGTCTACTTGCCGATCCTTGCTCTTGAGGGAACGGAAGGCAAGATGTTCAAGCCGATGGCATTCACGGTTGTATTTGCCCTTATCGGTGCGCTCATCTTGACGATGACCTTGATTCCCGTGCTTGCCAGCATGTTCATGTCGGGCGATACCAAAGAAGGCCGAAACCCAATCATGGAGTTTCTAAGCCGGATTTACCGACCTGCATTAGGATTCGCTCTGAAGCGACGGGCAGTTATCGTTGGCGGTGCGCTTGGGCTGCTCGCGATAGCCGGGTTTCTTTTCACCAAACTTGGCTCAGAGTTCATTCCACAACTTGATGAGGGATCGATTGTAATTCAACCAGTTCGGGTGCGAACGGTAGATGCAGAACAGACGGTGAAGCTCGTGACGGCGTTCGAGAAAAAGGTTCTTGAAGTTCCCGAGGTGATCACCGTTTTCTCTCGAAGCGGAACGCCTGAAGTTGCCACCGATCCGATGCCGCTTAGCCTCACTGATTCATTCGTGATGATAAAGCCGCGCGACAAGTGGAGGAGCGGGTTGACAAAGGAGAAGCTGATTGAGGAGCTAACCGAGAAGGTGAATCAGGTTCCTGGACAGGGTTACAATTTCTCCCAGCCGATCCAAATGCGGTTCTCTGAACTTGTCTCCGGCGTCAAAGCTGATATCGGAATTAAGGTGTTTGGCGAAGACCTCAAAGAGTTGAAGACCAGGGCCGACGAGATTGCCGCGGTCATCCGGACACTTCCAGGAGCGCAGGACGTCGAGGTCGAACAGGTCGACGAGGTGCCAGTACTCCAAATCGACATTGACAGGGACGCAATCTCACGAGTTGGCGTCAGCATCGACGACATTCAAGAAATGATCAAAGTCGCCTTGGGTGGAGAACCAGTTGGACAGATTATCGAGGGGGATAAGCGCTTTGCTTTGACAGTGAAGTTGCCGGACAACGTTCGCAACGACGTGAGTGAAATCAAGTCCATTCTCATCGAGACTCCGGAAGGTGGAGGCGTTCCCCTTTCTTCACTAGCTCACATTGATAATGCACCCGCACCCGCGCAAATCTCGCGAGAGATGGGCAAACGCCGTGTGGTGGTTCAGCTCAATGTCAGGGGCACTGACCTTGGCAGCTTTGTCATTGCCGCTCAGAAAGCAATCAAGGATAAAGTAAAGCTCAACGAGGGTTACTACATTACTTGGGGTGGACAGTTTGAGAACTTGCAAAAGGCATCAGCCAGGCTCACCTTGGTCGTTCCGATTGCGCTGTCTCTTATCTTCCTACTGCTATTCTCGACATTCGGTTCGTTAAGGCAGGCGATCCTGATTTTCACCGGAGTTCCTCTCGCGATCACTGGCGGAATCATTGGGCTATTCGCCCGTGGGATGCCGTTTAGCATCACCGCTGGAGTCGGGTTCATTGCGCTTTCAGGCGTTGCAGTATTAAATGGAGTTGTTATGGTGTCCGCAATTAACCGACTTCGTGAAGAAGGGAAACTCAAGGTACTGGATGCAGTACGAGAGGGTGCAACTCAAAGGTTGCGCCCAGTCTTGATGACAGCTCTTGTAGCCGCTCTAGGATTCATCCCTATGGCACTGAATACGGGAATCGGAGCAGAGGTTCAAAGACCCCTTGCGACGGTAGTCATCGGAGGAATTGTATCGGCGACCATTCTGACTCTGCTTGTTCTTCCGGCACTCTATACGTGGTTTGAGAAAGACGATGAAGTCGTGGAGGAACTATGATGCAAAGCAAATTCCGAATTGACGCGATGGATTGTCCAACAGAAGAAGGGATCATTAGAAACCGTCTTGGCAAAGTTGCGGAGGTCCAGAACATCGAGTTCGATTTGATGAACCGGATACTCACGGTCGATCACGCTTTC
This sequence comes from Fimbriimonadaceae bacterium, assembly GCA_027492935.1. Taxonomy (GTDB): domain Bacteria; phylum Armatimonadota; class Fimbriimonadia; order Fimbriimonadales; family Fimbriimonadaceae; genus UphvI-Ar2. The sequence continues at coordinate 29,294 of JAPUDU010000012.1, forward strand.
CCAGACGATGCGCCGATAATAAAGGCACTTACTGAAGTGGGAATGAAGCCTGCCGCTGACTGCGAAGTTGGTTGTGAGCCCGCATTGGCCCAATCGAGTCGAAAGGAAAATGTGGTACTAGGGATTGCCCTCATACTAGCAATCTTCAGCGAGTGTGTCGCATGGTCGACGAGTCAGGAGAATTCTTGGCCCGTCATCGGGCTAGCGGCAATTGCGATGATCCTTGGCGGAAAAGAGACATTTGCCAAGGGAATCGTTGCCGTCAAGACCTTCACGCTCAACATCAATTTCCTTATGTGTTTGGCTGTAGTGGGAGCGATCATAATCGGCTCCTGGCCAGAAGCGGCAATGGTCACGGTTCTCTTTGCAATAGCCGAGCGAATTGAGTCGTACTCGCTGGATCGTGCACGAAATGCGGTCAGAACATTGATGGAACTTGCTCCTGAAAGGGCTTGGGTACAAGATGCTTCTAGTCAATGGATCGAGGTCGAAGCAGGATCTGTTGCTTTAGGTCAGCGCGTCAGAGTCAAACCAGGTGAGCGCATCCCTCTTGACGGAGTAGTTGTGCTTGGGCAGAGCGCAGTCAATCAGGCTCCGATAACGGGTGAAAGTATTCCTGTGGACAAGGTAGTCGGAGACCAACTGTTTGCTGGGACAATCAACGAACAAGGCGTCTTGGAATTCACGGTGACTGGAAAGCGCGGGAACACGACGCTCGATAGGATCATCAAGACAGTTCAAGAAGCCCAAGGAACTCGCGCCCCAACCCAGCGGTTTGTCGACAACTTCGCCCGATACTACACACCAGGAGTCGTCATCTTTGCCATCCTTGTGGCAATCGTTCCGCTTGCATTTGGGCAACCGTTCATGCCGTGGCTTTATAAGGCCCTGGTGATGCTAGTTATCGCGTGTCCGTGCGCTCTGGTTATCTCAACCCCCGTCACCGTAGTAAGTGGTCTTGCCGCAGCTGCCAAGCAAGGGATTCTGATCAAGGGCGGAGTTCATTTGGAATCCGGCCGGAATCTCAAAATGATCGCGCTTGATAAAACCGGAACCCTCACACACGGCAAGCCTGTGGTCACCGACGTGATAGCGATGCATGATTATGACAGGGAGAAAGCGCTTCAACTAGCTGCAAGCCTGGATCACCTCAGCGGACATCCGGTAGCAAAAGCTATTGAAGATCAATGGAAAGGAGAGCTACTGGAAGTCATCGGCTTCGAGTCCATCACGGGCCGAGGAGTCGCGGGAACCATCGAAGGCGTTTCCTACATGGTGGGTAATCACAGGCTCATCGAGGAGCGAGGAGCATGTTGCGACCATGTTCACTCCGAGCTTGATCGATTACAAGCTGAAGGAAAAACCACGGTTGTCCTCGCCAACGCGAAAGAGGCACTCGTGATCTTTGGCGTTGCAGATACTTTGCGATCCGAAAGTGTGGATGCAATTCGAGAGTTACATGCACTTGATGTCAAGGTTGCGATGCTCACGGGGGACAATGCTTCAACCGCCAAGGCCATAGGTTCGCAAGCCGGGATCGACGACGTTCAGGCAGAACTACTGCCAGAAGATAAATTGAAAGTCATAGAGCAACTCCTTGAAAGTCATGGAAGCGTTGGCATGGTTGGTGACGGGGTGAATGACGCACCCGCACTCGCACGGGCGACGGTGGGCTTCGCTATGGGAGCAGCAGGAACCGACACCGCGCTCGAAACCGCAGACGTTGCTTTGATGAAAGATGACCTCCGGAAGTTGCCCGTCTATATCAGACTTAGCAAAAAGACCGCCGCTATCCTGACGCAGAACATCGCGCTGGCAATCGGGATCAAAGTCGTTTTCTTTGCCCTTGCCCTAACCGGTCACGCGACTCTTTGGATGGCAGTGTTCGCTGACATGGGAGCAAGCCTCCTCGTCGTTGGCAATGGATTACGGATTTTGCGCGGAGCTTAG
>JAPUDU010000013.1:0-613 GCA_027492935.1 Fimbriimonadaceae bacterium
CGATCAAGCCCGAGCCCACTAGTCAATTCTTCACCATGCACTCGGCGACCTGTTCATTGTAGTCTATTCGCTTCGCTCCCAAAACCTCGCCACCGAACATCTTAATGCCATTGTCTTGAAGGGCAACGTTCTCGCTTTCAGAGTCGCCGCTGTTGCACCTTATCAATGCTTCTTCATGAGCGATTCAATCCGATCTCTCGGCTATCGACCATCTGATTTCACTGATGGTCATATTTCTATCACCACCTTAATCCACCCCGAAGACTTCACATCAACCTGGGCCGAGTCTCTCGATCAGATTCAAACCGGCACGCATCGCCTCGAAAGAAAATACAGATTCATCACTACTCGAGGTGAATCCCGACTTGTTCTAGACCGTTGCGTTTTTGAAGAAGCAACTCCCGATCATCCCGCAACACTCTCCGTCTTTGCTTTCGATATCACCCACACCCAATATGCCGAAATTCTCGGCAATCAATTCTCTCTAAAATAACCGCACTAAGTAGCGAGTCGATCCCGACATCGCCATGCCCGCCAGTTCACCATTCTTACCAATAGCGCTCACCTCTTTCAGGTTCAATCCCGCATCAAGTTCATGATTTGTCAGAACGCG
>JAPUDU010000013.1:623-4203 GCA_027492935.1 Fimbriimonadaceae bacterium
TAACCCCATTCGCTGATCAAACAGCCAATGCTCAACTCGACCCTGACTATTCATCCCAAATCCCAAGATCACGCCTTCGTCCGACCAACCCAGTGCCGAAACTCGCTGATAGCCACGAATCGCGACTGCCTCAATTCCGCCCGAGGCTCGCCAAACTGAAATTTCAAGTGGCGAAGAAACAAGCGCATCACCTACTGCATTTGCCGCGACAATACGCCCCGGAAATCCAAATTCCGTCATTTCATCAATTCGAACAGACACCCCCGAGTGCAAACTTCCGAAGAGATCACCCGCATCATTGACGGCCGTCACAATCCGCACTGCCGGAATAATTTCATATTGACCATCGCGCCAAACAATCCCACATTCTTCGCCGCGGACATCAATCGAACCTCCCACAACCCCAAATGAATTCACGCAATCAATATCTACGCTCAAAGCCCCTGCCGGTATAGATAACGTCTCGCGGTCACCATCAAGCGAAAACTTGAAGGCTGATTGCCCAAATCCTTCGATTCCTGCCGCCCAATTCTGCCGAGCAGACGCAACAAGATAAGTACCGGGCTCCGATTCAACCCCATCATGGGATGAACCAAAAACGCTTGCCCGAGCGTTGCCATCCAGCGGTGAAATTGTCGTGCAAAAAATCTTATCATCAATAATTCCGATCGGCGAAGCCAAGCTGCCAGATTGAACTTCAACGATTTCCCATCGGAAATCGTGTAGTAATCCGGAACAAACTCCGCTAGTCGATCGATTTAACTGCATCCCAATCTCAATTTCAAGTTCAAATAAGTGCACGATGAGAATATCCGGGGTCAGTTTCCTGACCCCGATGCCGATTCAGCCCGTTCTGCATCCTCGGTTTACGCTCCTCTTGCTGTCGGGGCTCATCGCCCCATGTTTCGCTCATTAAGAACAAAACAAAACGTTGACAAACCCAGTACTTCTACCAGGAATAAGCTCAATTTTAATAAGCAAACCCTGATATAATAAAAACCGATGGATCTAAGGACGCAACCTGTCGAGCCATCGGTTTGAGTTTGTGCTAATTGCTGGAGTTCTGAGTCCAGCGCTTAAGAATGGAGGCTGAGAAATCATCCTCCAATTTTCATTTTCTCCTAAAGTAATTCAGGAAAAAATGACCGACAACGAGGAAAACGATCGTCGGCCATCGGAGAGGTTTGTGCTTTTGCTCACGTCCTGTCTTAATGCGCCCCCTGTGGGGACTGCGCAGGACTCCTAAGCATCAACTGCTCAGGAATCCCTACAAGATCGCAGAGAAATCACCATTCTCAGCATGAGTCGACCAGCTTCGGTTGCGGGGCGCCAAAATTGGCCTTGCTCCTCTCTCCACCGCATGAAGAGGTCGACTCTTCCATTCTGTTTATGTTGTCAAGGTAGTCGTTAAGCTCCTCCCAACGACACAGTCAGTATCTAACATTTTTGAGGCATCTGCAATACGCAAAAACCCGCTATTTCAACCCTAATTTAAAGCCACCCAATCCGCTCAAAACCTGATATTTACACCACTAGTAAAAACACTTGCGTAATTTCACCTACTAAAGCACCTAAACCCAAAGGTAAAACCTCAAATCATGTCAAGACCATTCGAGCCAACTATTCAGCAAGACTTTACAAACCGAATGGATTACGCCGGATATCTTCACCTCGACCGAGTGCTCAACGCCCAAGAACCCCTTTCCAACCCCAACCACCACGATGAAATGCTTTTCATCATCCAGCACCAAACCTCCGAGCTATGGATGAAGTTGGTTATTCATGAACTCCGCGCCGCCATCGACCACATCCAGCGCGACGAACTCAGTCCTTGTTTCAAAATTCTCGCCCGGGTCAAGCACGTCCAACGCATGCTGTTCGAACAATGGGCTGTCCTCGAAACCCTCACCCCATCCGAATATGTCCAATTCCGCGGAGTTCTTGGCAACGCTTCTGGATTTCAGTCTCACCAATTCCGCACAATCGAGTTCCTCCTCGGAAACAAAGACCCGCAATCCGTCGGCGTGTTCAAGCACAACCCTGGAGTTCACTTAGAACTTACCAAAACTCTAGAAGCCCCTAGCCTATACGAAGAATTCCTCCGCTACCTCCATCGCCACAATTTCCCCATCCCCGAAGAAGCCATTAACCGCGATTTCAGCCAACCGTACGAAGCAAACGAAGCAGTCACCGCCGTCTTCAAAGAAATCTACTCCAACCCCCAAGACAATTGGGATGCATACGAAATGGCGGAAAAGCTCGTCGATATCGAAGAACAATTCACCCTCTGGCGAGTCCGTCATGTCCTCACAGTTGAACGCATCATCGGCTTCAAAACCGGAACTGGTGGCAGCTCAGGAGTGCCTTTCCTCCGCCGCGCCGTCAACATCCGACTCTTCCCCGAACTCTGGGCTGTCAGAACCGAACTGTAATGAATCAATTCCATCAAAGACATCAAAGCCTCGCCTTCCACAAACTTTGGGGAAGGATCAAGGGAGGGGTTGCATCACAACTTTTGCAAAAATGATCACCCCACTCACCCGCCAAGAAATCGATTCCCAAATCGCCCCTCTTTTCACCCGCCACACTCCCAAAGGCATCTACCTCGCCAACCATAGTCTTGGCCGTCCCCTCGACTCCACTCAAGATCGAATCAACGAGTACTTGAATCATTGGTACAACGATTTAGACGATGCTTGGACTTCCTGGCTTGAAGCCCTCGAAACTTACCACGCTCAGGTCAAACAACTCCTTCGCCTCCCAGAATCAGGGTCAGTCGCTCTCAAAACCTCCGCTGGCCAATCTCTACGCGCAATCCTCAACTGCTTCCCCAATAAAACCCTCAATATCGTCACAAGCTCACTTGAATTCGACAGCATCGATTTCATCCTTCGCACCTACGAAAAGCAATCGTTAGCCCAACTCACTCTTGTCGAACCAAGAAAACCCAATCCCGTTCCATTGTTCCATCACGAAGACTTCATTGCCGCCATCACACCAAAAACAGATATCGTTATTCTTAGCGTCATCAACTTCACGACCGGGCAACTCTTCCCTAATCTCCATGATGTGATTGACCACTGTCACAAAAACAATGCGATCGTCATTCTCGATTGCTATCACTCCTTCGGCGTCATACCTGCCGATTTCGCCAATGCCGATTTTCTCATCGGGGGCTCTTACAAATATGTCCACGGCGGCCCTGGTGCATGCTGGCTTGCCGTCAACAACCATGCCCAGCTCGAAACCCTCGACACCGGCTGGTTCGCAAAAAAAGAACTGTTTGGCTACGACCGCACCGCCGATCGTGCATCTGACCATCGCGCATGGTGGGAATCAACCCCACCCGTAATCCAAGCCTATCAAGCCCTCGCTGGCCTTGATTATCTCCAACACTTCACGGTCGAAAAACTCCGCGCCACCAATCTCGCTCAACAAGCCGAAATGCGCCAAATCTTCCGCGACCATCAAATCCCAATATTTGAACCTGAAGACCCCACTCAATTCGGTGCCTTCTCTCTCCTCCCCACCCCCAACCACAAAGAAATCGTTGCCCACCTCAAATCTCAGAATATAAAAG
>JAPUDU010000014.1 GCA_027492935.1 Fimbriimonadaceae bacterium
ATCGAAGAAAACGTTTGCTTCTTGGCCGGGTGTTGGAAACTTCTGTCCGGCAGGAAGGATGGCGAATTGAGCGGAGCGTAGAACACCGGGGCGATTGGGGGTTAGGGAGAGGCCTTTAAGATTGATTGCTTCGGTTAGGGCGGGGAATGTGTGAACGCGCCAGAACGTGGTTCCTTCTGCTTTGACGGGGAGGGAATCGGTTGAAGTCCAAGTTAGATTTGGAATGACCCTGGCTGAGTCAAGTGATCGGGAGATGGGTTTGAGGAGAGGTTTGCCTTCAGGGAGTTTGGCGTTTTCGTATTTTTGAAAAATGACGATTTCTTCATCAGTAAGTGGAGGGGTTATCGCGACCGGGCCGAAATCGGAAGTAACTTGGGTTGGTGGCATGTTCCGGCTGAGAACTTGAGTGCGTATTAGCTCAATGTGGCGGTTAAAGTTGCGGGCAGTTGTAAAATCGAATGGGCCAATTCCGCCCGCTTGATGACAAGGAAGGCATTTGTGTTGGATGATTGGGGCAATGTCTTCGGCAAAGTTTGGTTCTGAGCTGGGCTTTAGGATTGTTTTGGGGGTTGACAGGGTGGAGAAAGCAAAGATAAAGATCGAAGAAATACCAGTAATCAGATACTTCGAAGTCATTGATTTAATTGTACAACAGATTTCTTTAGTACACTCTGTTCATGGTGGCTTCAGTTTTGGCTTGTCTGGCATTAGTGGCAGGGGTTGATGGACTACCGGTTGAGCCGATTGCGTTAAGTGGGGCGACGGATTTGAGCGGCAAGCCGGTTACGATTTCAGCACAAGAATATAAGGCGACGGTGCTCTTGTTTATCAGTCATGAGTGTCCGATTGCGAATCGGTATGCGCCGGAGATTGGGCGAATATTTGGGGATTACAAAGAGAAGAAAATTCAGTTTGTGCGGGTTTATGTGGGCGATCAAGATTTAGCGGAAAGCTATGTTCAGCATGGGAAAGACTATGGGTTGAAGATGACGGGTTTGATTGACTATCAACGCGTTTTAGCTAAATCAGTTGGCGCAACGGTGACGCCAGAGGCGGTGGTGCTTGATTCTTCAGGACGGATTCAGTATCGGGGCCGAATTGATAATCAGAATGTGGAGCACGGCAAGATTAGGGATGGATATCGTCGTGACTTGCGCGTGGCACTCGATGAAATGCTTTCTGGCAAGCCGGTAAGCATGCCGACGACGGCAGCGGTTGGATGCTTTATTGAATTTTAAAGGTAGCCCTGTAAGCATTCGGGAATTTGGTTGTAATTCGTTCTCTGTGGGGGATTAGGGTCTAGCTTAGCGACACATCCTTCACTGTCAAATGGATCGTCTTTGGCAGCGAAAATCCAGTATTGGGGGAGGACTTCAAAAGCGGCGAAGAAGAGCGAGGTTCCGTTGTGACGGATTTCGTAGACCGGTACTGAGATAGATTCTATTTGACCCGGAATAAATATATCGGCATTGATGCCGACCGGTTTCCAATTGAACGACCAGAGGTTAACTCCGTTGAAAACGACAGGTCTGCGGTTGTAGCTGTAACGAAAATGGTGCCAACGGCTAGACATAGTCTTATGAGTGTAACAAGAATTTTTGTTGTGCGCAAAAATGTTTTTCAGAATGATGGAACTTTAGATGTGTAAAGTTGCTTCTGGGTAATGAATCTTGGCTTTCGTGATTAATGAACTGAGATAAGAGAACGACTTTTTGTCTGCATTTATTGATTTGCCTCCGGTTTCCGGAGGCATTTTTTTGTATGATGGGTGATGTGCAGAAAGAGTTTGGGATTTACACAGAATTCATTACGTTAGGGCAGTTGATCAAAGCGGTTGGTTTGATTGGGATGGGGGGCGAGATTCGCGAGTTTTTGTATCAGAACGAAGTGGTCATCAATGGTGAGAAAGATAAACGTCGCGGGCGGAAGATACGAGTAGGAGATATCGTTGAGGTGATGGGGGATGAGATTACGATTATTGAGCGGACTCGCTGAGTTCCGCGAAACGTTGCTCAAGTGATCGTTTGATTGGGGAGGACATTGTTAGGCCGATGGCTTTTTTATAGGCGTCGGCAGCGGCTTTGCGGTTGTTGAGCTCGGTGTAGAAGTGGCCAATTGCGGATTGGAAGTGGGGGGTTTTGGCGATATGGGGATTTGACTTGATTTCGTTGAGGGCGTCAAGACCCTTTTGGGGGCCGAGGTGTGTTCCGATTGCAATTGCGAGGGAAAGTTGGGCGAAGGGACTGGGGAACCGTTCGGCGATTAGCTCGTGCCAATAGAGAAGGTCTTTTGATGTTCCGCCGGAGGCAATATTGGCGGCAAGACCGGCTTCAAGGTGATAGCGTGATAATTGGGTTGCAGACTGTGCCTTCTCCAGATGGTAGAAGCCGGCGGCAATGTGGGATCGGTCGTAGAGTGACTTATCTTGATCTTTTAGGAGGATTGGGAGGCCGTCCTGATTTGTCCGGGCGGGAAGCCGGCTGATATTGAAATGCATCAAGGCGAGAAGGGCATGGAAATTGGGGTCGTCTTGACCGGTTAGACTGGCGAGCTGTTGGGTTAGGCGGAGCGCTTCTACCGCTAGATCAGCACGCAGGTACTCATCGCCGCGAAAAGCTTCGTACCCTTCGGTGAATAAGAGATAAAGAGAGAGAAGGATTGGGGGCAGGCTGGCGTTGCGGTCGTGTAGCTCAAGGTCGTCGGGGTTTAGCTTGTTTTTAGCGCGGGAAATTCGACGCTGAACGGCTTCTTCTGATTCGTGCAGGAGATGGGCGATCTCGAGAGAGGTGAGTCCGCCGAGCGTTCGGAGCATAAGACAGACTTGCTCGCTGAACTTGAGTTTGGGTGAGCAGATGAGGAAATAGAGCTTCAGCTCGTCTTCTTCGGGTTTTTGGTTGAGAGAATGATCGGCGAAGTCTTGCTCGGGGAATTGGGTTTCGCGGCGGGTTTTACGCAGGTGGTCGATGAGACGGCGTTCGGCCGCGGTTGTGAGCCAGGCGGAGGGGTTGTTGGGTTCGCCTTGTAATGGCCAGGAGTGGAGGGCGGCGATGAATGCTTCTTGAGTTGCGTCGAGAATGGATTCGAGGTGTTGAGGGCCGAACTTCCGGACGAGAGTGGCGGTTATACGCGCGTGCTCATCGCGGAAATTCGGCAGATTTGGATTCATATGTTAGTACTGCATTTGCTCACGGATTTCGACCCGCGCGCCGAAGTAAAGAGCGGGGCAATCTTGAGCGATAGCGGTGGCTTCTTCGAGGTTTTCGGCGGTGAAGTAAAAGAATCCACCAACAAGCTCTTTGGCGAAGATGTAAGGGCCGTCTGTAATTTCGATTTGGTCTTTGCCGAGCAGAACTTTTCCTTTGTTTCCGAGCCCTTCGCTCGCGAGGTAGCGGCCTTCATCCATGAGTCGCTTGGTGTAGGCGATGTATTTTTCGGCAACATCTTTCATCGCTTCGGCTTGTTCTTCTGGTGGCATTGCCATCCATCGTTGAATTTCGTCGATGTCGTTGTAGATCATGAGGAGGTATTTGCTCATTGTTTTTCTCGCTGAATGTTTGTCGTTTGGGGAAGGATGATGCCGACAAAAAGGATCAAATGGGGTTCTTGGGGGAGAAGAACCCCATTGTTTGGAGTTAGTTGCCGTAATCCATTTGTTCGCGGACTTCGATTGTGCCACCGTGCATGAGTCCGGGGCATTCTTTTGCGATTTCGGTAGCTTCGGCGAGAGATTCGGCGGTGATGTAGTAGAAGCCGCCCACCATTTCTTTGGCAAGAATGTAGGGGCCATCGGTCACTTCTACCGTGCCGTTGTTCAGCTTGATCGAAGTGCCGTTCATGCTGAGACCCTCTGCGGCAACGAGTCGGCCTTCTTCTCGGAGTTTTTGGCTATAGGCCATGTATTTGGCGAGGCCATCTTGCATTTCTTGCGACGTCATATTTTGCCAATGCTCTTCGGCTTCGGGAGTGTTGAAAATGGTGATGAGATAGTTTTTCATGGTTGTTCTCCGAGCTTATTTGGGCTCGTATGGAGGCGTCGGTGTTGGGGAGAGGATACCGACAGCACAGGGATTTATTTTCTGAATTTGTTTTTAGATTGGGCGGAGTTCGACGGTGCCACCGGTTTCCAGGGCAGGGCATTGTTGAGCGACTTCGGTTGCTTCTTCAAGAGATTCAGCTTTGAATAGA
>JAPUDU010000015.1 GCA_027492935.1 Fimbriimonadaceae bacterium
GAAATGGGGCGGCGGGGATTGCGATGGAGCAACTCACTCCACATTTGCCGTTGCAAGTGACAAAGATGATGTTTGAGCCGGATGGGAAATTCCCGAATGGCGTTCCTAACCCGATTTTGGAAGAGTCGCGGGCTCCGGTTGAGGAGGAAATGCGACGGAACAAATATGATCTTGGGATAGCTTGGGATGGCGACTACGATCGTTGCTTTTTGCTGGATGAGAACGGGAACTTTATTGAGGGTTACTATATTGTTGGGCTCTTGGCACAGGCGATCTTGGTGGACAATCCCGGTGCGACAATTATTTATGATCCGCGTCTGATGTGGAACACGTTAGAGATCGTTGCGGAATCGGGTGGAAAGGCGGTTATGTGTAAGAGTGGGCACGCTTTTATTAAAGAGAAAATGCGCGCTGAAAACGCGGTTTACGGTGGGGAGATGAGTGCGCACCATTATTTCCGCGATCACTGGTATTGCGATAGTGGGATGATTCCTATGCTTTTGGTTTTGAAGCTGATGAAGAAGACGGGTAAATCGCTGGGTGAATTGGTGGGATCGATGATTGATAAGTTCCCTTGCTCGGGCGAAGTGAATTCGACAGTGAAAGATGTTCAGGAAGTTTTAATTCGAGTGGAAGCGGCTTACCCAGGTGGCAAAGTGGATAAAACTGATGGTGTGAGCATCGAATTTGATACTTGGCGATTCAACTTACGGGGGAGTAATACGGAACCCGTTATCCGATTGAACGTGGAGACACGTGGTGATCGGGCTTTGATGGAAGCTAAGACGTCAGAATTACTTGGGTATATCAGAGCTTGAAAGCTAAGTTCATTTGAACCTAAAACAGGGACCATGTACCTAGTAATGATATCAGGTGCCCAGGGGTTGACCTAATTATAGCCATAATTCCACTTGGTAGAGCTTGTCTTTACCATTGGAGAGACGCAATTTGGATGCGTCGCCAAGCTAAGGGCTACGGGCTTGGTTCTCACAGGGAACTTTGGAAAGTTGTGAGGAACGGCTCCCCGCCTAAGGGTTGAGCGAAGCTATTTAGGTTGTTGATCTCCGCAATGGAGAATAAACAAAAACCATGAACAAAACACTTAAGCTCGCAATGAGCGCAGTTTTGGGCGTCGCGTTGGTAACCCCAGCATTCGCACAAGACAATTTTCCGGATGTGCCGGAAAACCATTGGGCGTACCAAGCTCTGCAAAACTTGAAAGATAAGGTTCTTTTCGGCTATCCAGACGGTTTCTACCGCGGCCCGCGAATGACTTCACGCTACGAGTTTGCTGTTGCACTCGACAAGATGTGGAAGTTGATGCAAGCTCAATTCGACGGCGTTAACGCTAAGATTGCTGCTCTTCAAAGCAACACGGGTGGCAATGGTAACGTTGCTGACCTTAAGAAGCAATTGGACGCACTTCAAGCTGACGTAAACAGCATGAAGAGCTGGAAGAGCTCCATTGACAGCATGCAAAAGCTCGTCAAGGAATTCGAACCTCAATTGCAACAACTCGGCGTAGACGTCAAGTCGATGAAGGATGAAATGTCCGACATGGATCGACGAATCACCGAACTCGAAGGCCGAACCACCCCGATCAAGATCGGTGCTGAAGTCAACCTTCTCGTTCTTGGTGCACACAGCACCGACGGTACCTTTGGTATCACCCGAGACGGTCGCGTTCTTGGTGAAGGCGAAGGTTCATACTCTGGCGCTCCTGTCGGTATCGACAAGGACGTTCAGGTCTACCACGAAGCTTACATCAACCTTTCAGGTGGAAAAGAAGGCGAACCGCAATGGAAGGGTGTCCTTCTGATCGGCAACCTTTTCGACGGCCTTGGTAACTTGGACAACAGTCTCTTCGGTAGCAGCTTCAGCAGCGCCGACAACGACACTGTTATGGGCTTCGGCGAATTCAACGTCACCTTCGGCACTTCAGTTGCTGGTCAAGGCGTTAAAGCAACCGTTGGTCGCTTCGGCCACCAAACCGGTCGCTACTTGTTGAAGCGCACTTCGTTCACCGAATCTTACTACAAGCAAGATTGGCGCGACAGTGGCGACTTCATCATGGACGGTGGAATTGTCAACTTCATGTTCGGCAAAGTTTCACTTGACGTGTTCCTCGCTCAAAACAGTGGCCTCAACCTTAACGGTGGCAGTGCACACAACGTTGACATCAACCCGATTAGTTTCGGCGGTGGCACCATTGATCGAACCTTGGGTGTCGAGCTCAACTTCCCATTGAATGAAATGGGCGGCATCAAGCTTGCTTACCTTTGGCAAGACAGCAACAACCTGATCGCTGACGCGAATCCGGGCGTTGCAGGTAACCAACCGGCAAACCGATTGAACGTGTTTGGCGCTGAAGCGAACCTCAAGTTCGGCAGCAACATCCATGTCTACGGTGCTTACAGCCAATCTTCACTCAGTGAAAACACGACCAACGCTCTTGATGACGCAAACACGGCATGGGAAGCTGGTCTTGGCTACATGGGTTCCAACTGGGGCATCAAGGGTGGCTATCGAACAATTGAAACCAACTTCTTTGCTGCTGGTGACTGGGGCCGAATGGGTACCTGGTACAACCCAACCAACGTTGAAGGTTGGAACGCAATGGTTCACTTCAGCCCGAGCGCTGACCTCAAAATCTGGGGTAAGGCAGAAATGCTTGAAGGCAACGAAAACATTGTTGGTGATGTTCTCGGAACCGACGATGATGTTACAAGCATCAAGTTCGGCCTCGATTACAAACTGAACAACTACCTCGACCTTGGTCTGAGCTACGAAGATGTATCGTGGAAGTTCAACGGCGTTGCAAACGATCCGTTCCAACGATGGTACACCCTTATGTTGGGCTACAACTTGAGCAGCAACAGCAAGCTCATGTTCTCCTATGCTTACAGCGATGCTGACGGCAAGGGAATCGGCCTTCCGGGTATGCCAGGCACGGGCAAGTTCCGTGGCGGTCTCTTCGGAACCCAACTCAAAGTCAGCTTCTAAGCTAGCTTTCAGTTGAAAAATCTAGCCTCTGCCTTCGGGCAGGGGCTTTTTTTGTCACGGTAAGGGTTTATTAAACGTTTGAATAGATAGGCAGGCAGAACATTATGAATGCACGAAGAAGAACGATGAGCGCGCGACCGAGTGCGCGGTTAATGGTGGTTTTGGCGGCAACGCTTGGGTTGTCGGTATTGGGTTTTGGGCAAATCAAAGAGATTATCAAGATTCTTGGGGTTGGAGCAGCAGTTAAACAATTTGGGCCGGACATTAACAAAGCTATCAACGGCCTTACCAGTCACAAAGACACGAATACTTCGTTTACAAAGGTCGTGCCAATTATTACGATTGGTTTGAACACTCGTGGTGCGATTGGAGCAGCGCAAGTGATGGGCTCCAAGAAGAATGTTGAAAAAGTAAAGTGTGTTGCTTCTCCAGAAGGTGAACTCTTTGGTGAAATTCACATTCGGGCTTTGATTCCGATTGCTACGGATAACCCAACCGATGCTAAGAATCTGAAAGCGGTCGACGGGGTTGGGGTTAGCGGCATTGTTGATTTGAAACTTTAGTTGCTTGTTTAGAAACGTCTGGGTTGGCACTAAAATGCCAACCCACTTTTGTATTTGAACGTTGTTTTCGTCATATCTGTACAACTTTTTTTCAGAAATATGTCGTAGTATTGAATTATGAAGAATGCGCTTTCACTCAGGTTTGGTAGTGTCTTAGCAGCTGTTGCTTTGCTGGCGTTTGGTGCTTTTGCACTGGCACAGAATCAGACCAGTACGACTCAGAGCCAATCTCAATCTGGCACAGGTCAGGCTAGCTCCTCCTCTTCAGCATCCGCACGAAGTGGCGGATCATTTGGAGGTCAGGCAGGCGGACAGAACGGTGGACAAGCTGGCGGAGCAACTGGAGCAGGGGCTGGGGGCTCGACTGGGGCGCCGGTAAAGGGATTGACGTTCCTTGTTCATTGGACGCCAAATGTTGGTGCGAACGGATCGGCCAATGTTATCACGATGCACAACGAATACGTCAAGGCAACTGGGGCCAAGTATGGAGTTTTGACGGAAGGCATTGTCAGTGGCTCAAATAGTCGACTTGCGATTGTGCAAGGAACAGAGCAAGCGGCAAATGAATTCGCTATGGGTTCTCCTTTGGTGCAAGCTCGAATGGCTACGATTGAAGTGACGGCTTATAATGTTGAGTACTCGCGCATTGGAGTTATTTCAGAGGTAAAAGATCCGGTAGGAGCCAAAGACTCAAGCTTTGGCTCGGCTACAGGAGGATCATCGGGTTCGGTCACCGGTGGATCCACGAAAGGTTCTGGCGGTAGCGGAAACTAAGGCTTACTTAGCGCACCTTTATCGGTAGGAGGTGGGATTCTGTCCCGTCTCCTGCCGGAAATTCGAATTGTTTCCCGTTAATTTTGAAGCTGAACGAAGTTACTTCTCGATCGTAGAGATACCAATCGGGGGTTTCGGAGTCTTCTTGGTCAGTTAAGAACCAGTGGTCGGTGAAAACGACTTCTGTTTCGACTTTTACTTTCTTACCTTTGCCCCCATATTCCCCGTCTTCATCGACGAATTCGCCGTTTGATTTTTCGATGTAATGGGCGACGGACATTCTTCGTCCGGTTATAAATTCGGTGATTTTTCGTTCGATTTTGGCATCGGGGGGAATGTTTCCTTCGGTAGCAGATGCTATGGGAGTGCCTTCTTCAATGTCTCCAAGATAAGAACTCTCGTCTTGCATTGAGTCATCGTCATATTGGCCGTACATCGCGTTAATAACGGTTAGGTCGCTATGGAGGATAGGGTCGACGGATTCGTAATCTTTTTTGTATATGGCTTCAGAAAGAATTTTGTACTTTGCTTCGATAAGCTTTTTTGTTTCGGACGTTTCGTTTTTCTGATCGAATGGTTTGAATTGTTGGACGGTGGGGACGACCATTGCGAGGGCCAGGAGGAGAATGGTTGCGATCTTTGGCACTGTATTGAGACGTATTGTCAGTTGGGTCTGTATCAAGATAGTTAAAATTGATCGGACATAAACATTTGTGGAACATCGGGGAAGTTACGTGTCATGACGAGGAGCTCTTCTCGTTCATGTTTAGTTGGTACTCCGAGGAACTTTGTCATTGATCGAAGGCCGTACCATTCAGCGCTGGGGAGAAGAGGCCAGACCTCGGGAGGGGTGCTGAAGATTGCTTCGCGGCAAAGATTTGTTTCGCTTGCGACATAGCCACCGGGAGCAGCGTAGGTTTCGCGGAAAACGTAGCGCCAGTAGCGCCATCGCCGTTCGTCACGGTTAAGACGAAGGGGGTTTTGCTTGGCCCACTCTGCGTACATTTCTTCCACTTGAGCCTCAGGGATCATTCCGGAGTAGGGGAGTTGGCAGGTTTGGTTGATGGCGGCACGGATTACGTGGTCAACGGTTTCGAATCCGCAACGTTTATAAAGTACATCTTGGTGAGCGAAAAGAATGGCGTGAGGTTCTCCATTTCTAGCGGCGTCTTCGAGAACAATTTGTAGAAGTTTTTCTCCAAAACCTTTCTTTCTTTGACTGGCAACGGTGCCTACCCCAGCAATGCCGATGGCATTGCCAAATCCGAAATCAAGCGGTGTCGTTGTGAGGATAGAGGCCATGTGGCCGTTTTCGAAAAGCGCCCATTTTCGGCGGAGATCATAAAAAGGCTCGCTGTAGAAAACGGTCGATGCTCGACCGTGATCGAGTTCGAAAACTTCACAGAGAAGTTCGAGAAAACGAGCGACTTCGCCTTCTTGGATTTGGCGGACTTCAATCATTGTTGCAAAACTCCTATCTGCGTTTGACCTTAATGGTGACGGTGGCAGTGTTTGATAACAATGTCACTCCTGGAGGGGGGATCAATTTTATTTTGGTTACTTTGTTAGCCTTTATGCCATTGATGTTAATCTTTTCAGTTTCGACGGTAGAAATAGTGGAGACGATTTCGGACTGTCCGTTTATCTCAATATGGTCGGGTTGGACGATGATTTCGTCGATGACGTAACCCGGAGCAGGTTCGCCTTCCCAGTTGACAATGATCGGTAAGCTCCGAGAGGCGGTTGAAGTCGTGAATGATGCGGCCACGGTTATGCGGGCGGGGTTTGTAAATGTGGCAGAAACAGGGTTCCCCATTTCATCGAGGATTGCGACGGGGGCGGTGACGGATTGACCTGGCTTTAATCGTGATAACTCCACAGTTACTTGCAAAAATTTAACCTTTTCAATATTTGATTTGGGGCCAAACAGTTCTACCGTGTCGGGGGTACCGATAGTGCTTGAAAGGATTAGCCCATCTTCTGGCGTCCCTGATGTGATGATCTTTACTTTTCGTGCTTCACGGATAATTTGTTCTGACGATATGCGAATGGAGGTTGCTTTTGATCGAAATTGCAGATTGCTGTCGGCAGGGGCTCGGATTTGGATTGGAACATTTGAATCTCCGACGGTGGCGTTCTTGAGCTCTATGTAGGCGATGACTTTAGAGGTGTCGAGTTTATCGAGGTCGGCGAGGGTTCCGGATGCTACGACGGTGACGTTATCAACGGGCGTGTTTACGAAAAGATCGTCAGGTTTATTTTCCATTTGAAGGGAAACAAAGAACTCGCGCTCGTGGCCTGGCTCGAAAAGAGGTTGCACTTGAAGCCATAAACTTACGGCAATCACAAAGCTGGCAATGAGGAGTAGGATGTCTTCGCGCTTCATGGAAGTGTCGGCTCCTCAGATTTGTCGGCTTTTTTTCTTAGCCGTGCGGTTCGCTTTGGTTTGGCGATGATGAGCTCTTTTCTTAGACGGGTTGCAAGTTCTTCTTGATCGGAAATTGCAATGAGTTCGCCATCTATTGCCAGTTGGATTGAACCGCGTTCTTCGCTGACGATTACGACAACTGCATCGGACTGTTCGCTGACACCGATACCAGCGCGGTGACGCATATGGTATTTGTCGCCAATATGGCTTGATTCACTCATGGGGAGTCGGCAGGCGGCAGCAAGAACTTGGCGTTCGCGGACAATGACGGCTCCATCGTGGAGAGGGTTTCCTTCGTAAAAAATAGCACCGAGAAGAGGAGCGGTGACATCTGCGTGGACAGGGACGCCGTTGCCGGCGATGTCGTCGAGATGGTTGTTGCGTTCGATAACAATTAGCGCGCCGGTGTGATCCTCGGCCATTTCGCTACTGGCGGTGACAATTTGTTCGATGATAGTTTCTTCGACGGAGATATCACCCCCAATGAGTCGACCTGACCAAAGCCCAACTCGGGCAAAGCCGTCGATTGCTTGTCGGAGTTCAGGGAGGAAAAGGATGACGAGGGCGACAGGGGCGAGAACAGTGGCTTTATCTAGGAGCCAATGGAGGGTGCGTAAACCGAGGAAATCACTGAGGGCCAGGGCGAGGACAAATACACCTATTCCGAGGACGACACGCCATGCTCTTGTGCCACGAACCAGCTTGAGCAGACGGTAGGTGAGGTACGTGACGAGGAGGATATCGACAACGTGCACCAGTCCGCGCCAAGAGGGATCAAACAAGACCCCAAAGCGGTTCAAAATTGCTTCCACGAGTTGGCTTTGAGTTTAACACCGAAGGGGCCTGAATAAGGTGGGTGAATACGGTCAAAATGGGTCTGTGGACAGAAGTTCGGATGAATCTAGCGAAATTGGTCGATCTTTGGACGAGGTTCGGGTTGATATTGACCAGATTGACTCCGAATTGATTCAACTTTTGGAGCGTCGGGTTGAACTCGCAGTTGAGGTTGGATCTATTAAGGGGATCGGTAACAAACCGTTCTTTACGCCGGAGAGAGAACGCCAGATCTATGAGCGACTTTCTGGGCTTGGCACGAAGCACTTGACTGGTCAGCAGTTGATTGCGATTTTTAGGGAAGTTATTTCTGCTGGTCGAGCGGCAGAAAAGCCTTTGCAAGTGGCATTTTGGGGGCCGGAGGGCACTTATACGCATCAGGCTTCGATTCAAGTTTTTGGGCGTAGCGTTGAGTTTATGCCAGTGTTTAACATTCGCGAGGTGTTTTCGGCGGTTGAACGCGGGCAGGCGGACTATGGCGTCGTTCCGGTTGAAAACTCGGTGGGTGGGGTTGTTCCGGAGACTTTGGATATGTTTCCACGTTCGAATGTAAAGATTGTCAGTGAGACTTTCTTGGATATTCATCATCATTTGGGATCTGTTGCTGAGTCACTTGACGACATTGAACGAGTTTATGCCGGGCCACAACCAGCGGCGCAGTGCCGTGAATGGTTGAGGGATCACTTACCGAAGGCAGAAGTTGTTGATCTGGTGCCAACGGCAGAGGCAGCGCGAAAGGCGGCTGGTGATCCAAAAAGTGCAGCAATTGTGAATGAAGTTTCGCTTGGACTTTATGGTTTGAGGGCGATGGCTGAACACATCCAGGATCATGCAAATAATCGCACGCGATTTGTGGTGCTCGGCTTTAATGAACCAGCAGCAAGTGGACAAGATAAAACCTCGGTTATGTTTAAGTTGAAGAACCGACGAGGTGAACTTTACCGTGTGCTTGGTTGCTTTGTTGAGAATGAAGTTAACTTGACGATGATTGAATCTCGGCCTGATCCACGCGATGCATTCCAGTACATGTTCTATATGGATATGGATGGCCATCGTACGGATGAGAATGTGATGCGAGCGATCAATGACTTGCGTAGCGTTGCGATTGAGACTGTCATTCTTGGGAGCTACCCGAGTTACGACGAGAAGCTACAAACACTCTAATCGGATTCTGAAGAATCGAGGAGAATTAAGTCGGCAAGTTTCCCTTCGACTTTGTGACTCCATGCTTCTTCAAAATTGAGGCCGGAAAGGAAGTTAAGAAGGTCAGCGCGATTTGGTTCATTACCAATGACAATCATTCCTCGTGGGTCGTTGATGAAATCAGATTGTCCATTTTCGTCCAGGATTATTCCGGATTCTTTCAAAGCCTCGGCGAGCTTCTCAACATTCTCTTTTGTTCGGTTAATGAAAAAATCTATATCTTCAGTAAAGCGCGGCTGACCATAAAAAGCGAGGGCGTGTGCTCCGGCAACAATAAACTCAATCTGATGAGAGTTTAATGTACTTACAAGATTTGCCAAGTCTTCGTTGATGTGGAGGGATGAAGGCATTTCTGAGGTCTTGGAGAGCTTGGACTCTTTGGTTTGGTGTTCGAAGGGCATTCATCCTCCGAAATTGTTGATCTGCCTCTTCCGGTGAGATTATTTTGAGAGGCTCATTCACGGTTAGATTTTACCTTGTGGATTCGATTTGGAGATGGTTTTAAGCCAGGCTTCAGTTTCAGATGGACTTCGAAATCGAAGGTAGATTTTGCCGGGCTGTTGATTGGTGAATTGAGGTTCCAGAGTCTGTTTAAGGCGTTTACGGTAACGAATGGTGTACCAAATGATCGCATCTTTACCCGCAAATCCAGACCAGACTGATTCTCTGCAGTGACCCCAGAGGAGCTGGTGCTTGCGACCTCGAAAAATCGTTCTACGCAGGAGCCGTGACATAACAAGTGAGAATGGGTAATCGAGCCAGATTAAAGTGTCAGAGTAGGGATCAATTAAGTGGCGAGAACGGGTGTAGTTTCCGCAGAGTATCCATTTAGGCTTTGATGTGATGGCTTCGATTTTAGGAAAGAACTCTTCGTCGGTTGGTTTCCCCCAATTCTCTTTCCAGAAGAGAGCGTCCATTTCGGTATGGGGGATTGCGAGAATTTCCTCTAATTGATCGCCGAGGGTGGTTTTTCCGCTCCCGCTTAAACCGCGAATCGTGATGCGTTGTCCAGGCTGAGGGAAATCCACGGAGGGATTTTACACGCCGTCAAGCGAGATTGTGCCTTGGTTTAGCTCAAGAATAATGTCGCTTTTATCCGTTTTTTCAGGGTCACCGCCGTGATCAATTCCATCGATACCGACACTGTAAAGAATGAAGCCGGTTTCGGTTTTGCGGTACGCCAAAGACTCGTCGTTGAATGGATCCAAGGCGTTAGTTTGAGCATCAGAAAGCGAAGATGGGAAATCGCCGGTTTTGTGGTAGTAGCGGCATAGTTTGCCGGCGGCGTCGGCGAGGGCATAACGAGCAACAAGAGCAGCGGCGAGATCTACACGCCGGATATTCCAGTTAGCGATTTCGACGGGAATCATTCGACTGGGGGATCGGACTCGGGAGAACTCATTGAACGCCTCTGTGAATGCGCGTTGGCTGGCAATTGAATCTTGGTCTACGGCTTTGATTTTTTCGGCGGCTAATTGCCAAAATTCAAACATCCTAACGGCAGCGGCTTTCTGGAATTGTTCGTTGCGAATTGAGAGTTCTGTACCACTGAACATTCGATCTTTGAATGATTCAGGTTGTCCGAGGACAAAGACAGTGCGCATTGCTTCGCCTTCAATGTTGCGGAGAAGATCAGGTTGGGTTGCTTTGTGATTCGCGATAAAAGAATCAAACTTTGCAAGAACGTCGGACTTATCTCCGTACAAAAATGCTATTTCTTCGGCGGCACTTAATGCTTGGGTTTCTAAGTTGACGTGTAGAGCTAACCCATCAAGTCCGGCATCGCGGGAATAGTGTTGGGCGACTTTGCGAATGTTATGAAGATCCGTGAATGCTTGGGAGTAATTGCCGAGCCGGGCTTCTACAAGAGCATACGCGCTCATCATGCGGCCAAATTGGACAGTCGTGTGATAGTGGGGTTCCAGTAATTCCCCTTCGCCAGTCCAATCACGTACGAAGTTGCTGTCTTTCTTTGAGGCGGCTTCTCGCAGTTTCAGGATGTAGGGTTCGCACTTTGTAAAAGATTGCTGATACTCGGGATCAATTACTTCGCGGGGTGTGGCGTAAAGGCGCAACTGGCTGAGGGTTTTGATCCGCTCTGCTTCATCAAGCTTTTCCCATTTCTTAGCGGCTTCGAGGAAAGGCCTTGTTGCGCTTTCTTCGCTGGCGCCGGCATTCAGGCGTTTGAAGTCATCGGGTTGAACAGGGATGAGCTCGGATGAGCCGTTTTCAATTTCGGAATGGTAACGATCACTGGTTGTGTAGAGATCGGCGTAGAGCCAAATGCCAAACCCCGCTACGGCGATAATGGGGATTGCCATTGCGGTGTAGAGCGATATGATGACGCTACGTTTAGCCTTGAACACGACTTTCTTTGCCGGAAAAACCGACTCTCCTTTCGGTGGATTATCGGTAGATTTGAGGTGTCGTCTTTAGGTGCGTTAAAAGTTTGTGGGTAGAGATTCAGCTTCCACTGCGACGATTCGCCATCTCGGCTCGGGGACGATCAGCCATTTGAAGCCGGTTTCTTTTTTGAGGGAGATGTTGACGCCCGGGATTGTTCGATTGATGTTGAGGCCGGCAAAGTCGACTTGGACATCAACGGGGGTGCGAACAGTGGCGGTTTCTCCAGTGATTTCAGCTTTCGTCTGAATAATGGTTATCTGTGGTTTTGATTGGTGGATGACTTTGGATATATCGAATGTATTGGTTTCTTCACCTCCATAGGTGAAGTTACGGCTTAAATATTTGAAGACCTCGCTTGGTTCGCCTCGACGGGCAGCGGCGGCGGAATCATTTAAGGCTTTTGATATTTGTTCTTGATCGGAAGGGGCAAAGAGGAATCCGCTGGCTACGAATGCAACCAATGCTAGTACGGGGACTGCAAGAAGCCATTTTTTCATGTTAATGTTTCTGACCTGCTGTTATCAGTTAGACGTTGCGAAATTGATTAAATCGCGGGTCTGTTGGACATCGACGCTCATTTGACTCTTAAGTTCATCAAGACTGTTGAATTTTAGTTCGTCACGTAGGCGGTGGTGGAAATTAAGAGTGATAAGGTGTCCGTAGAGCGAGTCACCAGGGTAGTCGAGGAGGAAGGCTTCTATGGTTGGGTGCGTGCCTTGAACAGTTGGACGGGTGCCGATGCTAGCAGCCGCGGTGAAAGTGCCATATGGGGTCTTGGCTTGGCAGGCGTAGATGCCGTGGGGCAGGGAACAAAGTTGAGACGATCGGGCGATGTTTGCGGTGGGAAACCCGAGGGTTCTTCCGAGTTGTTGCCCGGAAACAACTGGAGCTTTGATTTGGAAGGGTCGGCCAAGAAGCTTGGTTGATTGTTCGCAATCACCAGCAATGATGGCTCGTCGGATTTGGGAAGAACTGACTCGGGTGTTATCGACAAGTATTGGGTTGATGATGTGGGTTTCGATTCGCTGATTGAGCCACTCTGGGGTTCCTTGGCGATTGTGACCGAAGGCGAAATCGTGACCGATCACAATAGATTTTGCTCGGAGATGGTTTTTGAGGATAGTTTGGTAGAACTGTTCAGCAGGGCACTCGGCAAGTTTTTTGTTAAAGGGGAGGATGACAGCGGCGGTTGCTCCGAGTGATTGGATGAGTTCTAGATTTTGATCCAGCGTGTTGATTGGGAGAGGAGCGTTGTCGGGAGCAAGAACTTCGGCGGGGTGTCGATCGAAAGTAAGAACAATGCTGGGGAACTGCTTTTGGTGGGCGAGTTCGATAGTTTTCTTAATGAGGGCTTGATGTCCGAGGTGGACGCCATCAAATGTGCCGATACAAACGACCGATCCATCCCATTCGGGCTGGAGGTGGTCGGGGCCGAAGTGGATCAGCATTGCGGTTGATTCTACTTGGGGAATGAGGGGCGGGAACGAAATTAGGGCGGCAGATGTTGGAGGTGGATAAGGCGTTTGGCCTTTTTACTGGAGACGAAAAGATGAAGAAAACCTTGTTGATATTGGCCGTATTGAGTTTAATCATTGCTGGATGTTCGGACGGTTCATCGGGGGAATATACGGATGGCGCGAAATCCACTTCTGAAACGTCTGCAGGTTCATCAACGGCGGAAGGGGCGCCTCCAGTTGGTTCTGGGCCGCTGAATTTGAATCGACAAGTGATTCGCAATGGTTCGATGACGATTCGGGTGAAGCACGTTGAAGATTCAGAAAAGAATCTGGTTAAAGATTTGAACAAGATTGGCGGCTACGTTGCTTCTTCGGAGAGTGCAGGCTTTGGTGGTCAATCACCTTCGGCGATCATTGATTTGCGGGTGCCATCGGGGCAATTGGATTCGTTTATTGATGTGATTTCGGGCTATGGCG
Organism: Fimbriimonadaceae bacterium; assembly: GCA_027492935.1. Lineage (GTDB taxonomy): Bacteria > Armatimonadota > Fimbriimonadia > Fimbriimonadales > Fimbriimonadaceae > UphvI-Ar2. The sequence continues at coordinate 13,146 of JAPUDU010000015.1, forward strand.
TTGTTTTGAGTAAGCAGCTTTCGAGTGAGGACGTGACCGACCAGTTGATTGATCTTGATGCCAGGTTGAAGACTTTGAAGTTGCAGGAGAGTAAGTATCAGGGGCTTGTGGCTAAGGTGACGAAGATCAGCGAAATTCATGAATTGGAAACTCGGCTGGGCGAGATTAGAACGGAAATTGAGCGGATATCAGCAACGCGTAAGTCAATGCTTGACCGGGCATCTTTGAGTGAATTGAAAGTCACTTTAACTCAAGATTCGTTAACGACTATTGCGGCTGCGAATAATGGAAATTGGCTCGGAGAAGCTTGGGGCCAATCAAGCGGGTCGCTGATGGGCTTTGCTAAGATGGCGGGGACGGGAGCCGTTTGGTTGCTGGTTTGGTCGCCGGTCTGGGGGACTTTGGCGGGAGGTGCTTTTGTTATTGCTCGTCAATCGAAGAAGAAAGCCTGACCTGTTTAGCTCCGCTGAGCTTCCTGCTGGTTGCTTCAGCCTCAGGTGACTAAAAAAGCGTTACAACCACCTCGTTGGAATTTGAATCTAGAGGATGATTGTGGTTGTACGAATTTGTAGTCGTATGAACTAGGTCGCACTTATAATTACAAATCGGGTCCTGGAATTGGCGTAGGATAGAATGAGCTTATGGCCCAGCGCCTTCCGGAATGGTTAACAATTCGTCTGCCGCGTCCTGACACGATCAACGAAGTTCAGGCGATGATGCGGGGGAAAAACTTGCATACGGTGTGTGAGAGCGCACGGTGTCCTAACTTGCCGGAGTGTTGGAGCAAGAAAACCGCGACATTTATGATCCTTGGGGATACTTGTACGCGGAGTTGCGGTTTCTGCGCGATTAAGGTTGGAAAAGGGCTTGAGCTTGATCTGTTTGAGCCGTTGAATGTGGCTAAAGCGACAAAGGAACTTGGCTTGAAACACGTTGTTGTTACGAGCGTGGCGCGAGACGACTTGAAAGATCAGGGTGCGGCACAGTTTGCACGGACGATCAAAGCTCTGCATAAAGAGTTACCGGATGTTATTGTTGAGATTTTGACGCCTGACTTCCGAGCGAATGAGGAGTGTATTCGTACGGTTTGTGATGCGCAACCCGAGATTTATAATCACAACATTGAAACGGTGGAGCGTCTGCATACCATTGTCCGGCCACAGGCTAAGTATCCGCGAACGATGCGGGTTTTGGAGATGGTGAAAGAGATTGATCCGACGATTTATACGAAATCGGGGTTAATGTTAGGTTTGGGTGAGACTCGCGAAGAGATTATTAAAACGCTTGAGGATTTGCGTAAGATCGGCGTAGATGCGATTACGATTGGGCAGTATTTGCGGCCTACGATGAAGCACTTGCCGGTTGTTGAGTACATTCATCCGGACGTTTTTAAGGAGTACGAAACGATTGGCGAAGAGATGGGGTTTGCGTTTGTTGCAAGCGGGCCGTTTATTCGCAGTTCGTACAACGCGATTGCGTTTAGTGAAAAGGTGATGGGCGAGAGGCTGGCGAGGGCAGGTTATAAGGCTCCTTCGCAGGGCGGTGACATGCTCCGTGTGTTGCAATAAAAATTAGAATCGGTTGCCTCTCTATTGATTAAGAGAGGCAACTTTTATTTTATTATTAACTAACCACCAATATTGAAAGATACGCCAATGAAGAAGAAAGGCTTAAATTCTTTTCTCGTTGGTAGAGTATCACCAGCAAAGTCATTGCCCTCTTTTAGTCCTTGAAGGAGTACGTTTCTTGATCGGAAAGACATTCCATAACTGAGAACAGCGGTTCCTTCCCTGTCGAGAAGCCAGCAGATCCCGATTTGGTAGGTTGGATCAATGTCTTCTTTCGTTGCAATTCCAGCCATCAATCCGATTCGATGGTGGCTTGGGTTATACATTCCAAACGTAAGCGCTTTGGCAACTCCTGGGTTTGCTAGCCATGCTTCATCATCAAATGGTAGATAGATTTGACCAGTTAAGTTACCATTGAAATTGCGTTGATCGGTTTTTTGAATCACTTTTGTTCCAGGGTTACCGACTTTATCAACGAGCTGATAGCCGGCATAGTCATCGCCAGCATTGTAAGCGAAACCTGCACCGATCTTTGTAATCGCTTTTAGCTTTCGGGCTGCAAGAATTGTAAATCGTTGGGTGTACGACCCGCCTTCAATGACAATATTTTGATCGTATTCACTTGAAAATCCAATTGAGTCTCCGGCCTTTACCGTTTTCTTCTCGATTGGTTTGCCGTCGGCATATTCGCCAGTTATCGTAATGTCTATTGATGAGGCATTTTCGAGTGTGATTCTCCAGTCACGGGCGACAAAGAGGCGTCCGGGAGCGGTCACATATTTATAATCATTTGTATCAGCTATTTTTTCTTTCGAACGAATTTCTAATGTGCCATCGCTGTTAAATCTTAGCTGCTGGCTATTGTCATTAATGATAGTTGGTTCCACTGTTGGTGGTTGAGTTTCTTTAAGAATGATGTTATCTGTGTGGGCTATGGTTGTCAGACCTAAACAAACAGCAGTGAGGATGTATGGCGAGTATTTCATCAAGGGATATCTTGCCAGGAGCAGATAATATTTGCAATATTTTAATAAACGGATTGACTAATTATGAAATATTTATGAATTAGGTATGAAATTAGTGTGAATTGTGCGACTTGGTGATTGTCATCAATGCATTAGTTTGTTTGAGCCCCAGAGATTGCGTGCAATGTGTATATAGCTTCGGGGGCGCCACCCATCCGGTCAATTCCGTTGAAGCCATCAACGCTCTTTTCAATGGAAAATGAGATTGTTTGTGGCCCTCCATCGGGGCGGCCAGTGAACGTAAGGTTGACAACATCGGTGGGGGTTATTGATCCGGAAACCGTAACATTTGTAGGGGCAATATTTTGAGGTAGAGCAAGGTGAGAAACGTAGGTGCCAGCGCCAGTAATATCTCCTTCTTCATTGATATTGAAATTGAACTGATACTCATCGTAGGCACACGCAGCCACGGCTTGATAGTGACCGGTGAGGTCAACTGTTTCCGAGCTCGATCCACTTCCTCCACATGATGCAAGGAGAACGAGAAATGGAAGATAGCGCCATACCTTCATACAGTGCTTAGACGGATAGGAGGTTTATATGTGTTCGCTTTTATTGGATCGTCGTGATTAGTTGGTACGAGCGTCTCGGAGAAATTTGACGTGGGCATCAAGGAAGAGTCGGTTGCGGCCCCCAGCGTGGACACCTTTTCCTCTTAGCCCTACGGGGATGGTCGGCACAGTTCGAGGGAAGTACGGATCTACGGCGAGTTCCACATCGGAGATTCCATCGGGAATACCGATGAAGGGATTGGCGGCGGCGATGAGATCTTGGGTGAGCTGATCGGGGGTTTTGCCCCATCCATTATCTTGGGCAACAGGGTCAGTGATTTGGTCGAATCGCCAAATCCAATAGTTGACTCCGTTTTGGGTGACTTGTTGTTCGTTTTTCCAGAGACCAGCTGTGCTTGGGCAAGTAAAGATTTGTTTGGACTTGTATGGCGCGAGGGGTTCTTGAATCCAGCCGCCACGGGGATCACTTGGGGGCCAGGTTGTCCAGGGCCTGAAGCCACCTTCGGAGGTGGTTTTGAGGTCACGGCGATCGGGCATTCGGTCGTCGTTATCGTTGAGATAGAGATACCATGCGGTGCCTAGTTGTTTGAGGTTGCTTGTGCAGGTTGCCTTCTTGGCGGCTTCTTTGGCTTGAGCAAAGACGGGGAATAGGATAGCGGCAAGAATTGCGATGATGGCGATGACGACAAGCAGTTCGATCAGGGTAAAGGCTTTACGGATACGCAGCGATTTGAGAGGCACTTAATCTAGTTTACGTTGTTTAGGTGCGAAAGAATCCCGCCCGTCATTACAGGCGGGATTCTTTCACATCATTAGTGAACATCCCACATGTTTTCTAGTTGGGATCGATAAGTTTGCTCGAACGGCATGAATTTGGCGTGTCCATCGGTGAATAGATAAATTTGTCCTTTGCCATATCTGGGTTCGTTCTTTACGCCAAGACTAGGAGAACGACCATCAATGTTGGCGTCCCAGGTGCTGCATTCTTCGGTTGGGAAAAGACTACAGGGGGGCATTGTGCGCCCCTTTGTCCAGTGGGCGAAATGGGCGGGGTTATCGTTTAACTCCCATGGGTCGAGGCAAAGGTCGAAATATATGCTTGACCAAAAAGGATCGTTTGATGGTGGTTCCGCTATCGGGACTGAGACACCGGTTACGGTTGACCATTGTTTTTCGCGGAGTGTGGAATAGATTGTTTCGCTGCTATTTTCGATTCCTGTTTGCGTGCGAAAAACGCCAGTGATGTATCCGTTATCAAGGTAGCTACCCCACATGTACTTTTCGTGTTTGTCCGGATCTTCCGGGTCGTACCAAATCTTATCTCTCCCATTGATTTGGCCAGATTCAGTCCCTCCGCGTTTTTGGCCAATGTAAGGCTCCAGTGATTTTTGGTAGTTCCCGATGGTGAACCAGCTAATGGTTAGTGGGAATCCGGTGGAGTCGGTTTCCATCGTTCTTGGATAGGCATCATCGTAATCGGTGAGATAGATAAGCACAGCTTTTCCGATTTGATTTTTATTGCTGATTGAGACTGTTTTTTTCGCCGCTCTTTTTGCTTGAGCAAAGACCGGGAACAGGATTGCAGCAAGTATGGCGATGATCGCAATGACGACGAGAAGCTCGATGAGAGTGAAAGCTCTTCTGACAGGCATAAAGTATTATAGCCTTGGCTATAATAGCCAAGGCTATAATGAGTCAATTTCCCTTTACCGTTTTGAATATGTGTAGTCAATGAGAGTGGCGTTGGCACCATTCATCGTGGTTTCTAGTTTCATGGTGAACTCGGTATCACTCGTTTTTGTGACAGTCATCATGTATTGACTTGATCCTGCACCGTTTGCGTTTGGCATCGGGTCGCTGGTCATTGAGAGAGTGTTGTTTGCAAAACTGCCATTAAATTTGGCGGCGTAGCTGGTTCGGTTGTCAAACCAGGTGCCTTCCCACATATTTGTGATTGTGTTGTAGGTGAGCATCATCCGACCAGACATCATTCCGAATCCAGGAATGTTATCGGTTGTGTCCCATTGAATCCAACGATCGAGTTGGGTTGAAACATTTGATGATCCATCAATTTGAACAGTTTTGCCTTCGGAAGACATCCCTGTTCCTTTGCCTTCCCATGTTCCTTGCATGAAGCTGAGGTCATTGAGTTGGCTTGGAACTGTACTTTTGTTTGTTTCTTGACCTGGGTTTTGAGTCTGTGTCTGCGGGTTTAAAGCTAAAGTCGTGAGAGCGAGGGCAAGGCTTAGTGTTGCTACCATAATATTTATACTTTATAAAAGTGTAGGGAGCAAAAGTTAAGAAGGAACCCACGGATTCTATAAAGATTCCGTGGGTTCTGAAGTTTAATTAGCGGCGGTAATCCATCGCCATCATTGAAAGCCATTGATCGCCAGCCTTCATTTTCATTGAAAATTTGTACGAGCGGGTTGACTCTTTCGTGTAAACGATCTTGAAATGTGTTTTTTGTCCCGGCATCATTTCGAATTCATCGCTGAAAAGAACAAGGTGTTTCCCTTCAATATATCCGCGTGCGGCGAGAGCTGTATCGCTCATGTTATCAAACCAAGTTCCTTCGTATTGTTTCTTCGTTGAGTTGTAAGTCAACAACATGCGCCCTTCGAGTTTGCTGTGCGGACCCATATCGAAAACTGAGTGGATATTCAGCCATCGATCAAATTCAATAACGGCACTGGATGAGCCAGTTGTTTTTAAAGTTGCGCCCGTTGGATCGCTGCTTGAGCCAGTACCTCTGTATTTTCCTGTCAGGAAGGAGACAGCGGCTAATTCGGCCTTAGGAACAGGAGACATCATCGGGTCTTGAGCTGTAGATAGCAGAGCGGTTGTGAATGCAAGTGTGGTCAACATTGTGGTTACCTAACTCAATCATATCGAAAATAGATGTTTTATGCCGACAAAAATGGCTCAGAAATTGAAAATTTTTGAGCCATTCATTTTTATTTCCCAGAATTCGCGGGGTGAAATCGGTTGTTGGTGTAACTTTGGCGCAGTATCCGGCCATGAGGGATCCGCACTGTTCAACATCAGTGAGGCTTAGCAGTTCGCACGGGGTGTGCATATAACGCAAGGGGATTCCTACGAGCCCAGTTGCCATGCCCGAGCCGGCGATTTGCATTGCGTTGGCATCGGTTCCCGTGCCACCTGGTTCGGCGGCGACTTGGTAAGGAATACTTTCTTCGTCGCCAGCAGATTTAATCATTTGGAAAACGATAGGGTTAATGTTGGCACCACGGCAGATGCTTGGGCCTTTGCCAACATCTGTAGCGCCGTATTTGGTTTGGCTGAGTCCGGGATGGTCGATGGCGAAGTCAACATCGACGGCAATGCCGGATTGAGCACCAATTGTTCCGGCGGCGGTGCGGGCACCCCGGAGCCCAATTTCTTCTTGTACGGTTGCGACTGCATAGACGCCGACTTCGCTATGTAGCCGGCCTGATTCTTTGAGGTGGCGAAGGGCTTCAGCTACAGCAAAGGTGCCGACGCGGTTATCAAATCCCCGGGCGGCGGCACGATCTCCGAGGAGATGTTGGAATTCCCATTGGTACGTTACGCAGTCGCCAATGGAGATGTACTTGAGTACTTCTTCTTTGCTGGTCGCGCCGATATCGATATACATATCGCTTAAGTCGGGGCGTTTGTCTTTTTCGCCATTTTCGAGGAGGTGAATGGGTTTACGCCCGATGACGCCATGAACTTTGGTAATGCCGTGGATGAAGACTCGGTTGCCTACAGGCACCATCGTGTCGTGGCCACCTATGCCACGGAAGTAGATGAATCCTTTGTCATCAATGTAGTGGACTTGGAATCCGATTTCATCCATGTGCCCGGCAAGCATGATTTTTTGCTCAGCTTGTGGGTTTAGGATTGCGTAAACATTTCCGTGCTGGTCGGTGCGGACTTCATCAGCAAACCCTTTGGTGTAATCTCGATAAACCTGTGCGGCTCGTTCTTCATAGCCGGATGGAGATGGGGTGTTACAGAGGGTTTTGAGAAAGTCGAGGGATTCTGCGCGCATTGGTGAGCCTTTACCTATCCTTAATAGGGACGGGGCTCCAGGCATTTTTGAGGCTAAAAATTACGATTATTAGGGAAAAAAGTGTCCATCCGACTGACCAAATCAAGCTTGGAATCCAAGTTATGTCTTGAAGAGTTTGGGCATCAGTAGCGAAATCTGACGTTGCAGTGATGGATACGAGAGAAATTAGTGACTGAAAAGCGGTCAGGCACATTTGCACTCCGAGGAATTGAGTGGCGAACTGAAGGTTATCGTCTTTTAGCTTGACGGCAGCGATCCAAAGGGTAGGAATCCAGAGTATTGCGCTGATAAGGCCAACGATATCGCCGCGGATGAGAAGGATGAGGGAGAGGGCGAGAATGATTGAAAGGAGTTTTAGGATTCTTTGCGCGGATTCGGTTTTGCGGCCAGCAAGGATGAGGAGCGATCCAAGGATAGCGGTGCCAGGATATCCGGCGCTGGCGACAAGGAAGATGCTTCCTCCTAAAGAATGGGTAACGCCGCTCCCGTCGGCGAAGACTTTGATTTCCTGTGGTGTTCCGCCGGTCAGGATAGTCATGATTGCGTGGGCGAGTTCGTGGAAATGGGTGTTGAGATAATTGAGAGGGAGGATGGCATAGCGCGCTACTGGGATTGCCCAGAGAGCGATGCTAATGACTGAGGCGAGGAGAAGAAGCTTTTGGGATTTAGTCAAGAGATGTTCTTAATACGGAGTGAGTCTACTTTTGGTTTAGGTAGCGGCGGTGTGGATTTTTACTACGATCCCGTTTTTGAAGTAGAGGAGGGCGTAGGTGTTGTTGCCTATATATTCTAAGCTGGTTTTAAGAGTAAGAACCTGGAGGTTGTATTCGTTGGCAAATTGCACATTGTGTTTTTCGCCGATAGTCCGGCGAACCTCTGAGGCGGTTCTTCCTGCGAGTCGGGGGAGTTCAACTGGCCGGGGATAGTCATTAAAGTGAACTATCCATTGAATTAGGAAGAGGCTAGCGATTCCGACAAAAGCTAAGATAAAAAACTCTAATAGCGATAAAGTCTTTTTTTGTTAGCAATGATGCCATGCAGTTTTTAACCATAGCATCACTGCAACGTTCCTGCAACTACCAACCGCGGGTAGCGAGCTGTTCTTCTTGCGGGAGGGTGGAGCACTTGGTTTTAAGTGATCTACTAGAATTTCATTTTTGCTAATTCTTGCTTTTGTTCCTCAACCATCTGCTTTAACTTTTTCTGTTGGTTTTTGGGGCCAAACTGCACGCCTTTCTCCCAATGGGCGATACCCTTTTCAAAATCCGCCTTACGTTTGGTGAGCTTGCCTAACATCCAATAGGCCATACCTAGATCGTTGTGCAGGCTTCCCATCGATTTATCTTGCCGAAGCAAACCTTCAAGTATTGAAACAGCGTTCTCACGGTCTTTTATTGTTGGTGCGGATAATAGAATGGTTGCGACTGACCAAAGTGCCTGTGGGCTTCTAAACTCCTTCCAAGCACGATAGGCGGTCTTTACAGAAATGTTTGAAGGAGAGGTACATGCGGATGCCCAGAGCAAACTGTAAGCAATTCTTCGTGGAATGACATCCTTTTTTAACATTGGCACGATCGAATTAATGCCATTCATAAACCAAACATGATAGAGATTTTCTTTGTCTCTATGTTGAAGTTCAAAAATGACGTTGATGAATTTGTAATACTCATCAAGTGTGTTGATTTTCTGTACTTTCTTCCAATAAGAAGAGACATTGTTGAAATTCAGTTCGAGGCGATTAACATCGGCGATTGCGGCTTGAGCGAGTTTTTCGTAGTGAGCATCGGCGTTCTTTGACCATTCGGCGTTTTGCCAATCTGAATTAAATTGAGAATGAAGAATGATTGCCGTTACGGTAAGGATAGAAATGCTCATATCGAACCACCATATCCCCAACCTCCTGAATTTGTTCGCACGAAATGTCCGACAGGAATATCTTTTTGAACGTACCGCGCATAATCGTGATCGAAAAGACCATCGTATCCAGTCATAGAGTATTTTTCGGCATGAACATGGTATCCATCAAATTTCCCGTATGGTGCAGGGACATTTTCATCGCCCGAGTTCCAAGTTAAATTTACTCCAAATGTGCCGGTCATAGAGCGATTTGTAGGTGTGGTTTGCACTGGAACCAAGTACTTATCGAAGTAATTGTCGTATTTGAGGACACCAGATTGTCCTAAGAATCCGTTGTACCGTGCAGCAGACTTTCTATTCCCCCATTGACCTTCGGGTTCGCTATCGGATTCCCAACCGGGGCTGCGGAAACTCCGTTCAAGATTTTCTCGAAATTCCATCCCCCCGGATTGGGCCAGGGTGGTGCCGGAGCAGGCGATTAGAGACTGATGAAGAATATGATTAAAATGCTTGATTTCTTAAATGTATCATACATTCTCAAAAAAGTTGAGAAGTCTGAAAAAATGTGAAATTGCATTACCAGCCGCGTGTGGCGAGCTGTTCTTCTTGCGGGAGGGTGGAGCAGTTGATGCCGACCATTGCTTCGCCGAGGTTTTTGCTGATTTCGGCGAGTTTTTTGGCATCCTTGTAGAACAGCACCGATTCGACAATGGCGCGGGCGCGTTTGGCGGGGTCGCCGGATTTAAAAATCCCGCTGCCGACGAATACAGTTTCGGCTCCGAGTTGCATCATGAGGGCGGCGTCGGCGGGGGTTGCGATTCCTCCAGCGCTGAAATTGGGGACTGGGAGTTTGCCGAGCTTTTTAACTTCGCGGATCAGATCGAGAGGGGCTTGATGCTCTTTGGCGAGAACAAACAGTTCATCTTCGCGGGCGTTTTGCACGGTTCGGATTTCGCTCATGATTGTGCGCATGTGGCGAACAGCTTCGATGACGTCGCCGGTACCGGCTTCACCTTTCGTGCGGATCATTGCGGCACCTTCGGCGCATCGGCGAAGGGCTTCACCGAGGTTACGGGCTCCGCAGACGAACGGAACGGTGAAGTCGTGCTTATCGACATGGTTCGCGTGGTCGGCAGGAGTGAGGACTTCGCTTTCGTCGATGAAGTCGATTTCGAGGGCTTCGAGAATTTGGGCTTCGACAAAGTGGCCGATACGGCACTTAGCCATCACGGGAATATCGACCGTGGCTTTAATTTCGAGAATCATCTCAGGGTCGGACATGCGGGCGACTCCGCCATCTTTGCGGATGTCGGCGGGAACTCGTTCGAGGGCCATTACGGCGACGGCACCGGCATCTTCGGCGATGCGGGCTTGCTCGGGGTTAACGACATCCATGATGACGCCACCTTTGAGCATTTCGGCGAGGCCGACTTTCTCTCGCCACGTTTTTGTAGCGGGGGTGGAGGTGGTGTTGCCGTTGTTATTCATCGCTTTTGACCTTGAGGGAGCAGTTTTTGGCTGCTTGATGAGTGTACATCTGCGGTCCGGAGTGATTAAGGACTGGGAAGTACGGAATAATCGTATGTGGTGAATGAGAGGCAGATAGCGGTTTTAGAGGAAGCGCGGCTTTTACCGGCGACAGCTAAGAATATTGGGAAGCTAGGAGATAAGTATTCGCCGGAATATTCTCGGTGGGCTTTTGGGCAATGGGAGATGCGTAAGCGGGGGAAAGAGAAGTTTTCTCGCGCGGCGATGATGCAGTTCACACGGGCGGGGTTAGAGATGGCAACGCATGAACGGATTGCGGCTTATCATGCATCGCTGTTTCCGGGTGGGGTTGAGGTGCTTGATGCGGGTTGTGGGATCGGCGCGGATTTGATGGCTCTGGGTGCGCGGGGGCCGGTTGTGGGAGTTGATTTAGACAGAGAGCATGTGAATTGCGCGCGGCACAATCTCTCGGTTTATGGTTTTAAGGGAAAAGTTGGGCGAGGGGATGCGTTGGAGGTTTTAGCGAAAGGTTGGGACTATGTTTATTGCGATCCGGGCCGACGAGATGATGGGCAAAGATTGATTAATCCAGAAGATTATCAGCCTCGGGTTGAAGATTTGCGTCAGCATTTGATGCAAGTAAAGCTGGGTGTTATGAAGCTCTCTCCGATGCTGCGTGACGAATATCTGTTTGGATTAGGCGGTGATGTTCGCTTTGTGAGCTTCGGTCGGGAATGTCGAGAAGCACTTGTGATTTTTCCCGGAGAAAAGCGTGTTTCGGCTGTTCATATTGAAAGTGGTGCGGAAGTAGAGGCGAGAGCTTTGACGCGGAGTGTCGCAGAGCCAGTGAGATACCTTTATGAAGCTGATCCGGCATTGATTAGATCTCATGCTTTGGGAGCGATGGAGATGGATGGGGTTGGGGATTCGAACGGTTATTTGACATCGGAAGAGTTGATTGAATCACCGTGGTTGCGGGGGTATGAGGTGCTTTGGAGTGGGCCCTGGAGGATTCGCATGGTGAAAGATGCTTTGCGAGAAGGCAACTGGAAGGTCAATGCGGTTAAGAAACGCGGCGTGAAAGTGGAGCCAAGTTCGGTTTTGCGGCAAGTTGAGATGAAGAACGGTGATCCGGTTCAGCTTGTGATGTATGCGATTGGAGAGAAAGTCGTTGTGTCAATTGTTCGGGCAATGTAAATAAGGGTTGACTTTTTATGTAACTAAATGGTTATATAACTGAATGGTTGCAAGCATATTGACTGAATCGCCTTTGGATGCGGTTTTTTCGGCGTTGGCACACCCGGTTCGTCGGGAGATTGTGTGCCGCTTGAAGCTTGGCATGGCTTCGGTCAATGACTTTTTGCAAATGTTTGACATGAGTGGGCCAGCGATTTCGAAACATTTAAAAGTTTTGGAGGATGCGGGATTGGTGCGAGTTGTGGCGGAAAAACAGATTCGCTACCGTGTGTTGAACGCAGGGCCGTTGGCTGAGGCGACCGATTGGTTGGAGGAGTACCGGATTTTTTGGGAAGGTAGCTTTGACCGCATGGAGGCCGTGGCGCAAGAATTGGAAGCGGAGATTGAGCGATGATTAAAGCAGCAGAAAACGAATTGGTAGTGGAACGGTTTATTCCGTGCGGGATTGAGCTAATGCCCCGATTGTGGTCGGAGCCCGCCCTGATTTCTAAGTGGTGGGGGCCAGTTGGCTTTAGCACGACGACCCATTCAATTGATTTTAGGGCAGGTGGTGAGTGGCGGTTTACGATGCACGGGCCAGACGGAACTGATTACGAAAACTTGATTCGCTACACATATATTGATGAAAATCGGATTACTTATGATCACTTGACTCCGCCCACTAATGAACTGCATTTTCGGGCTGAGATTTCGATGGAGTCTGTCTCCGGCGGGGTGACGAAGATGACGTTTAAGATGATTTTTGTTGATGCGGCAACGAAGAAGCAAATTTGTGATGAGTTTGGAGCAGCGGATGGTCTTTATCAAACAACCGAACGGCTGGTGAAAGAAGCTGAATTGATTACGTTGGTTGAATCGGCTTGTTCATCGCTTGGGCAAGCAGTTGGACGGATGCATGGGGTTGTTTCGCGGGTTCCGGCGGATAAGTTGGATTGGTCTCCGAGCGACAGTGCGCGAACGACGATTCATTTGGTTGCGCATTGCGGGTATTCGCTTGGGTGGATCAAGTCGATGTTGACGGGAGTGCCTTATCCCGGAGCGACCACGGAAATTGGTGATCGCGAACAACGGGAATTTGAGCGAGAATTTACAGATATTGAGACGGCATTGGCGCTTTTGGACGAGCGGTCGGAGGAGTGGATGGCTTATGTGCGAACGCTTTCGGTAGAAGATTTGAATCGGATAATTGATTTACCGTTTGGTTTGGGGCAGATGCGAGTGAGAGATGCTTTTGGGGCGGCGGCTTGGCACACCAACGATCACTGCGCCCAGATTGAGTACATCCAGACGATACTTGGTGACCGAGGGTGGGGTTTTTAACTACCGAAGAGTTGCTGGATTATTTGAATATCTTGCTGAGTGAGATTGTGGCCGGAGGGGAGCAGGTTGAGACTTGTTTTCGCTCCGGCTTTTATGAAAGTTTCGGCTAATTGTTTGGACTGATCAGGAGGGCAGATCGGGTCTTGATTACCGGCATTGATGGCGATTTTGACGCCGGTGAGGTTGAGATTTTCGACGGCTGTGGGCAGGAACATGGGGCGGAGTAGGATTGCTCCAGCGAGGGGAAAGGCGTTGGTAAGAAGCATATTAGCGGCCATGTTAGCGCCGTTGCTGTAGCCGAGGGCGACGACCTCTCGGTTTTGAAGTTCGGGGCGGCTTTTGAGAAACTCGGCGAGTTCTTGGGTGCGGAAGGCGAGATCTTCGTAATCAAGTTGACCTTCGGAGAATCGGGCAAAATAGCGGTTCGCGCCGTTTTCTGATACTTTTCCGCGTACACCGAATACGTTCGGGTTGGGAAGGATATCTTGTAGAAGGGAGGTGAAAGCATGTTCATCCCCGCCGGTGCCGTGGAGGGCGAGGATGATTGGCTTTGTTTTGTCTATATCGATATAGGAAAAGTGGAAGTTTTCCATAATCAGTTCGGGAATTTAGCTCCGGTTAGGCTGACAAATTCAGGCAAGTTTTGGGCGACTTCGGCTCGTGATTCTTCGAGCCATGGCGGCAGGACAAGCTTGGTACCAAGAGTTTCGAGTGGTTCGTTGTAGGTCATGCCTGGGGGATCGGTTGCGACTTCGTACAGTACGCCGCCGGGTTCGCGGAAGTAGATGCTGTGGAAGTAGTTACGGTCGATGAATTCAGTAGGGCGCATTCCGGCGGCGATGAGTTTTTCGCGCCAGGCGGCGTGGTCGGCATCATCTTCGACGCGGAAGGCGACGTGGTGGATCGTGCCCGCGCCATTGAGGCCGCGTGGACGTGGTGGACGGAGCCGGTGCCCATCCGCCCGACGGCGGTGAAGTTTTGGTTGAGTTCGATCGCGTTACCGATTTCGGCCGGGCTGGTGTAGAGGGTGACGCCGTCTTCTTCGCCTTGTTTTTGGTAGCCCATAGTCTCGGCGAGGAGGCGGATGCTGTTTTCGGGGCGAGCGGAGGCCATTTGAACTCCGTGGAATCCGTGAATTGCGTTTTCGGCCTTGACGTTATCCCATGCGGTTTGAGGATCGGGTTGGGCGATGCTGGCAACGAGTTCGAGTTGGAAGCCGTCGTGGTCTTGGAATTGGAGGACAGAGTTGCCAAACTTTTCAACTTCGTTGAAAGGGAGTTCGGCTTGGCTGAATCGGTCGATCCAGTAGGGGGTTGCGCCCTGAGGGATAGCGAACGACATGACGGTGGCTTGAGCCAGACCGGGAGTGCCTTGGGGGGTGTCGGGCCAGGGGAAAAAGGTGAGGAGGGTGCCAGGGGAGCCTTTGGGGTCGCCGTAGTAGAGGTGGTAGGTGCTGGGGTCGTCGTAGTTGATAGTGACTTTGACGAGGCGCAGGCCGAGAATTCCGGAGTAGAAGTTCACGTTGCGCTGGGGGTCGCTGCTCATGGCAGTGACGTGGTGGATGCCTTGGATGCGGTCGGTCATGTTGTTAATAACGAAACGATGCGTTTCGTAGTTCCTGAAATTGGATTTGTAAAGGTTTTAAGCCCTACCGCATATCTGTAAGCAGGGTCTAAAGCTTGCGCTTAGACGTCGAAGGTGATGCCTTGGGCGAGGGCGGGGCGGTCTTGACCGAAGTAGGTGGTGCTGGTTTGACGGCGCATGTAGGCTTTCCAGGAATCGGAGCCGGATTCGCGGCCGCCGCCGGTTTCCTTTTCCCCGCCGAAGGCGCCGCCGATTTCCGCGCCCGAGGTGCCGATGTTGACGTTTGCGATGCCGCAATCGCTATGCCGTTTGAAGAATTCAGCTTCGCGGACATCGGTGGTCATGATAGCGGAGCTGAGGCCTTGGGGCACGGAGTTGTGCATAGTCATTGCTTCGGATAGATCGGTGTAGGGGATGAGGTAAGTGAGGGGGGCGAAGGTTTCGGTATGGATTACTTCGGGGTGATCGCCGAGGCGCACGAGGCATGGGTGGGCGTAGTAGCCGCCAGTTTCGGCGAGAACACGGTCGCCACCGACGATTTCTTTAGCGTGGGGCTTGATACGTTCGATAGCGGCTTGCATCGTGTCAAATGAATCTTTATCGATAACCGGGCCGACGAGAGTTGATGCCTCGAGGGGGTTACCAACTTTTGTGGTGCCAATTTGGATGTATGCGGCTTTGAGGGTTTCGAAGACTTTATCAATGATGCTGGTGTGAATGAAAACGCGTCGCGTTGTGGTGCATCGTTGTCCAGCTGTTCCGACTGATCCGAAGAGGATGCTGGGGATTGCGATGGCGAGATCGGCTGAGGGGGTGACGATGATGGCGTTGTTGCCGCCGAGTTCGAGCAGGGAGCGTCCAAATCTCGCGGCGACTTTGGGACCGATTGCTTGGCCCATTCGGGTTGATCCGGTCGCGGAGATGAGGGGCATTCGATGGTCTTCGACCATTTGATTGCCGCCTTTTGCATCGCCGATGAAGAGTTGGGAGAGTCCTTCCGGAGCTTCGGGAAATTCTTTGAGAACTTCGTTGAGCAGGTTTTGGACAGCGATTGCGGTGAGGGGAGTTTTTTCGCTGGGTTTCCAGATTGTGCTGTCGCCGCAGACGAATGCGAGAGCGGCGTTCCATGACCAGACGGCGACGGGGAAATTAAATGCGCTGATGATGCCGACAGGCCCGAGGGGGAGCCAGTTTTCTTGCATCAGGTGGTTTGGCCTTTCGGATTGAATGGTCAATCCGTAAAGTTGGCGGGAGAGTCCGACAGCGAAATCGCAGATGTCGATCATTTCCTGGACTTCACCGCGGCCTTCTTCGATGATCTTGCCGCATTCGAGGGTGACGAGTTGACTGAGATCTTCTTTGTGCTCGCGGAGTTTGTTGCCGAGGAGTCGGACGAGTTCGCCGCGTCGAGGAGCGGGAACTTCGCGCCAGGCGTGGAATGCCTTTTGAGCAAGAGCAATTTGAGCGTCGATTTCTTCGGGCGTGTTGTATCTTAGGGTTGCGAGAGTTGAGCCATCTATTGGGGTGGTTACGACAAGATCGTTGCCTTGGAAGTCGGCGAGATTAGGGATTAGTTTAGTGACTACGCTGTCGAAGTGGCTCATGGTTGAGATTGTACGGGTTTTGAAAGAGAGACGCCCGGGCTTTGCGGCCCGGGCGTCCTAGTTTGCTGAAGTTGGCTTTACTTCTTTCGTCGCTTGAGGGCGGCGAGAGCAGCTGCGCCAGCGAGGATTTTCATCGTTGCTGGTTCGGGAACGGCTTGGGTGACTACGACATTGTCGATGAGCCCAAATTGAAGTGCATCACTATTGATGTCAGTCGAAGCACCTGCGTTGATATCCGATTGACCAAAGAAGATGTTGCCGTTGGGAGTTGCAGCGTTGGTAACCGTTGCAAATGTCGTCCCGTTTACGATCCAGGTGACAGTGGTGCCAACTTTTTCGATTTTCCAACTGTTCCAGCGGAAACCCATCGCGCCGGCAGAGGTGGCTTCGGTTTGACCAGGGAACAACGCTAATTGGGCGGCGGGAGCACTTGCGCTGGCGAATTGGCCGGTCCAGAATGCATTGGAGCTGTTGTTGGAGCCGGCAGCGTTTCCAGAGGCGTAGTATCCGGTGGAGGTAGCAGCTGACACGCCGGAACCATTATAAGCTCGGTAATCAGCGGAAGAACCTCCATCACCAGTGGAACCGAAACCGGTTCCGAGGATGTTGACGGCAGGAGTCGAGTTGGTGGTACCGGAAACGCCGATTCCAGCAAGGGTGACATGGGTGGAACCGTTACCGCCTGCGGCTAATGGGCCATTGAAGTTTTGCCATGCGTGGAATTCGAGGCTGTAATCGCCGGTTGCATTGACTCCGAGAGGGGAAACGCTCATCCCATAAAGTGCGCCGTTTGGGTTGGGGGTGTTGCGCATATTTACTTGCATGCGCAATCCGCGGGTAGTTGATCCACTACCGGGAGCGGCCGAAATTCCAACGGTCGAATAGTCGAAGAAGAAATCAGCAGCGTTTCCAAGATCGCCTTGGGAGGCGGTATCGCCAGCGATGTTTGAAAAGAACGACCAGCTAGCAGTTGTGTCTACATCAAAGTTGTTGCTGTAAATGACTTGGGCGTGTGAGACTGCCGCGAAAGCGAGGGCCATAACTGGCGTGAGCAATTTGATATTCATGTTTTCCTTCTCCGGAAATGACTGCGCAAACGAGGTTGCCTACGCAAAGCAAGATCAGTATTGCGGAATTTAAAGCTAGTTGTATAGGTTTTGGAAAAAACAGGTAATTGTTACTGAGATTTCATTACAGTTTACGCATGATCGTGGCGGTGATGGCGGGGGATTTGAGTTCGCTTACCCAGAAAGCTTGCCGGGTAAATGATCCGCTTGTAGATAGGCGCAAACTCCACTTTCCTTGGGGGAGATTTATGGACTGATCATTGGTAGTTCCGTTGAGGATTATGAGGAAGTGCCCGGTAGTGGATTTGATTGTGAAAATGATCACACCTTCGGGGCTATCGAGAAACTGAATGGCGTTTGAGGTGTCGGATTGCAATTCGGGAATTGACTTTCGGAAGGCGATGAGTTCACGGGTTGTTTGAGCAGTATCTTGGAATGAGGCGGCGCGTTGCCAGTCGAATTTGTTAGCATTGTCACCCGCGTTGTAGGAGTTGTGGTTACCGCCTTTGGTTCGTCCGATTTCCACACCACCTTCGAGGAACGGGATGCCTTTGCTCAGAAGGATGGTTGCGGTAGCTAGGGTTTGAGCGCGTTTTTGGTGATCCGGAGATAGTTTGAGAAGTGCGAGTTTGTCATTGAGCGTGAG
>JAPUDU010000016.1 GCA_027492935.1 Fimbriimonadaceae bacterium
CCTGTGCAGTGCGGGATGTTGGCGTGATACTCATCCAGCGGTCTCAGTTCGGCCACAAGGGGCCGATCGTAGTTACATTTTGATTTCAAGAGGCGGGACCCGCCCCAACCCACTTGAGTGGCCGGTTTTCGGCGAGCAACCTAGGCTCCGCGCTGCCTCAAGTCGGCCATGAACGGCCAGTGACTTGTGAGGATGCGATGGCTGGAATGAACCTTGAGCCGTCCTTCGCGGGTTTGGCACGCCAGTCATTCAAGCGTCTGCTGGGCTCTGAAAGCTGCCCAGCGGCCAACGCGTACAGGTCGGTGTTGCTACTAGAAGTGAAACACAATCAGGGAACGGCAGCGTCGTGCGAGAAGTCCCGATTCTTAAACCAAGGTCCAAGGCACCGGTGCTAGTTTCACTCGCTTAATTCTTCCGCTGCGTCAACCTCGTCCACACTAGCGTTTTGGCCAGCAAGACGCCGTTGATACTTGACGACCATCTTTGTGATGTCTGGGTCACCAAGGCGAACTTCTGCCTTCTTCAGGGAAACAATTGCCGCATCAAAAACGTCATGAGCACCAGTTAACTTGAACGATTCCACGCCGAGCTCGCAGTAGGCACCCAATATGTACTTATTGCTGTCATAGCGTTCAACTGCTGCAACGGCAAGTTCACGCGCTTGCTCCATGATCGCTAATCTATCTTCACGCATAAGACCGGAGGTTTCGGTTGCCCTCGCTATCATCAACAATATGCGGTAGCGCGCAATCGGAGCTTCTTTCCGAAAATCCTTTTCGAATATTCGAATTTCCGACTCCGCCTTCTCAAACTCGCCGAGCTCAATGAGGTTCCTAATTAGGCGGTGACGTGGAATACGCTCGCCTGGTGCTATAGACATCATCCTACGCAAAAGCGTGTTTTGTACTTGTTTATCGGGAATGATTGAAAGTCCGGTCTCCATGTTGCAAAGTTCTCGAATTGTTCGGATCTCGATGTCATACGTCGGGGAGATGTTGTCTATTACCTTGCTGAACAAATCGATACGTTTATCAAGCTCGAAAAATTTGTATTTAGCGATGATCCCAGCGATCACGTAGTGTCGGACCCTCCACCCATATATCCCTTCGCGAGCGTTGACGTCGTACTCACTGATGATGTCGACCAAGTTTGAGAGAAATGCAGCGACCATGTCTGCCTGAATTCCTAGAATCCTCATTATCAACTGCCGATGAACTCGAATCCCAGAGTGCTCCATTGCCGCAACGAATCGGTAGACATCCTGATTTTCAGGCGAAAGAGTGGCGTACTCTCGAAGAATGATGTCGTCAAATTTCTCTGAGGCAAAAATATTTTTCAGGCAGACGAACATGTCAGCTTCACATCGATCCACCAACCGGCGACGTTTCTCGGGCCGTGAGAACCCACCGAAACCTGTTTCAACCAAGACACTAAGTTCCGGCATCGACTCCACAAGGGTAAGCAGCCTATCTAATTCTTGAGTGTTGAGCTGAGATAGGTGGAACTCCTTGCCGTGCGCATAGATATTCGGCGTCTTCACTCGGGGTCCCCAGTGGTTCCGAGCTGACACAAGCAACACCTTTAGTGAACCACATTCATCTGCTACGAGTAGGTCGATAAGATCGTTGAGTTCGTATAGCTGCGCTTGTGCTTCGTCAATGAAGAGGACTCCCCGTTGCGCACCGGCCTTGAGTCGTTGGGCGACGGAGAGCCAGTTCTTCGAAGAAAGTGGATGATCGCTCTTATGTTCCCAGGTCAGAAACCCCTGCCCACGCAATTTAAGCAGTGCTTGTCGTGCCGCAGTTGTCTTTCCGACACCGCTGGCGCCCAATAACACTGCGCAGATGCGCGCCTCGTCCTTCAAAAACTTTGAGATGTCACCCGCAACGGTTCGGTCGAAAGTAAATCCCCTGACTACGTCCGCATAATTGGCTGGCCAGCCATTGAAAATTGCACTCGAATTTGCGCGATTCGGATCCACCTCTTCGTTCACATCAAGTGTGACGGGTCGGAGACTCGTCACAATATCGAGAGGATTGTCGGTGTCTTTCCTAACAGCAATGTGGTCTGGAATCTTCTTCGCGAGCGCGTTAACAAAGTCATCAAGTCCACCAAAAGCGACGCGTAAGCCCCGACTCTCAAACAGTTGCGCTCGGTTGTCATCGCGCTCATATAGCAGAAGCGTGATTCGCCCACCCTGCATCGTCTTTTGGTTGATGGAGATGGCACTCTTAATAACGTCCCGTAGATCTTGATCCGCGAGGGATTGGCCAATAATGAGCACCTGCGTCCCTGGGCAGATATCAGACTTAAGTCGTTCATATAAAGCCTCACTGTAGTCTTGGGTTGCATCGTAGTCCAAGTCAGTAAGGATGATTCTTGAAACGTGCCCATCGACAAGATCATTATTGATTGTTCCATGGATCTTGAAGAGTTTTGCGGCCGTTGGATCTGTTTGAACTGTAAAGTCGAAGTTTGACGAAAATACTTTCAAGGGACGACCCGCGCGTCCATACGCATCTTCGAGCAATTCATCGTAGTTCGTTGTGTAGATGCTCTTCCACCCGTAGAGCGGGATATTTAGCAACGCCCCTTTCGCGCGCAACCCATTGAACTTCGATCGAATGCCAGCAATGAGGTCGTGACGATTTCGCTTTCTTTCAGCTAATCCGGAGATTTCACTGAGAGTAAGGCCAAAGGGATCAATCCTGAATTCATCACCAATGTGTCTGATTAGGTCGCTAACACTGGGACCATGTGATGGCACGGATGCTCCAGCGCCAAGGATTAGAACGGTGTTGTCAGGTATCGTCTCGTCAATGAGTTCCTGAATGGTGATTGGCATCTATCCTCCCTACAATTGCTTTCACCTTGTAGACGATACAGTTTATCGTGTCATGGGGTGACAGTGTGCATCTGTTACTACGATTCACATACCCCGGTCGATGTGCAGACGCACCAAGTGCCGCATGACTCTGATACCTGCCCTTGAACCTGGGGCTGAGCGCGGCCGGATTGAGGCGCTTGCAGTCTTTGACGTAGCGACGCCCAATGACCGGAACGGGTCGGCTGCACTCGATGGCGTCCGGCAGCTTTCGGGATGCGAAACTTGAGCGGCCGGTTTCCGGTGCCGAACTAAGAAGGTTGCTCGTCGCGTCCCGACCCGTTGCAGTCGGTCAGGCTTTCGACGGTAATGGCAGCTTGCGGTGCGATATCGGCCATCAACAGCGCTTGAGGAGCAAGGTTTAGAAGGTCTGCTGACAGCGTCACCCCGAAGTTCAAACGTGTGGAATTCGACCCAGATGCCGGGAAGGACCCGGCCATGTGTGATTTTCCCGCTTGCCGCCAATCCGATTTTACTGATTGCGGGTTTGAATCGAAAACGCGAAATTCAGAATGCTCCGAAAAGTCCATTGGGATAATCGCCGTCTTGCCGTCGACAGCACCGAGTTGCCCCGCGCGCGCCAGACTAGCCAGATTACCGCTCCGTAATCCACATTTCGTGGACGTCCGGCCAGCAATTGCATACAGCCCAGTCAGTCGTAGTCGCACTTGCCGCACTGGTTTGCTCAAACCGGTTGGGCCAAGTCGCTGTCTGAGTACTTCAGGCATCGACTACGTGCTGCTACCTACGACGAATACATCGCTGACGCTCGGCTCGAGCTCTGCCACTCCGACGCTTACACGGTATGCACCCGCGGCCAATGCCGGTAGGTCGACTTGCATCAGCTGACCGCCCATGTCCCTCATTGGCCCTCGAAAAGCCAGAGTCCGTCCATCTATGGGCCTCACTGTCGCGACTACCGATGCGGCATTTACTTCAAGGCACTTTTCTAGACAACGGGCTCTGATCGTCACGGTCTCTTCCGCGCTGTAGGCATCGTTCAGAATGAGAGCGAATATCGGTGGTGGCTGAGGCCGAAACAATGGGAAATTGATGAGTTCCGACGCCAAAAGCCCCTGCAACTGGACAAGCACCGTGGAAGAGTTTTGTAGAGAACCATGGGCTTCGGCGACAAAAAGTTCCGCGCGCTTATCCGACATCTCTATTGGCGTTGCTGAGACACGTGGCACCGTACCATCGCCATCCATCGATATTCCAGGGTAGGTCTGAACGAGTTCAATCCGTCCGTTGTTCACCC
>JAPUDU010000017.1 GCA_027492935.1 Fimbriimonadaceae bacterium
GCCGCAAATGTAGTCGGAGACCCCTTCAAAGTCACCCAAAACGGCAACGATCTTCGAATCCGGATTGGCGACCCAGATGTTTACTATCCCCCTGGCACCCAAAAAACTTACACCATCACATACCAAGTCGCAGGAGCAATCAACTGGTTCGAAAAAGATGCCGACTGGGAACCACGGGCCGAAATCTACTGGAACATCATTGGCCCTAACTGGACTACCAGCATAGAAAATACAACCTTTCAAATCAGTTACCCTTTCGATAAAAAACTTGACCTCAAAATTAAACCTCGACTTTATGTGGGTGATTACGGTGGAACGAAATTCATCGAACCAAAGCCGGAATCGAAAAGCCGAATCCCCGGCAAAACATTCTTCGCATTTGGGCCGGGTCACGTCACCGGAACAATTGTCGAACCGATCAACCCTGGTCAATCTGCATCGGTAGTCATTGCTGTCCCCGCCCAACTCATCACAAAGCCACCCTTAGGGGCAATTATCGGCACCTTCGTGCGAGTGTATTGGGGATTCCTCCTTCCCGTCTTTCTTACCGGAATCCTATTCCCAATCTGGCTCTTCATTGGCCGCGACCCCAAACTTGGCCCCGCTGGAGTCCGATTTGATCCCCCCGAAGGAATCGACCCTTCTCTCGCCGGTGTACTAATCGATGACACTGTAGATGGTCGTGATATAACCGCTGGGATCATGTCCCTTGCCGTACAAGGTTATATCAAATTCCAAACCGATGACCCTCACGGAAAATTCGAACCGAACACCAGCTACATCATCCGAACTGATAAAACAAACACATCGTCACTGCCAGCATTCGAAAAATCCCTTCTCGAAGCAATCGACCCTGGCAATGCGCGACAACCCGTAGCCACTCTCTACACAGCCCTTAACGATTCTGGCCCTCGACTCGCTCAATCACTCGAATCAAAACTAACTGACATCGTTTTCTATCGAATTCTCCCAAAGAACGTAAAAGCAACCATGTTCAGCATCGTGATGTTGCCTATATTTTTCTTATTTTTCTGCGGCGGAAGCACAATCATGGGAATATTCTCTTCGCTCGGACTTATTCCCAATTCGTTCAGTCTCATAGCTGGGTTAATCGCATGTATCCCCGTCTATCTCTTCTTCATGCACATCATGCCCGCTCGAACAAGACTAGGTGCCATGAAACACAACGAGTGCCTCGCTTTCTATGAGGCAATGAAACGCCGCGCCAACTACAACGACTGGTTCACGAAAACCAATCTTGATCAAGCCAAATACGAACAATATCTTCCCTACGCAGTCGCCTTTAACCTTGTCGAGGAATGGTCCGAAATCTGCAACAACGTCGTCCTCACCGCCCCAAGTTTTATTGAATCAACATATGGATATACCGATTGGAACTACTACCATTTCTCAAATTCGTTCAGCCACAGCATCACGAGAATGAATACCAACCTGAACAGCTCAATCGCACCCCCTTCACGCGATTCAGGTTCATCGGGTAGTTCTGGGTTCAGCGGCGGAGGCGGATTCTCCGGTGGTGGCTTTGGCGGCGGTGGCGGCGGAAGCTGGTAAAGCTTAATCCTCTAAAAAGATCGCCGGGCAATCCTTGATATTCATCACCAAATGAGTATGCGGATAAGGGATCAACGCCTCTCGAACATGGGTGCCTTCCAAAACCCCAATGTTCCAACCACAACCACTAATGTTTCCCATCAACAAATCGTTCGGTGTATCCCCCACCTTCGCCACAAAAGCTGGATTATCTACCGCAAACCGTTTCATCATCTCAAAAACCATATCTGGATGCGGCTTCGATCGATTAACTTCGCTCGAGGTAATCGTATGATCAATAATCCCCCCGCTCCATTTCAACTTATTTAAAATCGCGTCGGCAACCCGCCGATTAAAGCCCGTATCCAAAACAATAAAGATTCCGTTCCGCTTAAGCAAGTCCATGGTCGCCAAAGCCCCCGGTACTTCCGTTGCTTGCGATTCAAAATGCTCAATCAGCCGTTCATCAAGCCGCTCCGAAGCCTTAGCAATGAACTCCGGATCTTCCCAACGTTCATCGTAAGCCCGCTTAAAACCTTGCTTAATCGCTTGCCCGGTTGGTGTCCCCATCAAAGGCGTAAAAGCACCCGCGTTCAACTTCGCGCCGAACTCTTCAAGCACTCCCGACATGACCCGCGCCACCCCACCACGGTCGAACACCGTGGTGCCCGCCATGTCAAACATCACCAAACGCGGCTTCATCCTTGCCAAGTATGACCCAACCAACCGAACCAATGGTTCACCCAAAACACATTCCCGCAAAGATATTCATAAAAACGGGTGAAATATCACTGTGGATTACTCAAACCTCCATCACATCACTTTCCCCATCCGCAGCGACAAACTAACCATGACCGTCGCTTTTACCGAACAAATCGTAACGAACACATCGCCTTTCCAAACAATTGATATTTATCAAACCACCGAATTCGGAAAAATGTTGTTTCTTGATGGACATGTCCAATTGGCCGAGTTTGACGAGCACGCTTACCACGAATCATTTGCCCATCTCCCCCTATCCGGTATGACCAACCCCACCAGCGTTCTCATCGTCGGTGGCGGTGATGGAGCCATGCTCCGCGAGCTTTGCCGCCACGAATCTCTCACCACCATCCATATGGTTGAGATCGATGACCTTGTTGTCGAAACCTGTAAACAACACCTCCCTGATCTCAACGGCGGAGCATTTGAAGATCCTCGTGTTACTCTCTTCATCGAAGACGCATTTCCTTTCATCAAGAATCCGCCCCAAAAATACGATGCAATCTACATTGATGCCACCGACGTCTACGAAGAAGATGATGGCTCCCTCTCCGAGCAACTCTTCACTTCAACTTTCTATAACGATTGCCGCAACGCCCTCACCGAACAAGGCATTGTCGTAACCCAAGCCGATAATCCCGTCTTTTGCCCATACTCCGCTGGCCCAATTCACGATCAATTCCGCACCGCATTCGGTAACGCCGGATTTTATTGGTGCCTCGTCCCGAGCTTCGGCGGATACTCAGGATTTGTCTGGGGTAGCCCTAACCACACACCTCCGCCCACCAAAACCCTCCCCAAAAATCTCAACCTCAAGTACCTCACCGATCTTCATTACTCCCTTGCCCTCAGCCCGATCCCATTTGGTACTCTCTCAAATCCCGATAAAGGTTAATTTCCATTCCTCCCCACAAGGGAGGAATCAAGGGATATGCAGACACCTAAGTTAAATCGAGCATCACTCCTCGTAATCCTCAATGGGAGTTGTGGGAACACAAAACTTCAACCACACAGTCAAAAAGATAAAATCAACTCCCACAATAATCACCAGCTTCGCTTCACTCCCAGTCAAATACTAGGCTAAAACCAGTTCAAACCAGGAAAACCTCACCACGAGGTTCTTTGTTTTGATTGCTGCCCTACCCTGCGCCCTTGCCCTGCTGGCTCCCGCCCAAAACGGATGGTCTAAAGCCGACAATAAGTCCACCATCCAAGTCCCCTACGAAGTCCATGATGCCGTAGTCAAGTCGCTTCAAGAAGCACTTGAAGCTCAATCCAAACGTGATTACCAACTCTCTCTCGCCTTACTCCACGGAGTCATTTACAACGACGGAGTCAAGGTCGCCGTTAACGGTTCGTTCCCCAGCCAAGCCGCAAAAGAAGGACTCAATCGTGCTCTCGACACATGGACAAAAGCTCTCACAAAGGATGATCCCATTGAGCTAACCACCAACCCAAATGATGCCAACCTAAAAATCGAATTTGTCGAAAAAGTCCCCCGATCAGGGCACGATGCTCTCGGCCTGATCGAACTCAAAAAACAGTACCGATGGAACAAGTCTCGTTATGAGACCGAAGTCACCGGGACGATCTACATACAAACCCACTATGAACGCAACCCCCTCAACGCCGCCCAATATCAAGAAGTCATCGCTCACGAGCTAGGACACCTACTCGGACTTGATGACATGCCCAACACTGGCCAACTCATGGGGCCGATGATTGTCGAAAAACCGATCGTCGCCCCCAACCAACGCGAAACCTACGCTGTGCAATTTGTCCGGAATCAGGCCAAAAAACAGTGGAATAGCGTATTAG
>JAPUDU010000018.1 GCA_027492935.1 Fimbriimonadaceae bacterium
AATGGGGAGATGAAATTCGAACCGAAACTAAAAGTATTAACAACGGCTCCAAAACCCCTGAACAAGCTTTGAAAGATGTTCAAAACAAAATGCAGCCGCTACTCGATAAGGTTTTAAGGCACGAACGCGCACTCGGAATAGAACCCAAAAGCGAGGATCTTTCCGAATGAGCAAAACCAAAGTAACGAACCAAACTAAAGCCGGACTTCTCTTCGCCGCACCCTGGTTTATCGGATTCTCTGTTTTTCTGCTTTATCCTCTGCTCAAATCGCTCTACAACAGCTTTACCGAATACACAATCTTAACTCCACCAGTTTGGATTGGCTTAGAAAACTACTCCGATCTCCTTAAAGATGAACTCTTCTGGAAAAGCCTTGGCAACTCGTTCTACTATGCGTTAATCGCCATCCCACTCGGAACCTTCGTCGCAATCGGTCTCGCTCTCTTGCTCAACCAAAAAGTAAAAGGCCAAGCCTTTTACAGAACATTCTTCTTCCTGCCTTCCCTTGTTCCCGTCGTTCCCCTCGCCATCCTCTGGTTATGGCTGTTTAATGGCGAATCCGGCATCATCAACGCCATTGTTGAACCTATTTTCCACGTCAAACCAAACTGGTTAGGTGACGTCAAACTGGCTAAAAATATCATGATCGTTATGTCAACTTGGGGGGTTGGCAACGCGATGGTGATCTATCTTGCCGGACTTCAACAAGTACCTGTCGCCCTCTACGAAGCCGCCGATCTTGATGGTGCATCACCCGCCCTTAAAACCTGGCGGATCACCCTTCCCATGCTCAGCCCCGTCATCATGTTCAACGTCGTGATGAGCATCATTGGGTCGTTCCAAGTCTTCGCCCAGCCTTACATCATGTTCCCAGGAGGAGCCCCCGAACGAACCACCTACTTCTTCAGCGTTTACATCTACGACACTGCTTTCCGCGATAACCGCATGGGTTATGCCAGCGCAATGGGTTGGATAATGTTCCTCATCATTCTCGTTCTCACCTATGTCGCCATCAAATATATGGATAAGCGAGTCCACTACGAAGCGAATTAAACGACCATGGCCAAAAAATCTCTCAAGCACCAAAATATCACCAATGTCGCGCTAGTCCATGTAGTGCTCGTTTTCCTATCTGCCATCTTCCTCATACCTCTTCTCTGGATGATCTCAACATCACTCAAAACCGATGTCCAAGCCCTAGCTTTCCCTCCCGTCTGGGTTCCGAATCCTCCCCAACCCGGTAACTACAAACAAGCATGGGAATATGGCATGGAACAACTCGCGGGACAAGCTCCAATGCTCATCTACGCGCGTAACTCTATCCTGATAGCCATCCTCACCGTTACTGGAACGGTTGTTAGCAACGCAATTGTTGCCTACTCATTCGCCCGGCTCAGATGGCCTGGTCGGGACATAGCATTTGCCATCACCCTCGCCACCATGATGGTTCCATTCCCCGTCATCATGGTGCCCCTCTTTGGTCTATTCAAAGATTTCGGTTGGGTCGGCTCATTCAGACCACTTTGGATTCCCGCCTGGTTCGCCGGTGCATTCAACATTTTCCTCCTCCGCCAGTTCTATCGCACAATTCCCTTCGAGTTATCAGAAGCCGCAAAAATTGATGGCTGCAGCGAATGGGCAATATTCCAACAAGTCATTCTCCCTCTCGCTAAACCTGCTCTTGCTGTAGTTGCATTGTTCAGCTTTATGGGAACCTGGAACGACTTCCTCGGCCCCTTGCTCTATCTTCAAGATCAGAAAACCTTCACCCTTGCGGTTGGCATTCAAGCCTTCCGATCCCAAGCTGGCGGTGCCCCAATCCATCTCCAAATGGCCGCGAGCACCATGATGGTTGCCCCTATCATCATTCTCTTCTTCTTCGCCCAAAAGCAATTCATCCAAGGCATCGCTACCAGTGGATTAAAAGGTTAAAAATCCTACAAATTAATAAACTGATATAAAGATTAGCCCCACTCGCTAGTAATTACCAGTAAAAGCATCTAAACTAATGCCATTCGGTGTTTCACCAAAAGAGGAAAAATGAAAAGAATATTTGCTTTGTTAAGCATCCTTCCCTTAGCTGTTGCCGCTAATGCAGGCGTCATCAACGGATCATTCGAGGAACCAGGCAACCTGAGTCCTGGGCAGTTCACTCAAGGTGTTCCTGTTCCTGGCTGGACAGGCATCACCGGAGCCTGGAGAATTCCCAGTTCAACTTTCTTCAACGCTTCACCGCCAGACGGACTCAATATCGGTTATTCAAACAACTCCGGAACCTCCCAGCTTCTTTCCGATACAGTTCAAGAGGGCGTCCATACCGCATCACTAATGGCTGGCCGACGACAAGATAATTTTGCTGGGTCGTTCCGATTCCGAATGTTCGCTGGTGGAACCATCAATACGAATACTGGACTCGTCAGTGGGGGAACGCTCCTTGCCGAGCAACTGTTCGACCATACAACCGTCGCGATCAATACATTCACTCCACTATCAATCAGTTACACCGCGCTTGCAGGAGATAGCCTTATCGGGCAACAAATCATTTTGTCAATGGAACGAACAACTGGACCGCAAATGAATTTCGATAAAGTCGAATTCTCAAGCCCTGTTCCCGAACCAGCTACGATGCTTCTCGGACTTGGGTTAATCCCCATTCTCCGTAGAAAACGTAAAGCCTAAAAATCTAACAAGACAAAACAAACGAGGTGCATCGGTATATCCCATGCACCTCGTTTCATTTCCAGCACAATAAAAATATGACCATCCTCATCGGCGGCGGATCATGTTCAGGAAAATCGACTCTCGCCAGAGCTCTCGCAGAGCAACTTCAAATCCCCCACATTAATCTCGATAAATTCTTTTGCCGCGATGAACCCAACGCGCCAATGGTCGAAGTAAACGGTCAGCTTATCTTTGACTGCAACCACCCTCAAACCGTAAACCTCGACAAAGCTCTTCTCGAAATCAAACAGACCCCCGAGCCTCGCATTATCGAAGGGCATTTCTCTCTTTACTATCCCGAACTCCGTGAAATGGCAACCCTCAAAATATTTGTCCAATGCCCTGCCGAAGTTCGCCAAGCCCGCCGACTCATCCGCGATACGAAAAATAACCGTGGCACTTCAGAAGAAATCCTTGCCTACTACCATGCATCCGCCGTACCCGGATTCAGCCAGTACATTGAGCCAACCGAACAGTACGCCGATCTCATAATCAACGGTCAGCTCTCAACCTCAGAAAACGCACCAATCATTACAAACCATATCAAAACTATGAGTTTCTTATAAGATTTTCAGAATAATTTGAACTTTAATTACGTTAAATGCAAGGAAAATCACAAAAAATACGTCTTTATCCTTAATGAAACGTGCATTTACACTGATTGAACTCCTCGTGGTTATCGCCATCATCGCGATTCTCGCCGCAATCCTTTTCCCCGTCTTTGCCCAAGCAAAGCTCGCAGCAAAGAAGACAGCTGACCTCAGCAACATGAAGCAGCTAGGCACCGCCATGATGATTTACATGGGTGACTACGACGACCAATTTCCTCAAGTCGCCACATGGAACGGCACCACAAACGCCTACACCCTCTGGAGTAGCCGGGAAGCAATCGGAGCCTACACTAAGAACCGTCAAATTCTTTCGAGCCCCGCTCAGCCTCAAACTCAAGTAACCCTCCCGGTTGGCACTTTGCCCAACAATGAAACAACGGCCCCTTCACGAAGTTATTTCGTCAACAGCCTATTTTCAACCTCCGCAACCCCCAACGGTCAAGTGATGTTCGGCCCAACTTGGCCATCCGGACAAACTGTTCAAGGTCCATTTGGGTTTACAAGCAACACGAATGTAATCGAAAATAGCTCAAGTTCGCAAAGCAGCATTGATGCAATTTCCGAACTATTCGTTCTCATGAACGGAGCCGAAGACATTCAAAAAGCGTACGGTTCATCCGCTCCTAACACCGAAATCTACTGGAACAATAACTTCGAATTCTGGAATGGATTGGACGCACTCTCTTGGGCGCAAGGCAACTACTTTGGTGCCACCAACACAAATGCCGCCAAAGTATTCCAGCAGTTCAGTGGCGGGAACAACTTCA
>JAPUDU010000019.1 GCA_027492935.1 Fimbriimonadaceae bacterium
CACCGCCGACGATGGCTTTGCTCATTTCGATCATGTGCTTAAGTGTACGGGTGTACGGAACAGCTTGGTTTGACCAGTTGCCGCTATCAAGGAGATTGCATTGATCGGCGCGGGTAGTGAGTTCATCGAGTTTGGATTTTGCCCCTTCGAGCTCGCTTTGGAGTCGCCAGATTCCGCAATAGTTCCACATGGTTTCGCTGAGCTCTGCACCAAGTTGGTAAGGGTTTTCGGCGCCTTTTGCAACTTTGAGATTGTTGTATTCGGATTCGCGGAAGCTTTGAGCATCGTCGGCGAGAGAACTCGGTAAGTCTTCGTGAGACATATCGAGATTGCGTAGATAGGCAAGAACACCTTGGGCAGCGAGTTCGCCACCAGTTAAGCAGGTGAGGAGGGCGTTGGCACCGAGGCGGTTCGCGCCGTGGTATTGGTATTCGCATTCTCCAGCGGCGTAGAGACCGGGGATGCTGGTTTGTTGGTTACGGGGGGAATCGATGTCGATGCCGGTGTCGTTGCCGGTGGTTTCGTAATCAACCCAGAGTCCACCCATTGTGTAGTGGACGGCGGGATAGATACGCATCGGAATGTCGATAGGGTCTTCGCGCATGAACTTCTCATAGATTTCGAGAACGCCACCGAGTTTGTCTTTGATGAGATCGCGGGACATGCCCTTTTTGTGGTGGAGGTGGGTGATATCGAGGAAGACTTGCTGTCGGCCTTTGTAACCCATGCCTTTTCGGCATACGCAGTAAACGATGAAGCTGACAAGGTCGCGGCTGAGGAGATTTCCGTAGACGGGGTCGAGTTCTTCACAGAAATACCAGCGATCCTTGTCGGGGATGTCGAATGGTTTACGGGCGTCGTTGACGTCTCGGGGAACCCAGAGGCGTCCGCCTTCTCCGCGAACGGATTCGGACATGAGACGGCATTTATCTTCTCCAGGAACAGCGGTAGGGTGGATCTGCACCATTTCGGGGTTACCGTAAGTGGCACCTTGTTGGTAGCAAATGCTGACGGGTGAACCGGTATTGATGATTGAGTTAGTTGATCGACCGAAGACAACACCATTTCCACCAGTTGCCATGACGGTGGCATCGGCGGTGTAGGATTCGATCTTCATTGTACGGAGGTCTTGGGC
The DNA here is from genome assembly GCA_027492935.1 of Fimbriimonadaceae bacterium. Taxonomy (GTDB): domain Bacteria; phylum Armatimonadota; class Fimbriimonadia; order Fimbriimonadales; family Fimbriimonadaceae; genus UphvI-Ar2. The sequence continues at coordinate 1,136 of JAPUDU010000019.1, forward strand.
GACGATTCCGCGGCAGATATCTTTTTCGTCTTTGATGAGTCCGACGAATTCGGAGCCTTCATACTTTTCGACTTGGCCGTTTGATTCGTAGCGTCGGACTTGTTCATCTAATGCGTAGAGAAGTTGCTGTCCGGTGGTTGCGCCGGCATAGGCAGTGCGGTGTTTGAGGGTGCCACCAAATCGGCGGAAACTGAGGAGACCCTCAGCGGTGCGATTGAACGGAACGCCCATGCGATCCAGGAGGAAGATGATAGCGGGGGCACGCTCGGCCATGCGCATGACGGGGGGCTGGTGGTTGAGAAAGTCTCCGCCAGTGATTGTGTCTTCGAAGTGGAGGAAGGGGCTATCGCCTTCTCCACGGAGGTTGACAGCACCGTTTATTCCGCCTTGGGCGCAGACGCTATGGCTTCGTTTAACGGGGACGATTGAAAAGAGCTTGACCTTGTGTCCCGCTTCAGCGAGTTTCATGGTGGTCATGAGGCCAGCGAGACCTCCTCCAACTACGATAACGGTTCTTTCTGCAGCCATGGCGCGTTCTGAGTTGAAGTGTACCTAGGTTCAGAAACGTGGGGCTTTTGGGTTGGAGACCTGCTATTTGTACGGCAATTTTCAGAGACAGTTTTTGATGAATTTCCCGAGAAATATACATGGATTTAGGTTGAAAACAGGGATTGGGAATATTCTTCAACTAATAAATATTTGTAAAGGAAGATGAATATTATCCAGAAATTAGAGGGCCAATAGACGTATAGTTATAGGTGGCTGTTCCGGGTCGGTTTTGCTCTCCCCTTACCGGCAACGGGCAGCCCTTTTATTTGTTGTGTGGAACTTCTATTCGATAGACGTTGGTAACGGTGAATTATGTTGGCCACGCTTTTCTGCGCATTGACTATGGGCTTCGCTGATCCGAAAGAGATTTTGCTTGTTTTAAATAAAGCGGAGGACACGGTGAGTTTGATTGATACCGCGAATCAGCGCACGATCAAAACAATTGCAACCGGACACGGCCCGAATGAAGTGATGGTTTCGCCGAAAGGAACTTGGGCGACGATTGCAAATATGGGGACAGGGGCGAAAAAAGATAAGACGATTACGGTTCTCAAGATGCCTGAAGGGCAAGTTGTTCGGACAATTGATATGGGTGATTATGCTCGTCCGCACGGTATGGCTTGGCTTGACGATGGGCGCTTTGTGGCGACCACACATGAACCCGAAGCACTGCATATTATTGATGTGAAAGTGGGAAAAATTGAAAAATCTATCGCGGCACCAGGTGCGGGCTTGCATATGATAGTTCTTTCGCCGGATAAAAGAATGGCGTATGGGAGTTGTGTGTTTGCGCAGAAAATGGTGGCGTTTGATCTTGTGAAAGCGGAAGTCGCCTACACCGTGGACTGCGGGCCGCGGGCGGAAGGGATTTCGGTTTCACCGGATGGCAAAACGGTAGCAGTTGGGAACGTGGGTGATGATTCTGTAACGTTGATTGACACGGAAAAGAAGGCGGTTTTCAAGACGTTGAAGGGGAATCCAGGGCCGATTCGGACTTTCTTTGTTAATGATGGAAAGCAAATGCTGGTATCGGCGGTTAATTCAGGTGAGGTGGTAGTTTGGAATACGGAGGATTGGAGCGAGTTCAAGCGGATTCCCATGATGGACTTGCCAGGGATGACAGGGGAGAAGGGAGAGCGGCATCCGCCGATGAATTTTGCGATTTCGGCAGATGGGAAGAGATTGTTTGTGGTTGTGGTGACCGGTGACTGCGTGGCGGAGATTGATTTGGCGAATTGGAAAGTTGTGCGGACGCACAAAAGCGGGAAGCTTCCGGATGGGATTGCGATTTGGTCGGCTGAGTAGCTTTACTTTGTTCGCTCAAGGAACGCGTATGCATTGTGAGCATGGATTGATTCTTCGTTTTCGACTTCAATGCTGTATTGCGTGATTCGCGGTTCACCATCGAATTTGATTGCGACTTCGCGCACCATATCTTCGACAAACCGAGGGTTTTCGTATGCCGTTTCGGTTACGAATTTTTCGTCTGGTCGTTTGAGAACCGGGAATAGAGCGCAACTGGCGGAAGACTCGATCATCTCAATGATTTCTTCGAGCCATACGTGGTCGTTGGTTTTGACTCGCACGCTCACCCATCCACGCTGGTTATGGGCACCATATTGACTGATTTCTTTGCTACAAGGGCAGAGAGTTGCCACGGGAACCTTTAGAAAAAGAGTGACATCGAAGGCACCGTTAATTTGGGCATCGAAGCCGCAATCAAACTGCATCATCCCGGTTTTGCCCGTTACAGGGGCAGCTTTTTCCATGAAGAAGGGAAACTCGACTTTGACGTGCGCTTTTTCGGCTTTGAGCCGCGTTCGCATACGCTCAAGTAAGCCGGGCAGAGCTTGAACGCTGATTTCCTTTTTGTGTTCGTTGAGAACTTCCAGGAATCGGCTCATGTGGGTGCCTTTGAATTCGCTGGGGAGATCTACTGTGAGAGTGAAATCGCCGATGGTGTGTTGGCGTTCGTGCGCTCGGTCGAGAACGACAATAGGAAATTTCACTTTACGGACGCCTACGCGATCAATGGCAATGTTGCGCTGGTCGGGCGTCTTTTGAATATCGGGAAGGGTTTCGTTGGCGACATCGCCGAGGTGATCCATAGTTGTTTTTCCAGCAGGAGCTACTTTGTAACAGCAGTAAGTTACTAAGTTAAGCTACGTCTTCGATTTGAAAAGCGTTAGCCGATGGATGAAATCATTTCATTTTTGACTGAAAGTTTGCTGTCGGGTCCCATCAGAATTAGATTCTAATGCCACTGAACGCGGATTCAAGCAGTTCGAGGGTGTGAAGGACACGGATTGGGTTGTCATGTTCGCGGTTGGCTTGCTCGATCCATGATTGGCATCCTGGGTTGCCGGTGACGAGGATTTCGGCATTCGTTAACTCAACTTTTGCCCACTTGCGA
>JAPUDU010000020.1 GCA_027492935.1 Fimbriimonadaceae bacterium
CAAGTTTCCTCAAGGACTAAAGTGATTTTCAGAAAATCGTAATTTCGATATTTCTGCCGGTAACATTCCGACACCATGAGCCTCCTTGTCGCCGCCCTCACTATCGCCCTTAACCAAACCCTAGGCTCAAACCCCGACCCCTACGCCAACGAAACCCCCACTCAGCGTAACCAACGTATGAAATGGTTCCGAGAAGCCCGATTCGGAATGTTCATCCATTGGGGTGTCTACAGTGTCCCCGCAGGTATCTACGATAACAAACAGATTCCCGGCATCGGCGAGTGGATCATGAGCGATGCTCGCATCCCCACTAACACATATCAAGCCTACGCCAAGCAGTTCAACCCCACAAAATACAACGCCGAAACTTGGGTCAAGCTCGCTAAACAAGCGGGAATGAAATACATTGTCATCACCTCAAAGCACCATGACGGCTTTGCCATGTACGATTCTAAAGTCTCACCCTGGAACATCACTCAAGCCACTCCGTTCAAGCGTGATCCGCTCAAAGAACTCGCTGCCGCTTGCAAAAAACACGGCATCAAGCTTGGCTTCTATTACTCTCAAGCCCAAGATTGGAACCATCCCGGCGGCTCTGCAATGGTCGGCCACTGGGATACCCGTCAAAACGGTGATATGGGCCAATACATCAAAAACATTGCTGTTCCGCAGGTCAAAGAAATCCTCACAAAGTACGGCCCTATCGCCTGTCTCTGGTGGGATACCCCCACCGGAATGACCAAAGAATATGCCGATGAACTCCTCCCCCTCCTCAAACTTCAACCCGGCATCATCCACAACAATCGACTCGGCGGAGGATACAAAGGCGACACCGAAACTCCCGAGCAGTACATCCCCGCAACTGGTTATCCCGGCGGGCGCGACTGGGAAACCTGCATGACAATGAACAACACATGGGGATTCAAAAGCGAAGACCACAATTGGAAGTCAAACGAAACCCTCATCCGCAATCTTATTGACATCGCAAGCAAGGGCGGAAACTACCTACTCAATGTCGGACCAACCAGCCTCGGCGAAATCCCCGAACCATCAGTAGACCGCCTCAAATCAATGGGCATCTGGATGAAAGCCAACGGCAAAGCCATCTATGCCACAACTCCCAGCCCATTCAAAAGACTCCCATGGGGTCGATGCACCAAGGTCGTCAACGGCAACACCATCACTCTCTACCTTCACGTTTTCGATTGGCCCCAAAACGGCAAACTGCTCGTCCCTGGTCTCCGCAATAAAGCCGAATCAGCATCACTTCTGGTCGGAAATAAAAAACTGACCACTCAGTCTATTAATGATGGCGTTGTAATTTCTCTTCCCGCTAAAGCAGAAAACCCGTACTCAACCACCGTAGTCCTCACCGTCAAAGGCAAACTCAACATCACCCAACCAGAAATTGTCCAGGCCGAAAATGGCAACATTGACCTCAAGCCTGGCGACGCTAAACTCCACGGCTCAGATATACAAACCGAAGGCCCAGCCAACAACGAAAACTTCGGCTTCTGGACCAACTCCGCCGATTGGATTGAATGGCGATTCCGAGTCAAAACTCCCGGCACCTACAGAATCTCCGCTGAAGTTGGCTCCCTCGGTACTGGAAAATTTGAAGTCAACTGCGCTGGTCAGACACTCACCGTTGTCGCTCCCAACACTGGTAGTTACCAAAATTTCAAAACCGTCGAATTCGGCACCGCAACTTTCAGCACTCCTGTCAACGTCGCCCTCACCATCACACCCATTGTCAAAGGCTGGCAACCTATTAACCTCCGAACAATTCACATCACACCCCTCTAGAGTCGCATCCCCAGCTCAAGTTTGAGGAAGGTAGGGTTGAATAGCTTCAACTCTCAACTAAAAAACAACTCATGAAACAAATCACTTACCCCGAATTCGAACAAGTCGAACTCCGCGTCGGCACAATCACCCACGCTGAAACTTTCCCTCAAGCCCGAAAACCCGCCTACAAACTCACCATCGACTTCGGCCCCGAAATCGGTACAAAACGATCATCCGCCCAAATCACCCACTACTACACCCCCGAACAACTTATCGGCACCCAAGTCGTTGCTGTCGTCAATTTCGCTGCCAAACAAATCGGCCCCTTCATCTCCGAATGCCTCACGACCGGCTTCGCCGACTCCGAAGGAAACATCACCCTTACCCGCCCTGAACACCCAGTCCCCAACGGCACAAAACTCTTCTAACTTGAACTCGCTTTTGATCTTGAGAAAAGTTCGTTCCTCTCCACAAAAGAGATGTCAACTCGAAAACAAACTTTTAAAAATTACCCCGTCTTTCGAGGCGTAAAGCTCGTCCCGCACCCACAACTTCGTTCCGCATTTGGATTCTCAAATGCAAAGCCGCCACCCATCAAATTCCCTGTATAAACCAGCGCCGCCCCATCCAAAAATTTCGCCGACTTCGGGTCAAGCCGAACCAAAAATCCATCTCCCTCGTAGACAAAATCACCTTCACGAACAACCGATTCCAAAGCAAACAAGTATTCCAACCCCGAACAGCCGCCCCCCTTCACACCAATCCGCAAAAAGCTCCCCTCACTGCCTTTTCGATCGATCAGTCTTTTAATCTGAACCGCCGCCTCAGGTGCAATAACAACCGGAAAACTCATTTAAACGCTCACTTCTTCTACGCTCGGTGTAGCCCGGCGACTGTGACCAACCTGAATCGTCGGCCCCTCAACCGTCCCGTCCAACAAATCTTGAACCGTATACCGACCAACAACCCCATCAACCGCCTGCTGAATCCCATTCCAAAGCGGTCGCAATGTGCAGTCAGTTTCATGAACACAGGTCGATAAAATTCCCGTGTGACGCTCGCAGAACTCTTCCGCAAACATCCGTCCCCCCAAAGGCTCCAAAACATCACGCAAAACCATGTCGCGCGGTTCCATAGAAAGCTGATATCCCCCCAGCTGACCACGGGTACTCGTCACAAAACCGTGCCGACGAAGAATCGAAAGGATCTTCGCCACATGGCTACTCGTCAACCCTTCTTGCTCGCTCAGTTCCGGAATCGTCATTGAATGACCCACACCTTTCCGCGAAAGGGCAATCAAACAGCGGAGTCCATATTCTTCCTGAGCACTAAATTTCATAATCCGATTCCTTAGAACAATCCCAACTCAAGGCGAATGTGTTCTGGCATCCGTTCAAGAGTATAAGGTGGATCCCACACTAACTCTACCTCTGCCGAACGTACCCCAGGAGTATTCCTTGCCGCTTCCTCAACTTCACCGGGCAACGTTCCCGCCACCGGACAAGCCGGGCTCGTCAACGTCATCGTTATTGCCACATCACCTTCATGGCTCACGTTCAAACCATAAATCAAACCCAAGTCGTACACGTTAATCGGCAATTCCGGGTCATAAACCTGTCGAACCGATTCAATAATTTCCCCTTCCAGCATAGCGCGCTCAATTGAGTTCAACTGCCTCGGAGTTTCGTTTAATCCACCTTCAATCTTTTCCGGCATCATTTCACCTTCGCAACTGGGGAAACAAAAGCTTCCTTAATCGCATGCCAAGCCAAAGTCGCGCACTTCACCCGATTCGGATACTGACGCACGCCAACCAATGCTTCCAATTCTTCTAGCCCTTCAACCGATGCTCCTTCCTGAGTCACCGCTCCTTGAAACGTATGGAACAGTTCATCAACACTATCAACTGACCGGCCTTTAACCATTTGAGTCATCAAACTGGCACTCGCCATGCAGATCGCGCAACCCGCGCCTTCAAACCTAATGTCCTTAACAACGTCACCATCCATGACCAAGGTCACCAAAACCCGATCACCACACAAAGTATTAAAGCCCTCAGCCGAGTGCGTCACCCCATCCACCGAACCGAAATTCCGCGGCTTACGTCCGTGATCCAAGATCACCTCCTGATAAAGTTCGCTTAGCATTCCTAAGTAAAAATCTCGCGGGCTTTCTCTAAACCCTGAATCAAGACTTTTATGTCCTCTTTCGTATTATACGCCGCAAAACTTGCTC
>JAPUDU010000021.1 GCA_027492935.1 Fimbriimonadaceae bacterium
GGCTTCAAATCAAGAAGGACATCAAGGCGGATTACAGTTGGGACGCCCGCGCAAACATGCTCATCGACAAGCAAAAGCGCGACGGGTTCTCAAACAAGGACTTGGCCGACCTCTACGAAATGAAAGAGTCGGAGGTCGTCGAGTTGATTGACATGCGCGGATACGCCGATGGCTACCTGCGATCGCGAGGGAAACAAGACATGTGGTCGCTCGTGTCCGATCACGAGTTGGCTTTCCGGAAGATCGTTTCCTCCCGGCCGAAAATCGACGGCGTCGGCAACCAAGAATTGTTCATGGAGGCGTCGTTTGCCCTGATCGACAACCCGAATGAAGCGGGGGGGCGCCTCTACGACCAGATACCGGCGATTTTGAACAGCCTCGACGAGGTGCGGGACAAACTGGCCGAAGAGTTTCCTGTGGAGGTTCCCGCGGCGTCTTCGGATGTCGAAGACCTGTTTGGCGGTGGAGAGGCCGAAGGCACGGGGACGGACGCTTTGGCGACCCCGCTTTCCGTCGAAATCCGGAAGAATGAAAACGTCGACAAGGCCCGCCGAATCATCGTGGAGGTCATCGCCAGCCAGAAGGAACTAAAGAGGAATTCCAAGGCCGCCGAGTATCTGATCGAGTGCTGCAAGAAGGCCAACGCTTCATTGGCGGTAGCCGTGAAGGAGGGCCTGCGCCCGGAATCGAAACGTGCGGGAGTGGAAAAGCAACTCGTTGCCATCGAGAAAAGCATCGCCCGAATACGAAAGCACCTCCAAGAACATGCTGACGATTGATTACCGGGAGTCCGACCTGCGCGCGGTCCTCGAATGGGTCGCCGAAGACGAGAATGCCACTTGGCTGGAAGCGTTGAGGCGTCTCGCGTTCGACACTTCCGAGGACGCGGCGCAGGAGAGCGCTTGGTCGATCTCGCTTCCGTGGTGGGCGTTCGCCTCGGCGCGGCGGCAAGTGTTCAAATTGTTCTCCGGTCACAGGCTGTCCCTCGGCAAGCATTTCAACGTCACCGACACGGCCCGGACATTGCTCTCCAATTCGAGGCGCGGGCTCGAATTGTACGAATCGGCCAAGAACGCCCTCCCAGTTCCCGCGGCCGATCTGCGGGAAAGACTGCGGAGTCTCGGGTTCGGCAGGGAACTCTCACCCGAACAGGCGCGCAACGTTGGCAGGCTGGCATCGTTGCCGGCGGCTGCGACGTTCTCCGTCCCCGGAGCCGGCAAGACAACCGAGGCCCTCGCGTGCTTCTTCCTCAGGGCCAAGGATCACGAACGCTTGCTTGTCATCGCCCCGAAGAACGCGTTTGCGGCATGGGACGAGCAGATCGCCGACTGCATCCCGTCGGTCAAGGGAGGATTCGTTCGCCTGCGCGGGGGCAGGGACAAGATCGCGAGGGCCCTGGTCGACGATCCGAGGTTCATGCTGATTACGTATCAGCAACTCGTCAGGGTGGCCGACTTGTTGTCGGCCCACTGCGCGCGATTTCCAACGCACGTCTTTTTGGACGAGAGCCATCGGATCAAGAGCGGATCGGCCAAGCAAACCGCGCGGGCGGTTCTGAACCTCGCCCACCTGCCGGTCGGAAAACTGATTATGTCGGGAACTCCGATGCCTCAATCGTTCGAGGACCTGATCCCGCAGTTCGCGTTCCTCTACCCCGAGTTGCCGGCGACGGCCGACAAAGTCGTCGAGCTGATCAAGCCAGTGTATGTGAGGACGAACAAACGGGAACTCGGACTGCCTCCCGTCACGCGCCAGATGGCGCGCCTGCCGATGGCCCCCATGCAGGCGGAACTTTACAAACTTATGAAGTTCGAGGTGGCCCGGGAAGCGGCGACCGCGTTGAGCATTCCGGGGCGGATGGCGTTCCGGGCGCTTGGCAGGTCGGTCGCACGACTTCTTCAATTCGTGTCCAACCCATCCCTTCTCTCTTCCGAGATCGGATTCGCCCACCCCGACCTTCTCGCGGCCGTTCTTGCCGAGGGCGACGGCCCCAAGATGAAATATGTCCTCAAACGGGCGCGGACCCTTGCCCGCGAGGGACACAAGGTTCTCATTTGGTCGTCGTTCGTGAGGAACGTTGAATACATTTCCGAACGCCTCGCGGACCTTGGGGCGGTTTTCATTCACGGCGGGGTCGATGCGGGGGACGAGGACGACGACGAATCCCGCGAGGGAAAGATCAAACTATTCCATGACGATCCCACCGTGCGCGTAATGGTTGCCAACCCCGCGGCCGCGAGCGAAGGCGTCAGCCTCCATCGCGTCTGCCATCACGCGTTGTATCTGGACCGGACGTTCAACGCGGCCCATTATCTTCAATCGGAGGACCGAATCCATCGCTTCGGACTTCCGGAAGACCAGCAAACCACCATCGAAATCGTCGAATGCGTCGACACGGTCGATGAGACGGTCAGGGAACGCCTAAGCATGAAAATTGGAAAGATGGCCGAAGCCCTGGAGGACTCGTCGCTCAAGCCGGATCCAATTCCACTCGATCCAAATGATATCGAGGACATTGAGGAATACGGGACCGGACTCGCCCCTGAAGACATTCAAGCCCTGTTGCGGGACCTATCCAAGGAGGGGCGATGACGGGATTCTCACCCGGACTGGCTCTCGCTTGCTTCGAACTGCTCGAAATGGCGCAGCGCCATGACCTACGGCTTGCTAGCGTTGCCGTCGAGTTTTCAAAGATTGGCGTGATGCCCGTGATGAGCGTGCTTGATTTGGCCCAAACCCTGAACTGGGTCCTCGCAGGAGAGGACGGCCGCGCGGTCGTCACGGTCGAGGGGCACCGCATACTTTCATTGTCGGGCTACCAGGCGCGAGTCCGTCGGGCATTGCTCGACTACATCGAAGTCATCCGTCCGCCGTGGATTCAGAACGCTCCCTTTGGCCGGAACAGGGTCATCACTTTCGCGGGGAGCGACATCGCCCAGGTGTTCGTCGAGGCGGGACTCGCTTACGGCACGGACAAGGACGTGGTCGATTTCTGGGACGAGTTGGCGGTGCGGGCAAGGGGGCAAAAGGCCGTCCGCCTCAACGCCATTGGTCGGCAAGGTGAGCGTCTAACCATCGAGAGCGAGACCGCACGTACCGGACGCGCACCGAAATGGGTGTCCGTCGACAGCAGCGCGGATGGCTACGATGTCCTGTCGGTCGTAGGGCCCACGGATGGACGGCTTCTATCGATTGAGGTCAAGTCCACGACGATGGGACTTACTGGAAGTTTCCATTTGACGGCCAACGAGTGGGAGCGTGCCATTGGCAGCGACCTACACGCTTTCCATCTTTGGGACATGAGTTCTACGGAGCCGGCGTTGGCGATACTCTCCAAGGAGGATGTCGATCCACATGTGCCCACCGATCGAGGCGCTGGGCAATGGGAATCCGTCGAGAGTCCGTTTGGAGCGTTTTCCGTAAGATTCGGGACACGGGCAAGCCTTCCCTCCCCACTCACATTTACCTAACTTCGTCAATTCTTCCAGCACGACGAACATTGCATCACCCGCGTAAAGGTGAAGGGCCTCCGGCTGGAAGCCCTTCGCTCTTGCGCCTAGGCTCTCATCCCCACGTCAAGCGAGGAGCTTGGCAGTGAAGCAGCCCCGTTATTGATCCGGCCAAAGTAAAGTTTGAACTCCGAAAACGCCCCAGTTCTGGTATCTCAAGGAGTTGAAGTTTAAACATATTCTGGCCGCCTCAGTAACAATCCCCCGGCAGAGCCGGGGGCATTCAGTTGTGAGCCGCTCAAAGCGGCAGTTCAGAGTCGCTAACGCGGCTCCGCATTCTTGGAGCCACCGGTTCGGTGGCGACTCATCTCCACAGGCCGAGTTGGTCCAACCGCTCGTCCTCTTGCTCTTGCTTCTTGATGTACTCCCGTACTACCGCCTCATCGCGACCAACGGTCGATACAAAGTACCCTCTTGCCCAGAAATGCTGTCCGACGAAGTTGCGCTTGCGCTCCCCATAGACCCGCGCCAAATGAATCGCGCT
>JAPUDU010000022.1 GCA_027492935.1 Fimbriimonadaceae bacterium
GCCGACGATGACGAGTTGGTCGGCGCATTTGTTTTATCTGCACTGGCGTTATACGGCAGATGATAAGTTTTTGCGAGAACGGGCTTATCCTTGGTGTCGGGAAGCGGGCAAATGTGTTGAAAAGTTGCTGGTGGAGCGTGACGGTCGTTTGGTTTTGCCGCTGAGTAGTTCACCGGAGATTTTTGATAATTCGGCGCGATCTTGGCTGAAGCCGAACAGTAATTACGATCTGATGAGCTTGCGGATGCAGTTTTTGAGTTTGGCGGAGATGGCTCAGGCAGTTGGAGAACAGAAAGAGTCTGATCATTGGAAATCACTTTCTGCTCGGTTGGGTGATTATCATACGCGTGATGATGGAACCTTAAAGTTGAATGAAATTGAGGATTTGCCTGGGTCGCATCGTCACCTCTCTAACCTGATGGGGATTCATCCTTTCAATTTGATTTCGGTTGATGGAGGGTACAGCGATGTGCGGATGATTAACCGGTCGCTGGAGGAATGGGAGGCGAAGGGAACATCGGGGTGGACAGGCTACTCTTTCAGTTGGATGGCATCACTGATGGCGCGGGTTGGTCGCGGGGATGATGCTTATAAGTATTTGGATATTTATCGTCAGGCGTTTTTGCTGCGAAATGGATTTCATGCGAACGGCGATCAATCGGGGAAAGGGTATTCGGGTTTTACTTATCGTCCGTTTACTCTGGAAGGGAACTTCCTTGCGATGAACGCGGTGCACGAGATGTTGCTTCAGAGTTGGAGTCCGACTCCGGGCGTTTTGGGTACTGAGGTGATCCGAGTGTTTCCGGCAATACCTAAGAATTGGGAGTCTTTGGCGTTCCAAAATTTGAAGGCAGAAGGGGGTTATTCGGTCACGGCGATTCGGGAGAACGGTGGGCAGTATATTTCGATTCAAGCAACTCGTGATGGTGTTTTGCGGGTGCTGAATAATTATAAAGGGGCCTGGAGATGGAATCGCGAGGACGTGAAACTGAAGGGTCGGATCTGGGAAGTTAAAGTTAAGAAGGGTGACAAGATTGAGGTTGATATTGAGCGTTCGGTGGATTGAGTCAGTTCACTATCTTCCAATAAGTGGAAGATAGTGAACTTGGTTTAGGGCTATTTTCCGGGTTTGACTGTGACGAATCCAGCATCAATATATTGCCCGCCTTGATTCTGGTGGCAGTAAATGGCGATGGTGTTCTTGCCGACTTTCAGGAGTTTTGCATCGATGTTGAAGATTTCGTATTGGCTTGTCCAACCAGTCTTTTTCAGGGCAGATTTTCCGTTGATAAAGACTTCGACATCGTCATCGTGATGGAGCCATAGTTCAATTTGATCGTCGATTTGAGGAAGATCGAATTCACGGCGAATCCAGATATCGGATGTATTCCATTCGGTGTTGACGATGGCACCAGGAGTGCCTTTTGTGCCGAATCCTGCTTGACCGGTTTTCCAACTGGTGTCATCGAAGAGAACCTTTTCCCATCCCGATTGAGGCTTGGCGGTTGTGTATTTCCAGGATTGAGCTTCGGTATCTGCAGCTGGAACGATTGGCGTCACGATTGGTTTTGGTGGGATTGGAGCGTAATTGCCCGCGGTGTTCTTTGACCGTTTTGCCCATTTCGTCCAAATTTCAGGTTGGTAAAGGAATGGGATGAGGGCGCCACCAACGACTGGGCGGGCTTCGAAGAAGTTGAGCTTTCCGTTTGAGGTGTCGTACCAGTCTCCGAGCCCAATTCGATCTGGGGTTTTATCGATGTAGTTGTATACACCTTCCATGATTGCCTCGAAGTCTTCGGAGTTTTGGGTGAGGGTGGCGATCCAGATGCTCCAGTCGAGCTTGGCACCAGTGCCTCGGCTGTCGATGGGGAGACCGTAGGGGTTGAGGTTCCTTCGGTAGTTCGCCATTTCGTTCTTGGCGACTGATTCGGGGAAGAGATTGTAGCCAAGGATGCGATCCCAGACGAGGTTGTATTTTTGACTCCAGGAATTGGGTTTATCGAATGTGACTCGACTGTGTCCATTATCGTTGGAGTTGGTGATCCACTGTTTGGAGAAACTTTCAGCTGTGGTTTTGTAGGCGACAGCATCATCGGTGTGACCGAGCATGGATGCGAGTTCGGCGTAAGCGCGAATTCCCATGATTGCTTTGGCCGAGAGGTTGACGTTGTGGGCTTGGTGACCAAGGAAGTCGTCGGTGCAGAGTTGGTTTTCGGGGTCGAGCCCTTTTTCAACGAGGTAGTGCGCCCACTTGGTGAGTGTTGGCCAATACTTTTTGGCGTAATCGGCGGAGCCTTCCATTTGCGCAAGAGCGGCAACGAGAACGATCATGTTCGCGGACTCTTCGACGGGCATTTGGTTTTCTTCGGTTAGTTCACCACCGCCATAAACTTGTCCGTTGGCTTGAGGATATGTACCGAGGTCATGGGGGGCAAACGGGAACTTCCAGCGGGGGGAGGAGCCGTAGGCCATGATCGGCTCGATGAGCGCGCGGGTGAGCGCAGGCCCGAAGATGAGGGCTTGCGGTGACATCGGATAGATGATGTCGGATGTGGCGATACAACCGTTACTCGAGTTTTCTTTTGGGAACCAGAGAGGTTGGCCTTTGGGGTCGGCGGCGAGTTTGCTTCCGGCGATGCATTGGCGGTAGGCAAGGCAGGCGAGATCGGAGTATTTCGAGCCGCCTATGGAGTGGAAATCTTGCATGAGTTCTTTGTCGAAGGCATCGCAAGCTTTTCGGAGTTTTGTGAGATTGGCGGGGGCGGATTCAACAAGAGACTTGAATGTGCCTCCTTTGCGTCGCCAGAAAGCGCGGAGGTTTTGGTTGAAGTACTGGATGCTGTAGTCGTCATCGTAGGCGAGGATCGCGTACTGTGATTTGGACTTTGCAGAGGTTGTAAGGGAGTCAAATTCGATGGTGGCAGAAAGATCACCACCCGTTTTGCCGGTGACTGTGGTTTTTGAGACGTCGGACTTTTTGCCAGCAAGATAGAGATGTCCCCAATCGATTTGGGTTCGGTCGCCTTTATGTTCAAGAACTGGCTGGGCTTTGGTTCCGAATGTGAGGGTGGTGAGATCACCAATTTGTTCTTTTGAATGGGTTAATTCCTGCTCTGGACGGGAAGCGGCGATCATGCCGTTGGTGGTGACTTGAACTTCGACTTTGTGGGATTTGCCGTCGGTTGATTTTGCATCCCAGATGATATAGCTTAAAGGTTGCGAGAGGAGATCGAGATCGGTGGAGATGGTTGCGCTGAGGAAGTTGACATTGATTTCGATACCTTTTTCAGCGAAAGTAGCGATGACTTGGGTGGGTTGGATTTTGAGGTCGGTTTGCTTAAGTGGGGGGTGGGTTTTGGTTGCTTTGCCGAGCAGTTTGTAGGATTGGCCATCGACCTTGGCGGTGATTGTGAGGTGGTGCGGGGCGTGTGTCCAGTGTTCTGTTTCGACGGCGTTTAGGGTTTCGTTTGGGCACCAGATGCTGAAGTAAGGATCGTGAGCAATGAGAGGAATAGCAGGCGGGCGAAGTGATTTGGATTGCGACATGGGAGTGGTTATTACGAGTGCTGCGGCGAGAGCCCAAGACATGAGGTGCAGGGTACCCATTGGGAGTAATGGGCGGGTTCATGTGGACATTAATATTGAACTTTATTGAGGGAGCGGTTCCGGGTGCTTTTTGAGGACTGCTTTGAATATTGGGGTCGCCATGAGGGTTGTTATGATCGCCATGATTACCAGCATGGTGAACAGTTCTTTAGAAATAATGCCTTTTTCGAGTCCGACGTTGAGGATGATGAGTTCCATGAGGCCACGGGAATTCATGAGGATGCCGATTTTAAGTGCGTCGGCGTGAGAGACTTTGTTGAGGCGGGCGGCACCATAACAGCCGCCAAGTTTTCCGAGGATTGCGACTGAGAGGAGGACGAGGGTGACTACGATGAGAGAGGGGTTGCTGAT
>JAPUDU010000023.1:0-2867 GCA_027492935.1 Fimbriimonadaceae bacterium
CGAATTGGTGGAACTTGCAATCAAGAACGGAGAAGGGGAGTTGGCGGCAAATGGTGCGCTTGTTGCTCGAACTGGCAAGTACACGGGACGAACCCCGAAAGATAAGTGCGTAGTTAAGGACGCTGAGAGCGCAGACAACGTTTGGTGGGAAAACAATGCGGAGTGCTCGCCGGAGCAGTTTGCGAAGTTGCACGATAAAGCCCAAAGTTCAATGGCGGGCAAAACGCTTTATGTTGTTGATACCTATGGTGGAGCAGACCCGGCAAATCGCATTAAGGCTCGATTTATTGTTGAAAAGGCGTGGCACGCCTTGTTTATCCGAACGCTTTTGATTCGACCTTCAGTTGAAGAGCTTGCCGCTTATGAACCTGATTGGACGATCGTTGATATGTGTACTGAAGTTTGTGATCCAGAAAAGGACGGAACTAAGGGCGACGCAGTTATTGCTTTGAGCTTTAGCGATCAGCAGGTGATCATCATGGGCACGCAATACGCGGGTGAAATGAAGAAGTCGGTCTTTACGATTTTGAATTACATTTTGCCGCTGAAAGGAGTTTTGAGCATGCACTGCTCGGCAAACATTGGTCAAGGCGGCGACACGGCATTGTTCTTTGGATTGAGCGGTACGGGCAAAACAACGCTCTCTGCTGATCCCGATCGCGCTTTGATTGGTGACGATGAGCACGGTTGGAGCGACACTGGTGTGTTTAACTTTGAGGGCGGATGTTATGCAAAATGCATTAATTTGAGCCAGGAAGGTGAGCCTCAGATTTGGAATGCGATTAAGTTCCAGGGCGTTCTTGAGAACGTTGTTTTGGGTGATCGCCGCATTCCGGACTTTAATGACACGACTTACACCGAAAACACCCGATGTGCTTATCCGCTTGAGAACGTTGAGGGTGCAGTGATTCCAAGTGTGGGCGGGCATCCGAAGAATGTTGTCTTCTTGACGGCGGATGCATTTGGCGTTTTGCCTCCGATCAGTCGGTTGACACCTGAACAAACAATGTTCTACTTCTTGAATGGATATACAGCGAAGGTTGCAGGGACGGAGGCTGGGGTTACCGAGCCGCAAGTCACGTTCAGCTCATGCTTTGGCGCTCCGTTCTTGCCGTTGCCTCCGAAGGTTTATGCAGAGCAATTGAAGAAGAAGATTGAGGAGCATGATGTTCGTGTTTGGCTGGTCAATACTGGCTGGACAGGCGGCCCGTACGGCGTTGGCAATCGAATGAAGTTGAAGTTCACCCGGGCGATGCTTTCGGCAGCGTTGAGTGGCGAACTAGACGGTGTTGCTTACGTAACGGAAGATATTTTTGGCTTAAGCATTCCAACCAGTTGTCCAGATGTTCCGAGTGAGGTTTTGAGCCCACGCGAAACATGGGCAGACAAGGCTGCTTATGATTCAAAAGCTAGCGAGTTGAAGTCGATGTTCGACGCAAACTACACGAAGTTCACAAGCTAAAGATTGGTTGGACAAATAAAAAATCCCATGCTGGAATCAGCATGGGATTTTTATTTTTGTTTGTGAGTTTATCGAACCATCCACATGTAACTGTTTGTTTTGAGTTTCGTGTCTGATGGGACGAGCCGTCCAATGTGACCATCTACGAAGATGGCGAAGACGTTTGCGCCATGCCTCGCATCGGTTCTTTTGTCGTCAAATTTGCCATCTTTTGTACCCGGGAAAGCGAGGCGGGTGACAGACTTTGACTCGGCGTCTGGTAATCCATTTGAGTTGTTAAAGCCGATGACGAAGCCGTCAAACGGAACTTCGCTTCCGTTTTCTAAAGTGAAAGGTAAAGGGTTATAGACTCCATTGGCACCATGATTGGCGGTTTCTGCAATGAGAACGGTTTGGTCGTCGTTGGCAACATCGCTGACTTTGCGCCCACTGAGGGCGGAAAACATTCCGTAGCTCAGATCTATGTGATTGAGAACTTGGTCATTCTTTTGAAACATGGATGTGGCGACGCTTTTTCCGTTGACCCGGACGGATTCATTATGTTTAGCAGCGGGGCAGGTGTGCTTTGCACCTTTTGGTAATGCTGGGATTACGCTGGCCCAGACGATTGGTTTGCCATCAACGAGAGCCGGGGAGCCATTTTCACCCACAGCATAAAGCGGAGGAAAGCCATCGTTCATGACGGCATATTGATTGACGGCACTGGAGATCGCGTGCATATATGATTTGCAGTTCGATTCATCGGCTCGCTTTTTCATACTGGGGCCGACGATGGCCATAACTATTCCAAGAACAATGATCGCAGCGAGAATCCAAATAATATCTTTTTTGGAAATATATTGACTGCCGAGTTCACTAGATCCTTCGGGTGCATCGGCATCGTACTGTTGGCTCATAGACTGTCTTTCTGGACAAAATTGCTTGTCGGGACCACGTGGTATTGCTCTAGCACTTCGACAAGTTTGCTTCGGTCAACGCTGAGGTCGTAGGTTCCTTCGATTTCGTTTACGGGGATTTGCCCCATGCGGATTTTTTCGTCGGAGCCGAGGGCCTTCATGTAATTTACAAGTGACCAGATTTCACTCGAACTGAAGGAGTTGCCCGTGATTTCAATTGACTTATCAATAAGCTGCGGTGCATTAATTATATTGGCGAGCATCTTTTGCTTAAGCG
The DNA here is from genome assembly GCA_027492935.1 of Fimbriimonadaceae bacterium. Lineage (GTDB taxonomy): Bacteria > Armatimonadota > Fimbriimonadia > Fimbriimonadales > Fimbriimonadaceae > UphvI-Ar2. The sequence continues at coordinate 2,636 of JAPUDU010000023.1, forward strand.
AAAGCATAAGATCTTTCTGCCGTTTTTGCCTTTCGAAGTCACTATCGCCACCTCTTCCTTTACTATTTTTGCGCCATCTCACGAAGCCCATAGCTTCATAGCCATCTAAATGCTGTTGGCCTTTTTTGAGGTCGATATGTAAGTTTGCGGCATTGTCGTCGTACTTCATATCACGAGGAACGTAGACATCAACCCCGCCGACCATATCAACCATTTCTATAAACGCATCAAA
>JAPUDU010000023.1:2877-3947 GCA_027492935.1 Fimbriimonadaceae bacterium
TGAGGGAGAATTTCTTCAACGGCAGCTTTGGCGAGATCTGGCCCCCCCATTGTATGGAAAGCATTCATTTTTTCTGTCCGGTAGCCAGGTAGCGTGCACAGAGTATCTCTGGGAATAGAAACAGCCCCAACCATATTTCGCTCAAAATCGAACCGAACGACCATCATCATATCGCTGCGGGCGTACTCATTTAAAACCTGAGTTCCTTTGTAATAGAGTTCTTTGTCGCATCCAAGAATGAGGAGAGTAAGGTTGTTAGCAGAGAATTCCTTCTCAGGTGGGGGGGGGCTAACTAAAGTAATCGGACCGACACTCTTAATAAAGCTGCTCTGACCTAACCAACCTGCAACTGCCCCAATGGCTAGAGAGAAGCCAAGGAAAAAAGTATAAAAAATCCCACCGAAGAGAGCTTTTTTCGATGTGGTTTTTTTGCGTGTTGCGGTCTTTGGAGATTCAGCCATAACGAAAAATGGTTGTGATAACACGAATTATAACGTCCTTCCGGGCTTGGTCGTTCCTATTTTTAGGCACTTGATTAGGGTTTGGGACGTATGAAGTCTGTTAAGATGATTGATATGACGCGTCGGAACGGATTTACGCTGATTGAGTTGCTGGTTGTGATTGCGGTGATCGCGATTTTGGCGGCGATACTTTTTCCGGTTTTTGCTCAAGCCAAGGCGGCGGCAAAGAAGACGGCATGCATCACAAATTTGAGTCAGATTGGGAAGGGAACACTTATTTATATGGGGGATTACGATGACCGTTTTCCGTTTGCGGTTGACCCGATTGATGCAGCGCAACCTCAGATTTGGGCGGGAGAGCCTGAGTATCAGGCTTTGATTCCGAGCATGCCGTTTTTGCACGATGCGCTTCAGCCTTATATTAAGAGCTTAGAGCTGTTTCATTGCCCATCGGATTCGGGAACTCGTGTTTTAGATGATCGCCCAGATATTAGTTTTGAGAACTCTCCAACAATGCACAAAGTTTGGAAGACAAGCTACTTTTTTAGAACCGAGATCGCTTTTAAACAGCTTAGCCAGACGGGATTGCAGAACCCGAGCGAAACCAAT
>JAPUDU010000024.1 GCA_027492935.1 Fimbriimonadaceae bacterium
TTCTCCAGAAGTTAATTGGCAAAATCCTGCATACCAAGAAGGTGTTTACCAAGCTCTCAGTTTATGGTTTATGCACGATACTCCCGGTCGCGATCTCGATTCACGCGTCCCCGGAATGTTCGCCAGCTCAGATAAATCAACGACCATCCCCCTAATGGTCAATCTTCACTTTCTTGGCACTCAAATCAAGTCAACCCACCCCGAAATTAACGATGACTGGGCCATCGCTAAGTGGCCCCGCGCAGATCAAGGCAAGGAATCCCAAATCATGGGCGGCACAGCCCTCGTTGTTTTCCGCGACTCAAAACACGCCGAAGAATCGTTCCAATGGGTGAAATACCTGAACACCGTCAAAGCTCAACAAAAACTCCTTTCCCACCGCATCAAACGCGGAGAAGAAGCCAACTTCACCGTCTCCGCTGTCAGCCAGGTCTACTCCCCTGAAAATGCTGCATTCTGGCAAACTCCTGATTTCCAAAATGATAATGGAATGCGCCAAGTCATCGGCGAAACCGTCAATGGAATCACCTCCCAGTCCAGCGTCGTCGGGGCCGATATCGTTGGTCGCAACGAGCAAAACCTTATCGACCGGATGAACTCCTACATCACATCGAAACTCACTTCTGCAGCTCAATCAAAAGGTTTATCTCGCTCCCAACTCATTCAAAAAATAGCCCGAGGCGAATACAAAGAACTCAAAGCAAACCTTGAATCCGACATCCGCAATCAACTCAAAAAAGAATACGACACCATCACCCCCGAAGCTCAATCAATCCTCACCGCCGAAAAGCAAAAGTACGAAACCCGTTACGGCGAAATCATCCAGAACCTCGACGTCTACCGAAAGAAATCAACCATCCTCGACACCGGCAAAATCATCCTCGCCATCCTGTTTGTTGCCACATTCCTCTTTGTTATCGCATCCCCCAAGCTTCGCCCCCATCTCGCCAGTTACCTCTTCATATCTGTCCCTATAATCCTCGCCGCCACCTTTGTATTTCTCCCTGCTCTCGTCGCCCTTTATCTCAGCTTCACCGAATATCATCCTGTACTTCCCCTCTCCACCGTCCGCCCAACTGGAATACAGAACTACCAAACCGCAATCGCCAGTGGCGATGCCGCCGCTAGTTTCACCAAAACTGCCCTCTACGCTATCCTCACCGTCCCAATCGGAGTACTACTCAGCCTCATTCTCGCTTACCAACTCAATCTCAAGGTTATTGGTCAGCGCCTCTGGCGATTCATCTACTTCAGCCCGATGGTCACCAGCGTCGTCAGTATCGCGCTCATATTCGCCCAGCTTTTCCTCTCTGGCCGCGAAGGTTGGATCAACACTCTCCTCTTGTCTCTCCACCTCGTCAAGGATCCCATCGAATTCCTCAACAGCGAAACCACATTCCCTTGGACAGTGATCACGCTTTCTGTCTGGCACGGATTAGCATTCACCATCCTTATTTTCATCGCTGGGCTCCAGCAAGTCCCCGTCACTCTCTACGAAGCCGCCGAAATGGATGGAGCTTCTCGAAACCGCCAGTTCTGGAACATAGCGATCCCCGGACTGCGCCCGCAGATATTCTTCATCACCGTCCTCGGAATCATCGGCTCATTCCAAGTTTTTGAAACCATCTATCTCCTTGCAGGAAAATCCGAAAGTGCCGGTGCCAAATTCGGCCCCAACGGTTCCGCCCTCACCGTAGTCCCTTGGCTTTACAACACTGCTTTCGAGAACTTCGAAATGGGTAAAGCCAGTGCCATCGCCTACATGCTTTTCGCGATCCTTCTCGCCCTCACCGCCGTTCAATACATCGGCTACCGACGCAAGGAGCAAAGCTAATGCACAAGCGCAACGCCCCCACTCTTTTCGGGTACTTGCTTCTCTTAGTCGGTGCCCTCCTCCTCGTCGCTCCTTTTCTCTACATGGTGCTGACTAGCCTCAAATCAAACCAAGAAGCCACCGAACCAGTATTCAGTTTCCTTGTCAAAAATCCAACTCTTGACCCTTACAAGCGTCTCATGGATGCCGGATTAGTCGGTCGTGCGGCATTCAACAGTCTCATCATCGCCTTCCTCACCACCATCGCCAACATGTACTTTGGTGCTCTCGCCGGATTCGCTTTTGCCAAACATAAGTTTCCCGGACGCGACGGCCTTTTCCTCGCTCTCCTCAGCACAATGATGATTCCCGGTGCAGTTCTCCTCGTCCCTGGATTCCTTCTCTTCCGCGATCTCGGCTGGCTCGATACTTGGCTACCCCTCATCGTTCCAAGCCTTTGCGGAGCATTCAGTGTGTTCCTCGCCCGGCAATTTATTGTCGGCATCCCCGACAGCCTCCTTGAAGCCGCAAAAATCGAAGGTTGCACCGAATTCCAAATCTACCAACGCGTCATCCTCCCTGTCAGCAAATCACTCCTCGCAACCGTCGGAATTCTCACTTTCCTTGGCAGTTGGAACAGCTTCCTCGGCCCCCTCATCATCCTCCAAGACGAGAAAAAATACACCCTCCCCCTCGTCATCGCTATGCTCCAAGGCCGATTCCCCGGACAGCAAAACACTCAAATGGCTGGAGCCCTCGTCAGCATCGCTCCCGTCCTCATCCTCTTCTTCCTTTTCCAAAAACAAATCGTCGAAAGCCTTGCTAACAGCGGGCTAAAAGAAGGCTAAATCCACCATGAACTACTCCGAACTCAAAGGCTTCAACTTCCAATGGCTCATCGACTGGGAGCCAAACCCAACTCCAAAAGAACCCGACCTTAAAGCTCTCGATTTCATCGCGAAACACGGGTTCAACTATGTCCGCATCCCAACCAATTACTGGTTCTGGATTAAAGATTTCGATTACGACAACCCCAACGAAAAAGTCTACGAACATATCGACCGCTATCTTGTCGCTTGCCAAGAACGCAACCTCCATATGTCTCTCAACATGCACCGAGTTCCCGGCTACTGTATCAACCAACCAGAAATCGAAAAGCACAACCTCTGGCTCGATCAAGAACCTCAGGATGCGCTGGTCAACTACTGGCAAATCTGGGCCAACCGTTACAAATCAGTTTCCAATCGCGATCTCAGTTTTGACCTCATCAATGAACCACCCCACGAAGGTGATCGAGGATTCAACCGCGACATCCACCAAACCATCATCCGCCGAATCGTCGCCGCAATCCGCAGCGAAAGCCCTGACCGAACAATCGTTATCAATGGCATCGCTGGCGGTCATCTTGCTATCCCCGAACTCATTGATCTCAATGTCGTCCACAGTGGCCGCGGTTATCAACCTATGACCGTCAGCCACTACAAAGCATCCTGGTGGGCTCCCGCCATGGCTTTCGATGAACCCGTCTATCCCGGTTCGGTTTGGGAAGATCGAATATGGCAACGCGATACATTCGACGAATTCTTCCAACCCTGGAAAGATGTCGCTGCCAAAGGCGTCCAAGTCCATATCGGGGAATGTGGTTGTTACGACAAAACCCCAGAGCCCGTCGCAAAACGGTGGATGACCGATATGTTCGAGTTCTTCCGGTCCCAAGGCTGGGGTTACGGCCTTTGGAATTTCGTCGGCTCCTTCGGCATCATCGGACACAACCGCGATGCAAAATTCGAAGAAATGGATGGCTACCTCGTCGATCGCGAACTCCTCGAAATCTTAAAGGGCTAACGCAGCGGAACAACTGACTGCGTTGAACTAGCCCGACGACAAATCAACAACGTTTTGTAACCGAAGTCACAACCACCAATAACATTTCCTTGCGTTTCGACAACTGTCGTACTACAATAACGACAGATGTCGAAACCAAACTCGCCCCAAACCCCAACTGGAGCTCAACTCGAAATCCTACAGGTGCTCCAAAAGGCAAAGCAACCGCTATCAGCCGCCGAAGTCTGGACAATCATCTCGGCCGGCCGCGAAGTCGCCCGCCGCATGCGA
>JAPUDU010000025.1:0-3196 GCA_027492935.1 Fimbriimonadaceae bacterium
AACGAGTGTACCTGCCACCACTGTCCGTGATTTTGCCAGGAATTCGGCAAAATTCGCATCCGGCGAGCCTAGGGCACTCAACCATTCCTCAGAAAATTGCAGCAGTTTTTGTAAGCGTTCAATGGCGTCATGCGAGCGTACTTCGTACTGCTCGATGAGCTGTTGTTGTATTACCGAAACTACCTCTGTAGGAGGGATTTCTTCGGAGAAGCCATATACATCACGGGCAATATCATAGAATGTTTCTGACAAGGCACGAACACGGGCGTCAAGCGACCTAACCGTACTTTCGTTTTCCGTTCCGCTACGCTCCTGAAGCTTTAAAATCCGCTCGCTCATCACTCCAAGCAAAAGATACAGATCTACAACTTCACGAGAAAACTCCTTGGGAAGCCCAAGGATAGTAGCCAATCTGACTATACGCTCCTTTTGCTCCGCCTTGAAACGCTCCCGGTAGCTTTGCTCGATAGAGGATGCATGCAGATGTCGGATGGCATCAGAAGCCGCCGATTCATTACCCAACCGCACGGCGTTGAATTCAACACCTCTGGCTCGACAAAACTCCAGCCCCTTTTCAAGGGCGTTGTTCACTGCCTCATGAGATTGGCTCACCAACAGAATACGGCGGACCCGTTCCTTAGTCATCAGATAATGGAGGAAACAGGCGATAAACCAAGTTTTCCCAGTTCCAGGAGGTCCCTGAAGCAGACTAATAGGACCATTCCTCAAGATGTTCCGGAAGGCATCTTTCTGGCTTGTGTTCAGTTGTTTTTCTCCCTCCGAGTAGACGTCAAGCTCTTCGTCGGTTGGCACTTCATAGGTCGTAAGAGGCAGCGAGCCCATTTCGTCACGTTCGAAATAATAGATAAGATTAGGAATGACCGCCTTGTCTTGAAGAATTCGCTCCACGGCAAATCGCCGGCGAGTGAATGAGCCTTTCTCAAGATTGCTGATCAAGCGCAATTTGCTACCAATACGAAAATTAGCCTTCGAATTTGGATGACTAATCGCGAGTTCTGCCAGCTGCCCGAACGTGGTTTCACGGAGATTCAGTTGGCCGCATGGTTTCCATAATCCTTCAGGGGTTTGACTTTCGACAATTACTGTATCTGATACTGTGTAGTCAATCACTCCAAGGTCGGCATGATAGGGAATGAGTACCTGATCATCGCGATAGGGAGTGCTATGCATTTCTCCGGCGATAGTAACAGTAATGAATGATTCCTCTTCGGCATCAAGCAGAGCCTGCCACAGCTCTGGAACGGGGATCTTTGATTTTTTTTTAACTGTTGCTGTTTTCTCGTCCGGTGCTTCAGCTTGCTGAGATCCTTTGCTGTATGTCATTTTCGCCGATGCGTCTTTCTTCGCTTCGCCCGGCAGTTTCCTCTTAATTTGCTCGTTTTGTAGAAGAAACTGGACGAAGTTTTGGACATCGTCCACCGGGCCGGCTACTAGATCTAACTGCATCCGAATTTGAGCATCGCGCATCGTCTGTGAGCGCAAGAGCTGACTTTGAGGAACGCTTTGTACCTTAACTGAAACTGCTATTTCTTCAGCTAGCTTCCATACAAAAAGTATTTGACGACCAATGCCTGTCACCCAAAGGCGAATTGCCATAGGATCCTTTCTGTCTTTCTGGACAGAGATATAGAATGTACCGTTGTCGCTGCGTAGTTCACCGGCAGAGTCAAGATTTCGGATGACTAATGTGAATTCTGGAATGTCTTCGGCTTCATTTTGAATTGCATTCAGCAAGGACTTGGCCAGAGGGTCAAGCGTAGAAATGGTTTGTGCCGACAGAAGATGGTCAAGTTCCTCGTATACCCGGGGGAGTGGATATTTATCTTGCTCGTGCTTGTCATGAGCCGAGCCAAATATTTCCGATAAGACAGCCGCTAGGCTATATCTATCTCGTTCGAATAAAGTAAGTGATTTGTAATTTTCAGGGAGATACGCAGTCGTGTAGAAATCGTCAGCGTTTAGATGAAAATCGAGGGCATCAATCAGAACAGTGGAGCCATCGTCCTTTACGATGATGTTCTGTGGATGAATGTCACCATGTGCAATTTCAAGTGCATGTAACCTTTGAAGAGTATCCGTCAGGGACCGAGAGACACCCATGCGTTGATCAAGTGTAGGGTTGGAAGCCAGCCAAGCTGGCAGCGTTTGACCGTGGATCCAATCATGCACGACAAGCAAGCTACGGCGGGAAAGACCAAAATCAATGATTCTTGGTAAGCCTGGAATGCCGCAACCCTTGATCGTTCTTGCCCGTTCCAAGAAAGAAAGTAATTTAATTGATAAGTCCGGCTTCCTGATATCGGGTTCAACGCCGTACCAGACCTTGACGAGCCTCAAGGTGTCTTCACTATCAGAACGGAAACATGTATATTCATCAGTGTCATCGAATATTTCAGTTTGAGTATAGTCACGCTCCCTTGTTGTTGCCTTGAATGCGTCGAAGACAGTAATATCAATGATGCTGGATTTTTGGTTTGTAGTGGCTGCGTTTAGCGCCTCAAGCATCTCTCTCGCGTTTTGAAAACGCGATGCAGCATCATGGCTTAGAGCTTGCTCAATAAACTTATTCATGGTCCCATTGAAAGGGTCTTCAGCACGGGGTGCCCACTCGTACACACTAGAAACCTTAGGTGGTTTTTCACCGAAAAATAACAGATACGCTAGCGCACCCAACATGAATACATCTCGACGGTAAGGAGTGGCGCTTTTGTTTTCAGTGATATCCTCAGGGAGCAACGACCGCTCGATCTTCACCTTTTCACGGAAAGCACCAACGGTCTTCATTTCTGGGTAGTAGGCTGCTGGAAATCCCGACATCACCACCTTGGATGGGCGGTCAATCCATAAGCTATGTTCTCCTATATCCCGATGAGCGACCCTAAGATCATGCAACTCCGCAAATCGGCTTAGCATTGCCTTGACTAAGGTGACTCGCTCCTCAGTTGAGAGTTTAGAAAGAGTGTTGTGAGTAAATTCTGCAAGTCGAGTAATCTTATTGGGAAGAATGAAGACTTCCGAGAAATCGAGGGTTACGTCATTCGGCCCTTTACGTGTTACTGGACGGAGTAGACTGAGTGATAATTCTTCGTTTCGGTCGGCCACGTATTCGAAAACTCGCTGTTCCCTCAAACCGATGAAGGAACGGTCATTTTGACCAATTAGGTCGAGTCCCAAT
>JAPUDU010000025.1:3206-3895 GCA_027492935.1 Fimbriimonadaceae bacterium
GAAGCAGAGCCAATTTTGTTGGGTCATCTTTTGCGTTAGCTTTAAATTCACTATAAAGCTTATTCGGATGCTCAAGTATTGGTTTTTCCTCTGGGCGGAACCCATCGATGAAGTAATCCTTTGGCCGAAAGGTTGGTCCTTGGAAAAAGTTATCGTATTCTTTAAGATAAGCCAGCGGATTAAACCTTGGCCGTTTCGAGAAATATTTTTTATAGCAGTGTTCGAAACGTAAGCTAAGAAACTCGGTCATATTAAGGACTGACTCTTCTTCATCATTATTCAATTTCATGGTTTTAATACTACCATGCATGACAACGAAAGATGTTATGAATGGAGTTTGTTCACGACCCAGCTTTTGAGTCATGATATTGGCGAGTTTCTTCGCTTTAAGTCTTATAGATTCAATCGGTGAAGAACGAGACTCACCATCGATAAACCAATCCTGTCCATCAGACTCCAATACCTTACCATGCCAATTTTTCAACTCTACTGCTATCATATTTGAGTGAGTTACAATCACTAAGTCGAAATCATCGTCTCCCGCACCTGCTCCTCTTCGGGCAAGTGCAAATGATGCATAACCCTGCCATGCATTACTAACAGCGGTGCTACTAAACGCTTGCTTTATTTGTTGATGAGCCTCAATTTCTGGTTTAGGAACACCTTTCTTCTTAATAAGTTTTATTTCC
>JAPUDU010000026.1 GCA_027492935.1 Fimbriimonadaceae bacterium
CTGACCCAGCGATCTGGGGCTATTCACGAGCAAAACAACGGCGCCATCAATGGTGAGGGCGATGAGGAGGTTTGCGAGTTCATTCTTTTCGCCGACAAAAAAAGTGATGCCTTCTTGAGAGCTTGTAAAATCGCCCACCCATTGGAATCCGATGCGTTGAAGCTCGGTAATGTGCTCTTGTCCCTTTTGATTCTTTGGGAGTTCTTCTCGTTTGGGTAAATGGACAGCAATTTTTTCGGAAATATCTTGAGGAGAGATTTGTGATTCTTCGTTGATGAGATAGTTTCCGCTGGGCTTCCCGATGCGTTTGATGCGCTTCACAACGCCTTCATATTCCAGTTGACGGCAGATTAGGCTTACAGCTTGGGTTGAAGGCACCCAGTTTCTTAGCTCGTAGGCTAGTTCTTCATCGGTCATGCCGTTCTGTTCTTTGAGTTGGTCGAGCAACATGTTACGGAGGGAATTCATTGTCTGACATTGTTATTTTCGGTTGAGCCAGTTGACTTACTATAATAGTTAGGTGGCAGAACGGTTTGATTTGGCGTTCGTGGGCGATGTTGAGGAGGTTTTAGGTTGGTTTTTGGGGCAGGAGTTAGTGGTTAAAGAGATGGGGACAAAGAAATATTCGGGAGGGCGACATTGGCATATTTCTACGGAACACGAACGCGGGGTTTTGGAACTGACTTGGTGGCCGAGTCGGCGGGAGATGTGGGTGGATGTTCGCGCGAATCGGACGGGGGCTTGGGTAAGGGGTGTCGTTGATGACTTGGTTGAGCGGTTTAGGTAGCTCAAGTTTCTGGGCTGCTCCACCTCTCCCTGAAAATTCAGGGAGAGGTGGAGCCATCTTAGTATGCTTTTGCGAAGATGACGCGTTGCTTACTGGGTTTGCCGCTGTAAACGCAGGTGCCAGGCTCGACATCGTTGGGCTCCAGCGGAACGAGCGGGATACAGCGGATTGTGGCTTTTGTGGCCGCGCTGATCGCGTCCTCAGTTTCGCCGGTGCCGTCCCAATGAGCGATGATGAATCCGCCACCGCCTTCATTGGCGAATGCTGCTTGGAATTCTTCCCATGTATCAACTCGGCGCGTGTTTTCTCCGCGGAGTTTGAGGGCACGGGTGTAGAGTTCGGACTGGAAGTTATCGAGGCCAGTTACAACTGATTGAACAACCTGGTTGAGTGGGGTTTCAATTTTTTCGGTGCCGATTCGGGATGCGAGGAGGCACTTGTTTTCGGCGAGATCGCGGGGGCCGAGTTCTATGCGTAGACAGGCACCGCGCATTTCCCAGTAGTTAAATTTAACGCCAGGGGATTCTTTTTCGCGGTCATCGACTTTGACGCTAATGGGTTTGCCGTGCCAGGTTGTGGCGCGGAGTTCGGCAGCGATTTTGTCGGTGGCTTCGAGTACGGCGGTTCGGTCGTCGCCACGTCCGATAGGAACGATTACGACTTGGACAGGAGCGAGTTTGGGCGGACAGACGAGGCCTTGGTCATCGCTGTGGGCCATGATCATAGTGCCAATGAGGCGAGTACTGACTCCCCAACTGGTCGCGTAGACATATTCTTGTTTGCCTTCTGCAGATTGGAACATGACGTCAAATGCTTTGGCAAAGTTCTGGCCGAGGTGGTGTGAGGTTCCGGCTTGGATAGCACGGAAATCTTGGGTCATTGCTTCAATGGTGTAGGTGTGATCGGCACCAGCAAATTTTTCACCGTCGGATTTAATCCCGTCGATAACGGGAACACACATCCACTCTTCGGCGAATCGTTTGTAGATTTCGAGGATGGTGAGAGTTTCTTGTTCTGCTTCGTCGTACGTGGCGTGAGCGGTGTGGCCCTCTTGCCAGAGGAACTCAGCCGTGCGGAGGAAGAGTCGGGGTCGAAGCTCCCAGCGCATGACGTTGGCCCATTGGTTGATTAGCAGGGGGAGGTCGCGGTAACTTTGAATCCAGTTCTTATAGCTGTTCCAGATGATGGTTTCGCTAGTTGGCCGGATAATGAGTTCTTCTTCCAGCTTTGCTTCGGGATCGACGACAACGCCTTTGCCGTTGGGGTCGTTCATGAGACGGTGGTGGGTTACGACGGCGCACTCTTTGGCGAAGCCATCAACATGTTCGGCTTCTTTGCTGAGGAAGGATTTTGGGATTAGGAGAGGGAAGTATGCGTTGACGTGTCCGGTGGCTTTGAACATGCCGTCGAGGGCTTGTTGCATGTTTTCCCAGATGGCGTAGCCGTGGGGTTTGATGACCATGCATCCGCGGACGACGCTGTTGTCGGCGAGGTCGGCTTTTTTGACGACGTCGTTGTACCACTCAGCGTAGTTTTCTTCCTTACTTGTGACTCCTAAATCCTTAGCCATGGGGGCTATTTTGACAGGTTGAGTTGAATTGGTTTGGGGCGAGAATTTGGACTACACTTTGGATGTGACCTATAACGAATTAGTTGAGTTAGCTCTGGAGTGGGATGATGTTGTTGAAGTGGTGGATAAAGGGAACCATTCGGTATCGCGGGGTGGACGGGTTTTGTTTTGGTTTCAGACGAAATATCAGTGTGTGGCGATGAAGATGGACTGGGATTCTCACGATGAGTTTTTGATGGAGCATCCGGATGTCTTCTTTAAGAATGACCATTTTCGGAGCTATCCTGCATTGCTCTTGTTGCCGGAGAATATTAATATTGATCTCGCTCGGCGGGCGGTTGAGGCGAGTTGGATGGATGCACCTAATAAAGTCAAATATAGAAAGTAAGTCTAAGAGTTGGGAACCGAGGAGGCTCCCAACTGATGGAGTGAAAATTTAAGAATAGAACTTGACTTTGTCTTGCCAGGGGCCGCGTTCGCCTTCTGGCCAATCGACGCTGGGCCAACCGCAGAAGAAGAATCCCAGGAGCTTTGATGGCGGTGTCAGGCCAAGAAAATCGGCGACATGGGGGTGGACAGAAACACCTTTGGAGTGCCACATACCGACAAGGCCGTGGGCAGCGAATGCGAGATGAAGGTTTTGTACCGCGCAGGCAACTGCCATCATTTCTTCTTCCAGTTCGCCGACGGGAGTGCCGTCTTCGCGATAAGAAGGCGTAACACTAATTGAAATCCAAAGAGGTGCCCAGGTAGCTCGCTCTAGGTTGCTATCGTACGCTTCTTGCTTGTAGGTGCCGCTTTCTTCCGCTTCAATTTTGTATGCTTCGGCGTAGGCTTCGCTGAGTTTTAAGCGGCTATCACCGGTGAAGACGGAGAATTGCCAGGGCTCAGTATCGTGGTGGCTTGGCGCCCAGTTCGCGGCTTCAAGAGCTTTAGCGATGATTTCGGGGGAAACTTCATCGGGTTTGAGGCGAGCGAGTCCGAGGGATCGGCGGTTGGCGATATTTTCGAGGACAGCTTCAATCTTTGCGGGTTCAAACGTGGGCATGTAGGGAAAGGTTTACCTGGGATGAAAGAGTTGGGGATGCCGAAGTCCCTTTTGCTTTTACTTGACCGGTGAGGGTTAGTTTTTGAAGGTTACGCTGATCGGATACTTACCGACAATGGCTCCATTTTTCTCGGCGCGGAGTTCGAGCTGGTGGCGGCCGTTTTCGTAGATTGCGGTGTCAAGGTTGAATGACCAGTCATCTTTGTTGGTTCCAACGTAGACTTTTTTGCCATCGACATAGAAGTGCATTTTGGTTTTTCCGGAGGGGTCTTCGATCCAACCGGAGAGGCGAACGACATCGCTGAATACTTGCTTTTGGGAGACAGCCATCGGCTGGATGGGGAGCAATGGTGGGGTGGTTTCACCGGAGACAGGCAAAGCGACAAACGCGCTGGCGAGATATCCTTTTTGTCCGGTGGGTGAAGAGAGGAAATAAGGTTGGCCGATGATTTTCCGGTATAGGGCGAGGATTTCGGGATTTTGGGTTACGGCGTAGTTGTTGTTTTTGCGGTGTTCGAGAGTGAGGTTATTGGTGTTGAAATAGTTGATGCACTTGACGCGCGGGTACTTGCGGGGGAGTGATTCGTAGATGCCGAGGATGGCGCGCTTGGCAAAATCAGTGGTTGATTGATCTTCGAGGGCGCTGTAGTGGGTGGCACCATATTCACCGATCATGATCGGTTTCTTTTTAGCGTAGCGGTTATAGATGTAATCGAGCTTTTCTACAGGGTGGTCGTTTTTACCAGAGAGACGGGGGTTTTGATCATAGAAGGTGACGCTGTAGATATTGACGCCCACCCAATCGACGTATTCATCACCGGGATAGTAGTTCGGGATGGGGGCGACGGGGGTGGCGTAAGGGCACCAGACCATCGCAACGTTGGGGGCGTAGATCCGCATTTTTTTGGCGATCAGGCGGAATTTTTCGATGTATTTGGTTGGGTTGCCGTGGTACTTGGTCCAAGGGCCGTTCATTTCGCTGGCAAATCGGAGGAAGACGGGGGTTTCGGTTGCGCCGAGTTGTTGGGCGAAGGTGTCGAGATATTCGTCGTCTTTAACGTAATCGAGGCCGTTGTTGGGTTCGAGTGCGATGTGGACGATCTTGCCTTCTTGTCCTAGCTTGGTGATCCAATCGGTGGCGAGAGGGCGACCGTAGCCCATGTAATAGAAATAGGTTGCGTGTTGTTTGCCGACAACGGACTCAAAAGCCCAGGGTACGCGTCGGACTTTGCCCGTTTTGTCTTTAAACGTTTCGAGGATGGTGTCGTCAAGATCGATGAATGCGCCGGCATAGCATCCGGTGCGGGGTTCAAACTTAGCGTTGGTGAAATTGGCGCTCGCTTCTTTTTCGGTGGGGTAGCGGTCGGCATAAAGGGCAAAACCGTCACTGCGTTGAGCGGATGCAAGGAGAGGGAGGGTTAGGAGTGCGCAGAAGGGAAGGATTTTGGTAAAGAACTGTCCGCGCATTAAGGGGTTTTTATACCCCGGTTGTGGTCTGCGGCTTCGGAAGGTCTGGGGTCTAACCACGTTGTTTTTGGGCTGGCAACAAATCTACCGTAGGGTGTTGTGGGCGGAACGTTTCCAGAAGAAGGCGAGGGTAAGAAGCTCTACGACGTGCGCGATAGTAAGAGCAGCGGCGGCGAGGATTACGCTGAGAGGGTTGAAATGGACACCAAGAGCGAGGGAGGCGAGGAGGCCAGCAATAGCAACTCCGATTGCGACCATACGGGCGGAGGTTACGTGGTGGGAGGTGAGAAGACCACGGTAGTAAGCCATCCATGAATTGAGGGCGGGGATAAATGCCGACCAAAGGAAGGCGATAGCGGCGTGCTCTGCAACGATCGGTTCGGCGCGATATATCTGGACGAAGATGAATCTATCGAATCCGATAAGGTGGAAGATGAGCATGAGGGCGGTTAGCCCGACGCCGACCTGGGAGCAGAAACGGAAGAGGAGTTTTTCGCGGCCATTTTGATAAAGGGAGATGACGGCTTCGGGAAGAGCGAATGTCATTGACCGGAACAACCATACGACGGTGCTCGCGATTTGCCAGGCGGCCATGGCGATGACGGGCTGGGCCCCTTCGTTGAGGGCGCGGGTGAGGAAAATTGGGGTTGTGAGCATCAGCAGGGTTGATGCGGTGAGGGGGATGTGGAATTTGAATATTTTTGCGAGGGTGAGGCTTTGGCTCTCTTGAGCATGGCTTGTGTTTATTTGTCCCTCGCTAAATCCTTCTTCATCTTGTAGATCGTTTTTTGAGTTAAGTTGCTTTTCGGGCAGATGGGGGGAATCGGAGTCGGGGAGGTTGGCGAGGACGGGCTGGGAGACGATATGAATGTAGATTGCTTCGGCGATTACGGCGGCGGTAAAGGCGATGCCGATGATGCCAAGGCCGGTCATCAGTTTTGATGCGAAAAGAACGTAGCCAACGATAAACATGACGCTCATGCGGATGAGCGTGCCCCAAGAGATTGGGCCGGTTCTTCCGGCGCGGATCATGATGCCCTGGCGGTAGCGACGCCAGCCGACGGCGGCACTCCAGATGGGCATCCAGGCGAGGCCGTACCACGCGGCTTGTGCGACATCGGACGGGGCATCGAGCAGGAATTCGGCGACAAATTTATACGCGGGGGAGAAAACAACGGCGGTGTGGGCGACGGTTACCCAAGCCATCAGGATGAGGGTGAACCGGGTGAGAGTTTTGAATCTGGCCTTTGAAGTGCCGAGGGTTGTTCCGGTGCTGAGGAGATCAATCACGGGGCTTTCGATGAAGATCGCGATGCCCATAATAATGAGAAATCCAGCTTGATTGACCTTGGTGTTAGGCATTTGCCCAATGAGCCAGAGAGCGAGTTGGCCTTCCCAGGCCATAAAGAACCAACTGATAGCAAGAGGGAAATAAACTTGCCAGATGTTTTTATTTGTATCTTTTTTGAACGTGCGCTGTTCGAGGGTTTGGACTGGTCTTTGTCCATGAGTTGAGCGCATTGAGCGGAGCGTACCGGGCGGGTTGATTTTGTACTGGGGATAGAATAGAGATGTGTCCGTTGATCTGCTTGTTTTTGCGCCTTTGGTAATTCTGACTTTGGTCTGGGTTTGGATAGCGTTTGTATCGTTGACTAATATTTTGATGATGCCGTCGGTTTGGAAAGGTTCGGGCAAATTTGGAACGGTATTGATTCCGGCGCGGGATGAGGCGGATAACTTGCGTCTGCTTTTGCCTCAACTTTTGAAGGAGGTTGAACAGGTTATTGTCTACGATGATGGATCGACAGATGGCACGGCAGAGGTTGCTCAGGAACTTGGGGCAACGGTTATTAAGGGAGATGGGATTTTGCCGGAAGGGTGGACGGGGAAGAACCACGCTTGTTGGCAGTTGGCTAAAGTTGCGGCGGAGGTGAGTTCGAGTGAGTGGTGGCTGTTTTTGGATGCCGATACTCGGGTGCAAGAAGGTTTTGGCGGGGCAGTGGAATCGATGACCCGAAACTTAGGCGGGAAGTATCCGGTGATTACAGGGATTCCGAAGATATTGCCGGGGAAGTTTCCGGAGCCGATTTATTTGTTTTGGGTGCCTTGGATTATTTTGTCAACGATTCCGTTTGGGTTGATCTATCAGTTGGGATTCGGGCATAGCAAGTTCACGAACGGACAATTTGTTTTATGGAACTCTGCGCGTTATTTTGATATAAATCCTCATGAGGTTTGTAAGGAAGAGGTGTTGGAGGACGTGAAGATTGGTCGTTATTTAGCTAAGGAGAAAGTGCGCGTTTGTACGGTAAATGTTTCTCCGATTATGAGTGTTAAGATGTATGACGATTTGTCCGGGGCTTGGCAGGGGATGTTGAAGAACAGTTATTGGGTTGTAGGGAACCCGGTTGGGTCGGTGGTTGTGGCGTTGTTTCTTTTTGGACTTGCTGGGACGCTGGTGTTGAGCCCACTGGCGTTTGTATGCGGACTGATGACGGCACTTTTTACAGTTGTTGCGACAAAGATGCCTTGGTACTGCATCCCGCTTTATCCTTTCAGTGTTTTTGCGGCGGGGATTACTCAGTTGGCTTCGATGGTGGCGGTTATTGGTGGCGGGGTTGAGTGGAAGGGCCGGAAGTATTAGTAGCCTTGGTTTTGCCTACACGTTGTGATTGAAGCGGGCGTAGGCTGTCGGGAGGAGCTTTTCTTCGGCGAAATCGGCGAGGCGTTCACCGATCCAGGGGCCGAATTTGAATCCGTGGCCGGAGCAAGGGGAAGCCCAATAGACGTTTGTTTCTAGCTCGCCCCACAGGAAATCGGTGTTTACAGTGTTGGTGTAGAGGCACGATTGGGGATTGATGAGCTCGGGGCTTTTGATTCCGAAACGACGCTGGGCGAAGTCGATGAGGAGATCAAGTTTTTCTTGGGTGATGGGGCGATCGGGGTTGGCGGGATCGACTTCGGGGCCGGGGGAATGGACACCGAATTTGATTTTGTTTGTGGTTGAGTTTTCAGGTGGGAACCCATAGATGCCGTGTTCTTGGGCTTCTATCCAAACTTTGGTGTGGTCTTGGGGGTTAGGGACTTGGAGGTAGGCGTAGGTTTGACAATTGACTATCACTGGGAGATTGAGGAGTTGCTTCGTCCATGATCCGGTGGTGAGTATGACTTTGTCGTAAGTGGCTTTGAGGCTGGCTGGATCGGGGATGAATTCTTGAATTCGCTGGGCACCGTTGGCGAGCAAGTGGGCGGTTGCTTTTGTGCGGAAGTTATCTGGGCTGGCCCATCCGGCGCGATCATTGTGGATGGCGATTTCGTTGTTGTTGAGGTGAAGGGCGGGAAAGATGGATTGGTTATCGGTAAGTTTTTGATAGGGAAGATGGTGATTGATGAGGCCTTGTTCGAGGGTTTGCAGATCTGGGTGGTGGGAATCGCCAAATGTGAAAATGCCGGATTCCCGGAAGATTTGTCCCCCGAGTTTTTGGTCAAGCTTTTTCCAGAGAGAATAGCCTTCGACCATGATGTCGAGATAGAACGGATCGGGATAGTCGAGTCGGACGATGCGCGAGTTACCGTGAGATGATCCTTGGGTGTGGAGCGGATCGAATTGGTCGTAGAGGGTGACTTGGTGGCCACGGGCTTGGCATGCGAGGGCGGCATTGAGACCCATGACACCAGCACCGACGATCGCAACTTTCACGGAGCTAGTTTACTTGGCGTGGGGATTGGTGAGTTTTTTGGCTCGGCTGATTGGCATCCAGGTGAATTCTGCGCGGCCAACTATTTGTGATCGGTGGACGAGGCCCCAGTAGCGGCTATCATTTGAGCCGTTACGGTTGTCGCCAATCATAAGATAGTAGTCTTTGGGGATGCGGACAGCAGGGATGTTTTGAAGTTCGCTGGTTGGTACATCCAAGGGGAACATGCTTGGGTTTCTCTTGGGCATGGAGTCGAACTTGTAAACGAGAGGGACGATTCCAGTTGGGTTGCCTGGCTTGCTCGGATCGGAAGTTTTGTAGTTAGGATTGAGCGTTGTGGCGTCAATCAGCTTGAAATCTTCTTGCTGATCGATTTGGGGTTGCCATTCATCTTTTGGCAATGGTAGCTCGTGGCGTGAAGCCTCGCTACTTATTGTTTTGTAAGATTCGCTGATGGGCTTGCCGTTGCGGTAAACCTGCCAATCTTTCATTTCGATGAGGTCACCGGGTGTACCGAGACATCGTTTGATGAAGTCGGCATCTGGGTTATCGGCAGTTCGAGCGTAAAGGGGTGGCTTGAAGACTACGATATCGCCGAATTTGGGGTTAGAGGTTCGGTAGACGAATTTGTTGGCGACGATGTAATCGTTTGTGCGTAGGGTATCGACATTTTTTGGTTATGGGATGTACACGTTTTGGATGCCGATTGGGAGGACAATCTTTAATCAATCTACAGCGGCGTAGACAAGAGCGTCGGCGAGGTCGTTGACGATGCGAGCGGCGGGGTAGAAGCCGGTTCGCAGATGTTGGGGGGTGTCCTTGAGATATTTAAAGAGTACGACTCGAAGAATAGTGAAGATAACGGCGAAGACAACAATTTGGCTGATGGGTGTTCTAGCGACCTTATCTATCATGAAGATAAGGCCGCCTGGTTTGGCTGATGCCAAGAGATTCCCGGCCAAATTGAGCATTTGTTAGCGCTTCTCGGCGATTCGTGCAGCCTTACCGACTTTGCCTCGGATGTAGTAGAGCTTAGCGCGTCGTACTTTTCCGTGTCGGAGGACTTCAAATTTTTCTACGTTGGGGCTGTGGAGGGGGAGGGTTCGTTCAACGCCGACACCGTTGCTCATTTTGCGGATGGTGACGTTTCGTGCAATACCGCCGTTTTTCATAGCGATTACGAGACCTTCAAAAACCTGAATTCGTTCTTTGCCGCCTTCGCGGACTTTGACGTGTGCCTTGATGGTGTCACCGGCTTTGATGACAGGGATGTCGCTTTTGATGTTTGGTGCAGCGACACTTTCAAGGATAGCTTGCTTGGACATAAATCGTTTTCTCCTAGGAATTGAGTTGGCCGGGAGCCGGACTCAGGAAGGGAATTATAGCAAATCAAGGTCACTCGGTGACAGGTCCGCTTGGGCGAATAGGTCTGGTCGCCGTGTTTTTGTGCGAATTAGCTGTTGTTGGCGTCGCCACTGGGCAATTTTCTGGTGATTTCCTGAGCGGAGGACATCAGGGACTTCCTCTTCGTTGAAGACTTGTGGTTTGGTGTAGAGGGGGAAACCGAGGAGCCCATCGTTGGAGTGGGAATCATCTTGGTGGGATTCTGCGGAGCCGAGAACTCCGGGCAAAAGGCGGATGATACTGTCGGCCATTGCGAGGGCGGGAAGCTCGCCACCAGTGAGGACAAAATCGCCAATTGTGAAACTGTGAGTTGCGATTTGGGTGGCTACGCGCTCGTCGATCCCTTCGTAATGACCACAAATGAAAATGACATGGTCAAGTTGGGAAAGAGCTTCAGCGTGAGCTTGGGTGAATCGTTCGCCGGCAGGGTCAGTGAGAATGATCGCGGTTTTGGGGGTTGGTTGACAGGCTTGGACAGCGGATTCGACGACCGGAGCCATGAGAACCATTCCGGGGCCACCACCGTAGGGCGAATCATCAACGGTTCGGTGTTTATCGGTGGCGAAATCGCGAGGGGACTTAGCCGAGAACACAACGAGATTTTGATTAACAGCGCGCGATATGATGCTGTGGCCGAGAGCGGGGAGCACCATTTCGGGGAAAAGCGTTACGAAATCTATCTTCATTGTGCGGAATTAAGGGTACCGCTTGTGATTAGGTGTGTTTCGGGCTTAGGGTTGCGGGTAAATTTGTTGACGTGAACGTTCCGGGTGATTTGAAATACACGAAGTCGCACGAGTGGGTGCGAATCGATGGCGATACGGCGGTAATTGGGATTACGGATCATGCTCAGAGTGAGCTTGGGGACGTTGTTTTTGTTGACTTGCCGAATGTTGGTCGACACTTGGGTGCGGAAGAAAGTTTTTGCACAGTTGAAAGTGTTAAGACCGTGAGCGATGTTTATTCGCCGATTGCGGGTGAGGTTTCTGAGGTTAACGAAACTTTAGGCGCACAAAGCGAATTGGTTAACTCTGATCCTTACGGCGGTGGTTGGCTGATTAAGATCAAGTTGGATGATGCTGGTTCCGTCGATGCCTTGCTTTCGGCTGACGGTTATTCCGCTAGCTTGAACGATTAAAGTTTTGAAAGTTGTCGCAGTTTTGGCTTTTTGCCTTACTGCGGCAACTTTTTTTATTTTTTGGCATTATAAAAAACTATGAAATTGGATCTCGGCTGGTTTATTGCGCGAAGTTCCGCCGGGCTTATCATGGCTTACTACGGTTCGCAGAAAGCGCTGGGATTGTTTGGTGGTCGAGGGTTTGGGGCAACGGTTTCTGGGTTTGAGCAGAACATGGGAATTCCAGCTGCTTTTGGCGTGTTGGCGATTCTGGGTGAATTTTTGGGTGGTTTAGGTTTGCTTTCGGGTTTGATGACGCGCATTGCGGGCTTTGGCGTTTTTTGTACGATGATGGTCGCTATGACGGTCAATATTCAAAAGGTTGGTGGTCTTGGAGTTTTGGCGAATGGAACCCCAGATACGGTTAATGGAATTTTTTACACATTTTTGATTGGAATGGTTGGCTTGGCTTCATGTTTGAGCGGGGGCGGCCAGTATTCACTTGATGCGAAACTTGGTGTCGATCAGAAATTATTTGGATGGATGAAGAAGAAGGACGTCACCGGGGCTAACGACTAGAAGTCATTTTTTGAAAAATTGCCTTCTTGGTACGATTGAATTATTGTTTAGACAGAAGGTTCTCCAGAATAAAGCTTTTAGAGACTTGTGGTTGGGTCAATCCATTTCACAACTGGGGGACTCTATGTACTATTTGGTCTTTCTGTTTATGGCGGATCACGTTACTAAGGATCCGATGGTTGTCGGTTTTGTCGGAGCCTTAGCAGCTTTGCCTTATGTTATTTTTGGCCCATTTGCCGGTGTGTTGGTTGATCGGGCGGATCGTCGGAAGCTGATGTTGGGGGCAGATGTTGCGAGCGGTTTGATCACGGCTGTGTTGGCGATTTATGCCTTTTTCTCTCCAAGTCCAGCGATTTGGGTGTTGTATGTTGCGGCGTTTTCCATGAGTACGGTGAACACGGTTTTCTTCCCGGCTCGGTCAGCATCCATTCCTCGGCTGGTTGAGGGGGATCAGGTGATGGAAGCCAATGGTTTGAGTGAAGCTTCGCGGCAGTTAATTTCGATTATGGGATTAGCGATTTCGGCGGTTGGTTTAGGCGCATTGTATAAGATTTTGCCAAATTACTTCTTCTTTGCGGGAGTGGTGGCGAATTCTTTGACTTTCTTTGGGTCGGCTTACTTTATTCGTAGGTTGCCAGCGATTCTGCCTTTGAAAGAAGAGATAACAGATGATTCGGCTGGGCCAATGCAGAGAATTGTTACCGATTTGAAAGTTGGATTTGGGGCGATAATCAAAGATCCCGTGATTCGGTTGGCGCTGCCGATGGGAATGGTCTCGACTTTGGCAGTGGCGGGCTTTTTTGTCGTCTATTTGGCATTTAATCGTGCTTGGTACGGTGGTGAATATGGGACATTGGCAATGATTGAGCTTTGTTTTTCCGTGCCGATGTTGTTTGTTAGTTTGTGGGTTGGTAAGCAGAAAGTTGAGCGTCCGGGGCGGTGGACAATGTTAGGCTATGTTGGGGTGGGGGTTACGGTTGCTTTGATGGCGTTTTGCAAACCGCTTTGGTCGATGTTGTTAATGAATATGATGTGCGCTTTGTTTTTGCCGTTGCTGATAATTCCTTTTCAAAGTTACTTGCAGTTGGCGGTAGCAGATGAGGTTCGCGGCAGGGTTAATTCTGCTTGGAGCATGGTGAACCAAGCAATGAACCCGATTGGAGTAGTGGTTATCGGAATTTTGCTTCAGGTTATGGGAATTGAAGGCTGTTTGTTAGTGATGGGGGCGTTGTTTGCTTTGGCGGGACTCATCGGCTTTTTAAGTAAGGAGTTCATGGAAGCAAAGATGCCGGTTCAAGGCGATCATGCAACGTAGAGTCCTGATTTGCGACTCACTTGGCCGAGCACAAAAGCTAAGTCTTCGAATCGTTCGCTGAGGGTATTGAAGATCGGAGCTTCAGCAGTGTACGGATCGTGATTGAAAGTGCTCACAAGGTGGTAGCTGCGTTGACCTTGGCGAGTGTAATCGCAGGTTAGGTTTGCTTGGGTTACGATTTTGAGCTTGGTGAGGTGATTTGGGTAGAGCCCTGACCAGAAGAGAATGAAATCCCCAATATGTTTATGGACTTCCCGTTCTCGGTCGAATGAATCGGCGCGGAGTCGGACATCGCCTTCAGCAAGCATTTCTATGACTGATGTGATGGGTTGACCTCGAGGTTTTTGATTGCGTATAGCCGATCTGTGCGCATGAAGTCGAGGAGAAGCTGGATGAGATAGTCCTGAGTTTCGGGAGAAATTCTTGACCCAATGTGTTGTCCAATCTCATCTTGGACAAGATTGGACAACATCATATGAAGGGGATGAGTGTTGCTGATCCTTTCCATTTGTATCGTTAGACGTTTAGGAAAACGGCTTGTTCCTGTACGTATCATTCCTTTTTGGGAGAGTTATCGAACTTCCTTAGGTTTTTGATTGAAGAAATCTGGTGTTGCTACGGGGACATATTGAGGCAACATTGACGCAAAGTTGTCGTCTAAACTGGGTAGGGATTACTATGCAACCACAGAACCTGCCAGACCCTTATGCCAGTCAGTCTAAGAAGTCGATGATTGCTCTTGGTTTTGGAGTCGGGATTTTGGTGGCGCTATTGTTGTTTGGAGGGGGTTTGTACGCCCTTGGTTTGATGGGGCCGAAACCTATTAGCGCTTTGAATGCGGCGGGTGAACAGCAATCCGTTTTACCGGCGATTGGCAAGCAGGAATCAGTGTTGCCAGCGATTCCAACCGCTCCTGAGCCGGCATTGCCGAAACCACAAGAGGCGATCCGGATGCCGGATGATATTTACAACTGGCTTGAGCATTTGCGAAAGACCGAAGAATTACGTAAATCGCTTTCGGCAGATCAGATTGGTGAGCTGACGGTGATGATGACGAAGATGAAGACTTCGAGCATTACGGATGCGATGAAAAGTTTGTTTACAGAAGAAGAGTCGCCCATTCCTTTTGACCCGGATCAACCGAATAAGGACTCGTTGGTTCTTGATGCTAAGAAGCATCGGGAAGAATGGAAGAAACTCAATGAGTATTTTTTAAGCTATCCGCCACTGGCAGAATGTGTTCCGATCCAAGCGAGTTATACGCAGGCTCTTGGCGAAACTGGAGCGATGATCGTAGAAATTTTAGATGCGGTTAACATGGCTTCGGAAGACCCGGATAAGGCTGTTGCGGCTTTGACGAAGATGCAAGGAACATCTGGTGGGCGCATTGATGTTTTGGCGAAGCAGACTGATGATCAGGTTGGCGATATTTGCCGGAAGTACGAAACTCGGAAGTGGTTTGGCATCTCCGGGGACGTTGGCGGCGGGTTCATGAGTAAGCTTGGTGGATTCTGATATTATCGTTTTGAGATGGGTAAGAAACGTACTGCACCAAGCTTGTTTGCTCTGAAGGGGAAGGAGCGAGTTGTTTGTTTGACGGCTTATGATGTGATGTCGGCTGAGATGGCGGACGCGGCGGGTGTAGATTTGGTTTTGGTGGGTGATTCTTTGGGGAATGTGATTCAGGGGCATGGAACGACTTTGCCGGTTGAGCTTGAAGATATTGGCTACCACGTTCGGGCGGTTAAACGAGGATTACAAGATGCGCTATTGATTGCTGACTTACCGTTTGGTAGTTATCAGTGTTCTACGGAACAGGCGGTCGAGAGTGCGGTTTATCTGATGAAATGTGGAGCTGAGGGAATTAAGTTAGAGGGTGATTATCCTGAAGCGATTGAGGCTTGTGTGAAGGCGGGGATTCCGATGATGGGGCATGTCGGTTTTACGCCACAAAGCGTTAATGGGTTTGGTGGGTTTAAGGTTCAGGGGCGGGAAGATGGGGATGAGATTTTGGAAGTTTCAAAACGATTAGATACTGCAGGCGCATTTGGAATTGTTTTGGAGATGATGCCGTCAAGTTTGTCGGAAAAAATTACACAGACCGTTAATTGTATAACGATTGGAATTGGTGGCGGTTTGCAGTGTGATGGCGAGATACAGGTTTGGCATGATGTGCTGGGTTTGAGCGCGAAACAGTATAAGCACGCGAAGGCATTTGTTTCGGGGCGAGATTTATTTGTTGAAGGGATTGGGAAGTATGCTCAAGAAGTTCGAGACGGGATTTTTCCGGGTGAGGAGAATTCGTTTTGATCGTTTTACGGACGATTGAAGAAGTTAAGGACTTTAGAAAAGATAAGGGAACTGTGGGTTTTGTTCCGACGATGGGGGCTTTGCATCGCGGTCATATTCATTTAATGTCTGAGGCGGCACGGGAGTGTGAAGTTGCGATGGGAAGTATTTTCGTTAACCCATTACAATTTGGAGCAAATGAAGATTTATCTGTATATCCTCGGCGTGAGGCGGAGGATTTGGCGATGGCGGAGTCGGTTGGTGTGGTGGCAATGTTCTGCCCATCGGTGGATGAGATGGTGGGTTCAAACCAGACTACAGTCAAGGTGAGCGGGGTTTCCGATTTATTTGAGGGAGAGAAGCGTCCCGGACATTTTGATGGGGTCGCAACAATTGTTGCGCGGTTATTTGGGATTGTACTGCCGGATGTTGCTTATTTTGGTTTGAAGGATTTGCAACAATGTGCAGTTATAAAACAGATGGTTAGCGACTTGTGTCTACCCGTTGAATTGAGATTTATCGAAACTATTCGCGAGGATAGTGGGTTGGCATTGAGTAGCCGCAACGGATATCTTTCGGAAGATGAACGAAAGCGAGCAGCGGGCCTTAACCACATATTGCGAAATGTTGCGCAAAAGATAATAACAGTTGACTCAATGTTTGACTCAAGTATTGAGTCGATATTAGCTGAAGGAATTGTACAACTTCGTGCAATGGAATTCGATGTAGAGTATCTGGAATTAGTAGACTCATCAACTATGAAACCTGTGCGTGGAGTCGCTAAAGATTATCGATTAATCGTTGCATCACGGTTTTGCGGTGTTCGATTAATTGATAATATTGCCCTTTATTCATAAATATTTTAAAAATGTTCCTAGTTAAGCGAATATCGCTGTGGCATAATTCGTAATTGCAAATTAAGCTCATTGGAGCGCAGCAAGGAATTGCCATGGCGAAAACAGTAGAACAAATCAAAGCATCATTGAAATTAAAGACGACTCAGAAAGAGGGTGTGCTGAGTATGCGTATCGGCAAGAAAAAGGTTGTATTGCCGTTTGAAGTGCGTATGTTAGAGTGCGACGATTATGTTTTCATCCACATTCCCCCGGCTGCAGAAATAATGAAGAGTGGTGATGGCAGTTTTGAAATTGTTAGCGATGTTAAGGGCGCTGAAGCAGCCGTTTCTGAGTTTAAGAAATCTCGTCGCCGCCGCCGCGGTGGTGCACGAGCTTCGGCAGAAATGCCAGATGATTTGAAGACAGCCTTGAGCAAAGTTCCTGCTGGCTTTAAATTAGTTTATGGTGCTGATGGCGTTCCACGGCTTGCAAAGACACGAGTTCGTCGAAAGAAGTAAGCATTCCGGCTTAATTATTCGGCCCGCCGGGTGAAGAACCAGGCGGGTCGGGTTATTATTAGAGTGTAGGCCCGATTAGCTCAGCGGTAGAGCAACCGCCTTGTAAGCGGTAGGTCGTCAGTTCAATTCTGTCATCGGGCTCCATCCTTTAATTTCGATATAAGTGTTTGAATCTTTGAATTATCTTGGATCCTTTTTTAGATGCTATTTATCGCGTACTTATGCGGATAGCAAACAGAGTCATCAGTTTAAACATAAAATTGCCTCACAGATTTTAATATCTGTGAGGCAATTTGCTTGTCAGTATTTGACGTGGTGGTTTTGGTAATCGGACTGTGTTTTGTTAGTTGACGATTATCGAACCTGATCCTGATTGAACAGTGACGGTTGCCGTTGTGGATTGCGACGGGTTAATGACGCTGGTTGCACGGATGGTATACGTTCCTGGTGTAGCCGGGGCGCTGTAAAGTCCGAGGGCATTGATTGAACCGTGACCTACACCATCTACGCTCCAAGTCACGAGGGTGTTTGGTGATCCGACGACCGTTGCGGTGAACAGCTTGGTGCCAAGGACTGACACGCTTGCAGTTGCCGGGGTGACGGACATGCTGAGAGCTACGCTGAGGCTTGTGCTTGAATTCTTGCCTGATTCGAGATCGGTAGCGGTGATCGTTGCGTTACCCAACAGAAGGGCAGTGAGGAACCCAGTTGAAGGGTTGATTGCAGCAACGAGCGGTGCAGACGACGTGAACACGATATTGCCCGGTGTTACAAGAACTGTATCTCCAGAAGCATTTTTAGGAGTCGCAATAACTGTGGTTGTTGCGAGGGCGTTCATTGAAGATGGAGCCGTCATATCAAAATGATCAATTGTGCTTTGCATTGTTACGCTGAAATTGTTGTTTGGCCCAGCGACGATTTCCACTGCTTGGGAGGCGGCTGCTTGAGCTGTTCCTGTGCCGTTTGCGTTTGGATATGCCGTGGCGGTAATTGTCGAGTTTCCGAGAGGAAGGTTTGGAAGAACTACGGTGTTGCTTGGTCGAGCAATAACGGTTGAGAAAACGGTTTGGCCGCCCTGGTCGATATTTACGACGATGCTGTTAGAAGCCGTGGGGATGAGTCGTGTTGCTGCAACTTGTGCTGGCCACTTGATGTTGATTCTCATGCTTCCCGCTTCGGGAATTGTTTTGTGACCACCGCATCCGGTGAGCATGCCGAGGACAGCGATTGCTGTCGAGATTGTTAGAACGATTTTCGTGATGTTTGCCATTGTAATATCCTTAAGGACACTCTCCTGCCTGTTTAGTAATTGGTATCGCGAAAATGGTTAAGTATCTCTAGTTTTGTGGTTTTCATGTCAGAAAAAACACGCGATTGTTGGGCGCATTTTGCGTCTAGAATCTGGCAAAGGCCTTTATTCTAATTGACTATTATTTGTTGGCTAAGAAGGAATTTCTTCGGCGATGGTAATCGGCTCAACGAGCTTATTCTGGTTCAAATAGGCTAAAATTGCGCCAATTGCTACAGCTATTCCGCCGAAAGCGAGAGAAGGGGAGAGGCCAAACATATCGGCGGCGATCCCCATCCAGATATTGCCAAGAGGTGCTAATCCGGCGATGGCCCACATGTGCATACTTAGTACTCGACCCCGTAAAGGTGCGGGGGAAATAATTTGGAAAAGTGTATTAGTTGTGTTAAATTGCGCAATTGAAGAAGCACCAAGAATTGCGAAGAATGGAAGAGCGAGATAAACATTATTTACGAAACTGAGAGCAACCAAGGATACGCCAAAGCTTGACATGGCAATACGTACAATTTTAGTCTTGAGGTTGCGGTTGGAGATGGCGATGATTGTGACTAGGCCGGTGATTGCACCGACACCTATTGCGCTATAACAGAGGCCAAGGCCGGCTTCGTCCAGGTGGAAGAGATCCTTGGCGATAGCGGGCATTTGGAACATGTAGGGCACACCGAAGAGGCTGAGGGCACCTTCCATTAGAAAGAGCATGCGAAGTGATGGATGGCGGAAAGTGAAGAGCATGCCTTCAAAGATAAGGTCTTTAATCGGTTGGCCGGGTCGGTCTGAGGGTGGTACTTTCGTTTTCAGCGCAATGGCGGCATAGGTCATTCCGAGGAAGCTAAGGGTGTTGACCCAGAAACATGTGGCAAAACCGAACGCGGCCGTAAGGATTCCTCCGATTGCGGGGCCGATTGCGCGAGCCAAGTTGAATGTCATGGCTTGGAGGGGGACGGCTTGGGAAAGTTCTTGGTCGCCAACGACTTCGCGGACAATGGTTTGGCGTGAGGTTGGCTCGACGGTCTGAACGAGTCCGGCGATCAGGGCGACAACGAGTATTTGAGCGAGAGTTAACGTGTGGTTTGTTGCGGCTACGGCGTTGAAGGCGGTGGCAACAAAAAGTACAACGCTTGTTCCGATTAACATTTTTCGGCGGTCGAGGAGATCCACGAGGACTCCAACGATCGGGGATAGGATGGTTACGGGCAACATGCTGAAGACAGCAACAAGAGCAAGGTCGGTTTTGCGGCCGGTCAGATCATAGATGTATGCGCCTTGGGCGACCATTTGGATTTGGGATCCGGTGAACGAAAAGAGGGCACCGAACCACAGTAGGCGAAAATCTCGGTGTCGGAAGACTTTGAAAGCAGGCCAGGATTTGAGGAATTCAATCGCTTTTGCAATAGTTCCTAGCATAAGATTAGCTTAACCAAGTTTTGACGGATAGCATGGGTAGTGACTCGGTATAATTGCCATGGGAAATAGGCAGGTTAGGTGAGGAAGTTAAAGATACTCCAAGTGATATCCAGTGCTGCTACCTCGGGGGCGGAGAAACATTCAATTGCGCTTGCGCGGCGATTGCAGTACCAGGGGCACTCAGTCGATTTGCTTTCCCCGGAGATTCCTTGGGTTCGTGATGAACTAGAAGGAACGGGGGTTACCGTTCATCAGATTGATTTGCGATCGGGGTGGGGTGTCCCGGCGCTTATTCAGTTGAATCGACTGGCAAAAGAACGTCAGTACGACTTGGTTCACGCTCACTTGAGTCGGGCAGCTTATTTAAGTTTGTTACCGACTGCGCTACAAGATATTCCTTTGGTCTGCAGTGTTCACGTTAAAACGCATTACCTAGTTTATCGTTTAGCTTCGCGGAAATCGAACCGCGTTGTGGCGGTGAGTAACTATATTCAAGGATTGCTTGAGGGATCGCGCGTTCCGGCAAAGCACATCGATGTTGTTCATAACGGTACGGATTTTCAGGACTTGCAATACGCGGCAGATAACGACGTTAAGAGTGAGTTTGGATTGCCACATGATAGTCGGTTGATTGGGCTGGTTGGGCGGGTCGCGGAAGAGAAAGGGCATTTGATTGCGGTCAATGCAATGCCGGCAGTTTTAGAGAGTCATCCTGATGCTCATCTGCTTTTTGTTGGACGGGCGGAAGGGGATTTTGCGGAGTATTTGCGGAAGCGAGTTGAAAGTCAGGAACTGGGGAGTCGGGTGACATTTACGGGGAATCGAGCAGATGTAGCGCGAATGCTTGATTCAATGGAGTTTTCAATTTTGCCGAGTTCGGCTGAGGCTTGTCCGCTCGCGGTTTTGGAGAGCATGGCGCGGAAACGACCCGTTGTTGGGGCGCGGATCGGCGGGGTTGATGAATTAGTTATCCATAAGGAAACTGGGTTGTTGGCAGAGCAGACTCCTGAAGATTTTAGTGCGGGCATGAATTATCTTTTAGATAATGAGGATGATCGGTTGCGGATGGGAAGCAACGCTTTGCAAATGATTCATGAGCGGTTTACTTTTGCTCAGATGATGGAGCGAATGGAAGCGGTTTACGAGCGGGCAATTAAGCCGGATTAAAATAAGTCATGCACGGCTGGGGGCTTATATATGATTTGTTGCTTTCGTTGGCAGCCGCCCTTGTTTTGGGTTTGATTTTTGAGCGCTTGAAGCTCAACGCAATTATTGGTTATCTTTTGGCGGGGGCAATTGTTGGCCAGGGTGGTTTAGGATTGGTGCAGAAACCGGATGAGGTTTCGGTAATTGCAGAGATTGGGGTTGCGCTACTGTTGTTTACTATCGGACTGGAATTTAGTTGGCGCAGTCTGCGGAAGATGGGGTTGAAAGTGTATGTGGGTGGCGGGGTTATGGTTTTGGCGAGTACTTTATTTTTGACTTGTGTTGGGATTGTCGCGGGATTGAGTTGGCAGGCGGCGGTGATTATTGGAGCTGCCGGTTCATTAAGCTCAACTGCGATCGTTATGCGTGTATTGAGGGAGAAGAACGACCTTGATTCGGTTCACGGGAAGGCGACTTTGGGGGTGTTGCTGGTTCAAGACATTGCAGTTGTTCCGCTGGTTTTGGGGGTTAATTTTGTTGCGAATGGGTCGGGGGAGATTGGACCCGCGATGGGACAAGCACTCTGGTCGACCGCAGTTTTGGTGCTGATTTTGGTGGTGTTTGTTGGTCAGATTGTGCCGAGACTTCTGCATGAGAAAGTTGTGGCTCAGAATCGGGAGATTCCGATTATCTTGGCGGTTCTCACTTGTGTGGGTGCAACTTGGGCGGCGCATGAATTGGGAATTTCTCCGGCTTTGGGGGCGTTTTTCGCTGGGATGATGCTCGGTGATTCTAAGTTTAATGAGCAGATCCGGGCTGATGTTATGCCTTTGCGTACGTTGTTTGTAACGATATTTTTTGTGAGTGTTGGATTGTTGGCGGACTTGGGGTGGATGGTTCGTCACTTGCCATTAGTTTTGGCCACAACACTTTTGGTGATGACAGTGAAAACGCTCGCGACTTATTTTGCGATGCGGCCGTTTGTTCGGGGGATTATTAAAACGTTGGCGGGAGGGTTTGGATTGGGCCCGGTTGGGGGGTTGTGGGTTGTTGTGGTTTATTGGGGGGCGGGGGCGGGGTTGTTTTGCCCAGATGTTTTCCAGTTAGTGATCTCGACAATTCTGTTGAGCTTGTTGGTATCGCCGTTTTTGGTTTCAAAATCTTTAGCTTGGGCAGAGTTTTTGGCAAAGCGATTGGTGCCAACGCGGAAGCTCGTTGCGAGTGTTAAGGCTGCTCGGTCGAAGACGATTCGAGGACATTTGGTGACGATTGGTTACGGGGAGGCGGGGCAGGCAACTTGCTCAGCATTACGGGATATTAATTTGCCACGGCTGGTGATAGATCTTGATCCGGCGTTGGTGCGGTTGGCGGAGAAAAATGGTAATCGGGCGGTTATAGGGGATGCGACAAGTGCAGAATTTTTGCATGATGTTGCACATATTGCTGATGCGCGGGCGATTTTGGTGACGGTTAGCGACCATACGATTTGCCGTCGGGTTGTAGCGGTTTGTAAATCTATTGCTCCGGAAGTGAAGGTGATTACGCGGAGTCGCTACCATGTGTTTTCAGAGGAGCTTGATATGGTGGGGGCGGATGAAGTGGTGGATGAAGAGGTGCTGGTGGGTGAGCAGATGGGGCGGCAGATTGCGCGGATGCTTGAGAATCCCAGGAAAAAGAAGGACTTTGGTTGGGATTCCGATGTTCCTTACGCATAGGTGATGTGTTGGCAGGTGGTTGAAGTAAACTGTTGAGTTCGTTATGTCAAACGATTCGATGCTGTCTCAAGAAGGATATGACAAACTCAAGAAAGAGCTTGAGTTTTTGAAAGGGCCGGAGCGTGCCCGAATTGCGGACAATATCCGCGAAGCAAAGTCTCATGGCGACTTGAAAGAAAACGCCATGTATCA
The DNA here is from genome assembly GCA_027492935.1 of Fimbriimonadaceae bacterium. Lineage (GTDB taxonomy): Bacteria > Armatimonadota > Fimbriimonadia > Fimbriimonadales > Fimbriimonadaceae > UphvI-Ar2. The sequence continues at coordinate 22,395 of JAPUDU010000026.1, forward strand.
TGAGGCAAAGCTAAACCAAACGCGCCTGGAATCTCGTATTGCTGATTTGGAAAGGGTTTTAATGAATGCCCAGATTGTTACCAGTGAGCGCCAGGCTGGAGTTGCCCACTTAGGCTCGACGATTGAGCTTGAAGATTTGGAGTTTGGTGATAAGATGACGATTCGTTTGGTGGGTGCTTTTGAAGCTGATCCGTTAAATGATTTGATTTCGGTGGCGTCACCAATGGGCACAGCATTGTTGGAAAAGCAAGCCGGGGCATTGATTGAAGTTGAAACGCCAGGTGGGATTCAGAACTATAAAGTTTTGAGTGTTGATTAACATGCGAATTGAACGACTTGGCCTTGGTTTATTGGTGCTGGTGGCCTTGTCGGGTTGTGATGTTGCAGGCTTGGCGATTGATGGGAAAGGGACGGGCCCTCAGTTAGAAGTCGAAGAAGTCAAGATTGACCGTGAAGCTTTGACGAACAACTTGGCGCTATTGAGCCAGGAGAGTTCGATTCGGATCGGTCAGGATTTGAATACGGTTTTAGTCGGGGGATTTAGAAAGCCGAATCGCGGCGTTCCTTTGCGTGAGCTGCCTCCGGGAGTGAGTGGTGACTTTGTGGGGACGGGTTGGGAAACACCTGAGCGCACGGTCTCTTTGGTGGCAAAAGAGACGGATATTATCATGGCGCTGGACATGGAGAATACGGTTACACCTGAGCATCGGGATGATGTGGTGGGACAGTACCGCAGAACTTTTGGCGACCCACAATCGGAAGTTGGGGATGATAAAGCTAAGTATTTGTTTTGGGGGAGTGGTTCGGTGCGGGTGATGATTTGCTCAGTAAGGGTGCGCGATGGGGTTTATCGCTTGACTTCGGTTTTGGGCTTGGGGTCAGTGATGGATCGGTTGCGGATGGACGCGGATTCGGCGCGGCAGGATGTGGGCGCAGCAGCTCAGATTGCGGCGGAAAATCCAGTTAAATAACTGCAACTTGGGTTGGAATTTGGGCGTCATTAAGATTGTCGCTCTTTGCGGGGCGATAAATTCTAAAAAACAAAGGAGGTGGTGCCCAGACATGGATAACCATAAACAGAACCACCTCAGAGGCCTCGGGTTTTAGCGAATCCGGACTTAACCGATTGGGTTCGTCATGAACTTGATCTCTGAGGTGCAAAACAGAACACCCCGGTCAGACTCTGGTCGGGGTTTGTTATTTTTTAGGGAGGCTTAGGTGTTGAGTTTGTTCAAGTAAGTTGGATCAAATGAAGTGAGTACATTTTGTAATACTGATGGAAAGAGTTTTGTTCTCAAGGGTGAATGTGACATTAGAAGTCCTGCGTTTATTGATAGTGGAGTGGATGGGAAGGAGGTTTTTAAGTTAACTAGGAGTTAGAGAAGGGTTCTTTTAACTCTGTCGGAGAATTATGATAAGTCTGATGATTGTTTAACGTGGCATACCCATCCACGAAACGTGAAGGCAGCGAAGAAGAGTTCAACATCGGTGAATCCTGCCTCACGGAGCAGGGCTTCATCCTGGTCGGGAGAGATTATGGGAAGCCTCTCTGCAATTGAGATGCTTGCATTTCTAGCCTGTTCAGCGGGCACACCATTGGAGATTGCGAAGGCGGCGTAGCGGCTAAGCCATTTCTCATCATCGCTTTCTCCCCGGGGGAAACTGTGGTGGGCGACGACAAAAGGAGCACCAGGTTTTAATCGTCGGTGGATTTGCGCGAGGGTTTCGCGGCGTTTTTCTTCGGATAAGAAATGCATGGTGAGAATGCATGTCGCGGCATCGAACGGGCCCTCGGAGGCATCTTCGATATAGCCTTCGCAAAACTGCACTCGTTCAGTTAGCTGACCAAGGTTTGTTTTGGCGAGTTGAAGCATTTCTGCTGATGGATCGACACCCTCGAATTGCCAGCCGGATTGAGTTTCGGCTAGGGTTTTGAGTTCGAGGCCGCCGCCAGCACCGAGGACAAGAACTTTTGCGTTGCTCGGCGTACGCTCGGCTAAGAGTAACCCCGCCATTTTGTGTAAATCGTTTAGGCCGGGAACAAGCCTTGCGGCGTTCTCGGCGTAATTTGCGACAGATTCAGACTTCATGTTCCTTAAGCTTTATTCTTGGGGAATCACAGTGAGGGCACTGACGAGAAGCATCATTTCGTCGGTTGTTTCTTCGCCCCAAGTGGTGAGTTTTGGTGGGTCATGAGGTTGGAAGGGATTGTCTACGGTGTTATCGTAAATCGCTTCGAGCCGAATGATAGTGCCGCCGGGCAGATCGACTGGTTTGATCGGGGTGTAGATTAGTTGCCAGTTGAAATCCCAATTTTTGAGATCGATGAGAACTTTTTGTGACTTATCGGGGAGGATCGCGGTGGCCTTCATGCTTTGTCCGAGGAGGTGCATGTGGGGCATGAGATTGTAGATGCGGTAGTTGACTTTCTTGCCTTGTTGAGTGGCTGGGAGGGGCATATCAAACTTGAAATGCTGGTCAGCTTTGTTGGGCTGGATTCGGATAAATGGGTTGGCAAGGAATTCCAACGAGACGTTGTGCTCTGGTTTAGCTTTGTTGAGATAGACCGCGAGTTGTGTTTGATCGGTTTCGACTTTGCCCGACTTGTTATAGTGGACTTGAAGAATGATGTCGGTGCCGGGTTCGAGGAGGATTCCGGCATCTTTCGGAAGCAGGTGTCCGTGGGCACCGGGAGCCCATCCGCCGAGGGCGCCATCGGGATTAAAGCCGACTCCGCCACCAGATGAACGGTAACCGGACTTGCCATCTCCTTTTTCTCCTTGCGCGAGTTTACGACCACGGCCTTTGCTATCGGTGTAGGCGATTACGTGGTGGACTATATTTTTGTTGCCGGGTATGACGTCGGTTCCGGATACCCATGTGGGTTCGGTGATGTCGGGGGTGATTACGAAATTCCAGTATTCATCTTCGCCTTCGGCACTGATTTCGTGGGTGTAAGGCATTTTAAGGAGGAGGTCGGGTTTACCGTTTGCCCAGCCATCAACAAACTTTGGGGGTTTGGGTTCTTTATCTTTTTCGCCGCGCAAAGTGCCGGAGTTTGCCCACGCTTCGAGCATGGCAATTTGTTCATCGGTGAGATGGGCGTCGTCGCGGAATTCTACGTCCCCGGGTTGAGCTTTCCATGGGGGCATGATTCGCTTAGAAGTTGCAACGGCGATCATGTTGCTGTATCGTTTTGCATTCGCATAACCTTCGAGACTAAATGGTGCATTTTGACCTTCTCGGTGGCATTTAACACAGTTGTTGTTGAGGATCTCGGCGACATTATCGGCATAGGTAATTACTCGAATGGAAGCTAACTTTGCGGCTGGTTGAGGGTCTTGTTGAAGAGTTGTAGGAGAGTTTAGGGTTGCGATAGTTAAAATTCCTAATGATGGGACAATGGTGGAGATCAGTTTTGCCGTTAAATTCATGCGTTCCTCTGAACTAGTTTAGATAAAAAACGAGTGAACTTGTGTTAGAGTTTAGTTATGGCTAAAAAGAGGGTCCTTGTGACAGGGTCAAGTCGGGGAATTGGGCGGGCGATTGCTTTGAGATTGGCGACAGATGGGTGGGATGTTGCGGTTCATTTTAATGAGAAGGCTCAAGCGGCAGAGGAAGTAATCCAGCTTTTGGGTGAGCGGGCGGCGGGCGTTTATGAAGCAAATTTGGCAGATGTGAAACAAGCGAAAAAGCTTGTGAGTCGCGTAGTGAAAGATGGCCCTTTACATGCTGTGGTTAACAATGCTGGTATTTACGTGACGATGGATTTTGCTGGTTGTGCGGATGCGGCATTTGACGCAGCGTTTAATCGCTGTATGACAGTGAATTTTGAATCGCCGGCATGGATTGTTCGGGAAGCATCGAAGCATTTTATTTCGCATGGGGGTGGGGCAGTGGTGAATGTTTGTAGCCGGGTTGGCCACAGAGGCGAACCGGGTGCGGCATTCTATTCAGCTTCTAAAGCGGCTTTGTTGAATCTGACAAAGGCGCTATCCGTTGAGCAAGCAAAGCAAAATGTTAGGCATTTTGCAATTGCTCCGGGCTGGGTGAATACGGCGATGGCTCGAGAGGGAATGGGTGATCGAGAGCCGGAGATTTTGGCGGGCATTCCACTTGGTCGGATGGCTTCGCCGGAGGATTGTGCGGCGGCCGTTTCGTTCTTGGTAAAAGATGAGGCGGCTTACATGAGTGGCAATGTGATTGACATTAATGGAGCGAGTTACCTCCGATAATGTTAGCCACTCTTTGCAGTTTTTTAGTTTTGGCCCAGAGTCCGGAGGTGATTTCGAAGGAGTTACCAAACGGGTCAAAGCTCCGGGTTGAGCGGGTTGCCGGTACTAAGCAAGTTATGGTGGCATTGTATGCGGCGGCTTCGAGTTTGCCTGGAGATGCAGGGACACCGGGGACTCGGCACTTATTGGAGCACTTGATTGCCAAGGGTCCGGATCGTTTGCTTGATGTGAAATTGGAGTCGGCGGGATTGAGCTTGACGGCGACAACCGAACGCGACGGAACTAATTTTGTGATTATGGGGCCGAGTGATCAGGCGGTAATGGCAGTTGAGAGTTTGCGTGAGCTGTTGGCACCCGTTCAGGTGGGCGAAGAAGAGTTAGCAATTGAGCTCAAGATTATTGATCAGGAAGGCGTTTTTCGGAACCAGTTTGCAAGGTTTTTGGATTCGGCTTGGCTAGGATTGTTTGATCCGGGGATTGATTCAGTTTACGGCAATCTGGAGGCGTTGGTGCAGTTGAAGCCAGCGGATTTGAAGACTGCGGGTCAGGCGTTGATGGGCTCGGGCGGGTTGGCGGTTTTTGTGAAAGGGGACATTGATCCGGGAGTGACTTCGTTACGAGTGGAAGAGATTTTGATGAAGGCGCCAAAAAGTGAATCCGTTACGGTGACGCGGAATATTTTGGAGTCGATCGGTAAGAAGGAAACGGTGAAAGGGAAGGGCTCGGCTCGGGCGGTGGTTGCGGCGGGACTTGATCGCCCGATGACTTTAGCGCGAGTTGGTACTGCGCTTGCGCTGATGAGATCAGAGCCGGGCTTCCAGGTTGTTTACGAAGCGAGTTTTGATCGTGGGCCGATTTTGCTTTATGGGGTGAATGAAGAATCGTTTGCGGCGATCAAGAAGTACACACGAGATGATATGCGTCGGTTTGCGCCGTTTGCGCGATTGAATGCGATGTCGTATGTGAATGGACTGGAACGAGAAGGACCGGAGTATGGCGTTTTGCGGGCAAAGTTGATTCGGCAGGCACCAGCATTTGATATGAAGCAACTACAGAGCACTGCGGCTGGGCTAACGGATGATGAAATTTGGAGTGCTTTGCAAGATTGGCAAGGCGGGGCGATGCACATTGGAGGGTCGCTATGATTAGTGCGGTTTTAGGAATTGTTCTGGCCCAGTATCCGGTGAAGCTGAGCGTTTTGGAATTGCCTAAGCCAGAGGCGCAGACGGTTTCCATTCACGCCTATCTTTGGCGAGATAAGAATTTTGTTAAAGAAGAGCAATCCTGGAAATTGATTTGCGCAATTACGGGCGTAAATTCTTTAACTTATAACGCAGGTGAAGTTGGGTTTTTCGGTGGCTCGGCAGGGATTCGACCACGTGTTGTTTCTTGTCCAGATTTTTTGCGCGTTGAAGTGGTTTCTTCCCCGGAAAAATGGAAAGAGTCCGTGGCCTTGGCGGCGAGTTTGGTGGCTCAACCTAACTGGCGGTCGAACCAGTGGGAAGAGAAAGAGAAAGTTCTAGCTGGAACGGTTTTGGATTCTTGGTCCGAATCACTTTGGCCGATGCCGGCATTTACAGAGAAATTGTTAGAGGATGAGGCAGGGAATGCCCATGCAAGAATTTTAGATCGGTCGGGTGTGCGTTTGATCGTTGAAGGGCCAGTCGAAATTGGTGAAGTGCGTGACGAGATGGCTAAAGTTGCGCGGCTGTGGTCGGTGCCTGAGTTTAGAGAACTTTCTCGGTATTCGGAAGAATCCAAATTTCAGAGGAAGCAGAACTTGGCGGTGACGACATTTGAGCTTTCTGGGAAGCCTATTCGTATTGGTGAGGCAGGATCAGCGGCGCAATTTTTGGCGACGGTAGCTTTGGGTGTTGGGAAAGGTTCAACGCTTTGGGAGACAGTTCGCGAAAAAGAAGGGTTGGCGTATCGGACGGAAGGAGTTTTTTGGCCGACACGAAATGGATTTGTGCCTCGGCTGTTCATGCTGCGGCGGGCTGAGGAGGGAGAGATTCAGTACGCCGAGACGATGGTGAAATCGCTGGAGAAAGGGATTGAAACTTACGACACTGTTTCTCTTTCGCGGGCAAAAGTGATGGCGGAGCAGATTTTGTTGCACCCGAATTCGTTTGCTTCGGTTTATGTTGATTCGGAAAACACACTCTTTGGATTGCCGGACGATGATTTGCGTTGGCGCGGACTATTGAACGGCATGGGTCTGCCGAGCGTGCCTTTGGCACGGTGGGTAGAGATGCTGAAAGAGGTTGACGAGAAGGCGTTTCAGGCGGCAGCCAAGAAGCTTGTTGAGGAAGCTTCTTTCCGCGTGACTCAAGGAATTCCTGGACTGTAGTTAGGAGTTTGCTTCGGCAAGGAGTTTTCGGACCGCTTCAGCTTGTTCGGGCGTATCGACGGCAAGGGCAGAGCCTTTGCCGTTTGCCATTCTGATACGAATTCCGTGCTCCATGAATCGGAGTTGTTCGAGGGATTCAGCGATTTCGAGTGGAGTTTGAGGCCAAGATGAGAATGCTTGGACAACATCGTGGCGGTAGGCGTAGATGCCGACGTGCTTTTTAACCTGTTCTGTACGGGGGTTGCGAGGGAAAGGGATTGCGTGGCGGGAGAAGTAAAGGGCGTTTTGGTTGAGGTCGGTTACGACCTTGACTACGGCCTGGTTATCGATATCTTTTTCTGGACAATTGGCCATGATTGAGGCCATCTGAAGTTGGTGATCATCGAATAAAGGTTGGTCGC
>JAPUDU010000027.1 GCA_027492935.1 Fimbriimonadaceae bacterium
TCGAGTTTGATTACTGACGGTTGGAGAATTTCATCAAGGAAGATTTTCACTTCGGAGGTAGGAGCTTTGATCCAAGCGGTTGTTTGGCCTTTCTTTAGCCCAACAACCAAGGTTTTAACATCACCACCGAGTTGATCTTCGGCAATGTCTCCCATGAGACCGCCGTCATATTTGGTGCTAAGGTCGATGCTGTTTTCAATGGCAATATCAGAGAACTTCTTACCAGCGGCAATGTCGGCATCGACTTTTTTCTTTGCGGCATCGTTATTTACGGCAATGACGCGGAGTCGGTAACGCTTGGGGAAGGTGAAGTCGGTTGCGAGTCGATCTTGATAGTAACGATTGACCTGAGCATCGGCAATGTTGACGCCCATTGTGACGAGATTGAACTCGGCGAGGGAGATTTTGAGGTTGTTGCGGATATCGGCCATTGTGAAGCCGAGCATGGTGAAAGCTTGGGTGTAATCTTTATTTTCCTTAACGCGGAAATCGAGTTCTTCCGTGATTTGCGCTTCGGTGGGCAAGACATTTTTTTCTTTTGCTAATTGCAATGTCAGCATTTCGTTGATCATTGCTGAGAGGGTGAGGAAGCCAGGTGATGCTTCGATAAATCGTCCTCCCACTTGCTTTCCGACACCGGGCAGAACTTCCATCCGCTTCATGTAATTGCTTCGCATAATGTTTTCGCCATTGATGACGATCATCGGTTTGTCATCTTGAGCAAATGCGGCGTTGACCAGGCTAAGCGTAGCTAGCGCAAAAAGAGCGAATCGTTTCATATCCGTAAGTTCCTAGCATTTTGACGAGCGTAATGCTCTGAAGGGTTGGTTAATGGGCCAGAAAGGTCTAGAGTGCCATAATTTGCGCATGTCGAAGCAGGGGGAAGAATCACGTTGGATTCCAGATTCTGATGTGGTTCGGGAACTTGGGAAACAGTTTGGAACACCGCTTTATGTTTTGAGCGAAGAACACTTTCGGCAACGGATTAAGGATTATCAGACGGCATTTAAGAATGCTGATCCGAATGGAGAGATTACTTTTGCGAGCAAGGCAAATAGTGTTTTGTCGGTTTTAAAGATTGCATATGGGGAAGGTTGCTTGATTGATGCGGCAAGCGAGGGTGAGCTACGTGCGGCTTTGGCGGCAGGGGTTCCGGCAAGCAAGTGCCATATGCATGGGAACAATAAGTCACGAGCAGAAATTGAGTTTGCGCTGGCAAGTGGAATTGGGCAGATTGTTATTGACAATTTTGAAGAGTTGGAGCTGATTAACCAGATTGGCAATGGGGTTGAAGCGATTTTGCGGCTTGCTCCGGGTGTGCTCCCCATTACGAATAAGAAAATCAGTACGGGCCAGCAGGACACGAAATTTGGGTTTAGTATTCAGGATGGATCGGCAGAACAAGCGGTGAAGTTTTGCGTTTCTCATGATGTTAACTTGGTGGGAATTCATTGCCATGTTGGGTCGCAGTTACTTGATCCGGAGGCACAAATTGCAGCGGGCCAAGTGATGGCAGAGTTTGCACGTTTGATGAATGAGCGGCATGGATTTGTTTGCAAAATTCTGAATGTGGGGGGCGGACGTGCTGTTCGATATGTAAATGAAAATCCGGTTGATCTTAACAAATATTGTTCACGATTAGTTGAAGGGATTAGAAGTGCATTAGAGGAATCTGGGCTTGAGCCCAAGTTGGTTCAGGAGCCTGGCCGAGCGCTTATTGCGGAAGCAGGCGTGACTATTTATCGCGTTGGAGCGATCAAGGCAGTTACGTTGGAAAGTGGAGCAAAGCAACGTTACGTTGTGGTTGATGGCGGCTTAGCGGATAATCCGAGACCAGCGATGTATGATGCGGTTTATGAAGCGATAGCAGTCTCGGGGGACGGCCGAGAGTTTGGCGAGTTGACTCAAGCACGGGTGAGCGGCAGGCATTGCGAGACTGATCTTTTGATCGATGAAGTTGAGTTGCCGAATGACCTTAAATCGGGAGATTTCGTTGTGGTTTTGACAACAGGCGCGTATTCGAGTAGTATGGCGAGCAACTACAACAGATATCCGCGCCCGGCAACAGTTTTGGTGCGGGAAAGTGGTTTGTTTGATGTTGTTCAGGAACCTGAACGGTTTGAGGATATGTTGGCTCGAGAACGAATTCCAGGAGATTTGCAGTAATTGTTTAACGGATTATCGGTTGAATACGTGATTGCAACGGCAATCATTATTTTCTTTGCTATTGGGCTTCATGAATATGCTCACGCAAAGGTTGCAGACATGGCGGGTGACCCAACGCCTCGCTCTCAGGGTCGCGTTACTTTGAATTTAACCAAGCACTTTGAGCTCATGGGGACGATTATGATTGTTCTTAGCTCACTGTCGGGTTTTGGGATTGGCTGGGGGAAAGCTGTTCAGGTGAATCCGGCCAAGATGAAAAATCCAAGATGGGATCACTTTGCGAGTGTTATTGCAGGGCCGCTTTCGAACTTTGTTCAAGCGATGGTTTTTGCTCTCGTTTTTCGAATCATTGCAATGACTTCTCCGATGCTTTTACAGAACGAATTTTTGCAAGCATTGTTGTTTCAGGGAGTGCTGGTTAACGTTGCATTGATGCTGTTTAACTTGATTCCTTTTGGTCCACTTGACGGGCATTGGTTGCTTGGTTTGATGATGCCGGAACCGCAACGAACCCGATGGTTTATCTTTAATCGAACTACCGGTTCCATGATATTGCTAGGGGTTATCATCATGGGTCAAGTTTCGAACTTTAGTTTGATCGGGCTTGTCATTGGGACGCCAGCAAGAGCGATTCTTCAGTTTTTGCTTGGAATGTAGCGCAGGGTCCGGGTCGTTTTTTGCGTGACCAGGGAAAATGGACTTTGTGAGCGACAACAAACGAATCTTAAGTGGGATGCGGAGTACGAATCCCAAGTTGCATATCGGTAACTACGAAGGCGCCCTGCGGAACTGGGTGGAGCTTCAGAACGAAGGATTTGAACTTTTTTGCATGGTCGCGGATTGGCATACGCTCACAACCAATTCGGGGAAAGATTCGGGAACGAATGCCCGTGAGGTGGCGAAAGATTTTGTTGCGGCGGGGATTGACCCGGCGAAGTCAGCGGTTTTTATTCAGAGCCACGTTAAGGAGCACGCAGAACTCCATTTGTTGTTTAGCATGATTACTCCGCTCGGCTGGGTGGAACGTAACCCGACTTATAAAGATAAACAAGGAGACATCGGTGGAGCTGAGCGAGAGCCTTATGGTTTGCTTGGTTATCCGGTTTTGCAGACGGCGGATATTTTGCTATACAGACCGTATGGTGTTCCGGTTGGACGGGATCAGGCGCCGCACCTTGAGATTGGGAATGATATTGGTCAGCGTTTCAATCGGCTCTATGACGTTGAGCTTTTTGACTCGTACAAATATATGATTCCGGAAGACGAGGCTCGGGCTAAGGTTCCGGGGCTTGATATGCGGAAGATGAGCAAGAGCTACGACAACTGCATCTATTTGAGTGATACGGAAGATGAAACGGCGGAGAAGATCAAGTCGGCTTATACGACCCCTTCTAAGCTCAAGAAGACTGATCCAGGGATTCCGGCCGGGTGCGCGGTTTGTCAGTATTTGCGTATTTATTCTCCGAACTGGGAAAAGCAATGGGCGGAGGATGTTGCTGGTGAGCGAGGGTGTTTCCAAAGTAAGAAGGAATTGACGGAAGTACTTAATGAGTTTTTGCGACCGATGCGTGAACGCCGGGCTTTGATTAGCGACGGCGATATTGAAGATATCCTAAAAGCAGGATCGGAGAAAGCGCGGGCGGTAGCCTCGGAAACGATGGTTCAGGTTCGAGCGGCAATG
>JAPUDU010000028.1 GCA_027492935.1 Fimbriimonadaceae bacterium
AGCTCCCGATTCTCGGCGATATTCCTATCCTGGGCGAACTCTTCAAATCTCGTGACAAACAAGATGTTAAAACCGAGCTTCTCGTCTTCTTGACCCCGCGTATCGTACGCAGTCCAGAAGAATCAGACAAGCTCAAATCGGACGAAATCGGACGGCTGTCTGAACCCAGCCAAAAAGCAATGAAAAATGGCTTGCCCCCAACGGGCAAGGGCGATTCCGGAATCAAAACCGGACCTAAAAAGGCAATAGGACAATGATGAACCTCAAAACACTTGCAGTCGCCACCCTTCTCTTGGGTGCAACTGTTCTTCCTCTCACAGCTCTCGCACAACAAGGTGGCGGCGGTCAACAACGCGGTGGCGGTGGCTTCGGTCAACGTGGCGGTATGGGCCAAATGCAAAACAGCAAGGCAAACCTTGTTGCTCGCTCCGATGTCCGCAAAGACATCAAAACCACAGCCGAGCAAAACACCAAGCTTGATGCTCTTCAAAAAGAATATCGAGAAAAACTCCAAGCTGCTTTCCAAAATATGGGCGGCGGTCAACGCAATGGTGGCGGAGGCGGTAACGGCGGCGGCGAACGACCCGACATGACCGAAATCCAAAAGCAAATGACCGAGATGAACAAAACTTACGAAGAAAATGTTCTCAAAGTCTTGGATGAAGGCCAATCAAAGCGACTCGGTCAAATCGCTCTGCAAATGCAAGGCAACCGAGCTTTAATGGATTCAAAGCTTCAAACCGAACTCAAGTTCACCGTTGATCAAAAGCGCAAAATGGATGACCTTCAAGCATCAATGGATGCCGCTAACCAAGCGATCTTCCAACGCGTACAAAACGGCGAAATTGAACGAACTGAAGTTCAACCGTTGATGGCTGAAAACACAAAGATCCTCGATGCAGAACTCGCAAAGGTTCTCACCGCAGATCAAACCAAAGCGTTCGAAGCGATGAAAGGTGATAAATTCACTCGCGATCCCAAAGTTGACGAAGAAATGCGCAACCAAATGGGTGGTCGACGTGGCGGTGGTGGCGGAGGCGGCAACTAAGCCGATCCCCATTTCCTAAAAATCCCCGGAGTATAAAAACTCCGGGGATTTTTTTGTCAATTCATACCGCGCGAATCGCTTCCAAAAACGCAAACGCCATCATCATGTGCCCGGCTTGCGAGAGATGAATTCGATCCCACCCCAACGCTTGATTCGGAATATGTTCCATCAATTCATCAAGCTCGACTTGAACTTACACAAAAATGTCATCGTGCTTTCTCGCAATGTCCATCGCACTTGCACCATATTCATCCATCAATGACCGCATCGGGTCTTCAACATTCGGTTCGGCAAAGAACGGGCTCATTACGACAACGCCCTGGCACTTCTCCTTCGTCATTCCCACCAGCGAATTCAAAGTCGAACGATACTCCGGCAACCGTACGTGATTATCAACTTCAAGAAAGCTATCAAACTGCCGCCAAACATCATTGATCCCAATCATCACGGAAACCCAATCCGGCTCAAGATCGAACACATCCTCATCCCAACGAGCAGACAAATCTCGAACCGTGTTACCCCCAATCCCTGTATTCTGAACCCGAATCCGGCTAGCACCGTGCTTCATTTTCAAATAAGAATCAACCAGAGAAACATAGCCATTCCCTAAACCAGAATGAGCCGATTCTCCGACCGGGCGAGATCGACCGCAATCCGTAATACTGTCACCAATAAACAACAAAGTTGAGCCTGGTGCAATGATCACTTTCCGTCAAACTCCTGCGGAGTGACTTCACCCGCTCCGCCGCGGGGAGCGCCACCCCGACCAGGACGAAGTTCTTCAAACTTAGGCGCCAACTCTGGCTTACCCGCCGCTTTGAGCATCGCATTGATCTCAGGCACAAGTCGAGTAATGAACTGCTCAATCCTTTGTTTTTCGGAACTATAGAGTGGCCGCAAAGATTCCAGCACTGCCCAGCACTGCTTAGGCGCGGCATAGTCACCACCTTGAGCCGCTCCTAAGAGTGCGGCTAATCGGTTGTTCATCTGCATCGGGTAGTTCAACAGATCTTGCCCTGCCTTTGCTTTGTTCTGGTACAAAGCACCCTCAATCGAATCCAACAATCTCAACGAGTATGTGCGCCGCTCATCCAATTCTGGTGTGCCTTTGACATTCTCCTCAATTGCCGTTCGATAACCTCGGCACTGCATCACCCATCGATTCACTTCCGTCGCCATATCCGCAAGCTCACGACTCAATTTATACTTAGCCACCATATCTTCATTTGTTGATGTGCTCAGCGGATGGTTACCCCAATCACCGACAGTCTTAACTGTCACTTCCCCAATCTTGAGCGTAATCTCATACTCACCTGGAGGAGCTTTCAAAGGCCCGGTATAGCCACCCCAAAATAGCATTCCGTTGAAAGTCTCCATTCCCGGGTAGCTCGGAGTCAGATAAGCAACATTCAGTCCCTTATTCACTTTAGCCACAGTCGTCTTTGCAACTGCAAATTTCGAGTTATCAATCATCGTGATTTCGGCACTGCCACCATCAGCTTTCGACCAGAACTCGACCCTCATCCCCGTCCCGCCCGGATTCTTGCCGACTTCGCCCGTCCCAACCGGGCCAAACCGAGCGCTGTTACCAAACGCCCGAAACAACGCAATATCCGGCCAAGTTTTCACTTGAAGAGTCTCTCGAATCGGCAAGACGCTATCCAAAACGTAAATCCCCCGACCGTGTGTGGCAATCACCATCTCGTTATTTTTCAGCACAAGATCATGAACTGGTGTTTCGGGCAAGCCGCCCAACTTACTCCAACTTCCCGAGCCACTTTTTGCGTAAACCCCTTCCTCAGTCGCCGCATAAAGAACGCCCTTCACAGCTAAATCCTCACGCACTGCATGAAGCCAATACTCATCGGGCAATCCCGCAACATCAGCCCGCCAAGTTTTGCCAAAGTCGTCCGTCACAAAAATGTAAGGCTTAAAGTCGTTCTGCCGGTAGTTGTTAACCGCCGCAAAAGCCCGACCCGCCTCAAACGGCGAAGCCTCAATCATGCTGACTGTAGCTCCCTCCGGAATACCTTTCGGTGTCACATTCGTCCAAGAACCGCCGTTATCCTGCGTCACATAGATCAGACCATCATCGCTTCCCGACCAAATAACACCTGCTTTCACCGGAGATTCAGCTATCGTAAACACGGTGCAATGAACCTCTACCGCCGTATTATCTTTGCTGATCGGCCCTCCACTTGGCTGCATCTTTGCTGAGTTCTCTGTCGTCAAGTCAGGCGAAATGCGTTCCCAACTCCCGCCCAAATCTTTACTCCGCAAAACATGTTGTGAACCAACATAAAGCACATTTGGATCATGCGGTGAAAATACAATCGGGAACGTCCACTGGAACCGCTCAACCGCTTCAATCGCCCCACGCCCAATCGGATTATCCGGCCACGGATCAACCGAACGACTCATATTTGTCCGGTGGTTAATCCAACTCAAATCGCCCCCATAGTTACCACCAAAGACAATGTCTGGATTATCCGGTTTCGCCGTGACGTATCCGCTCTCGCCTCCTGCAGTAGAAGTCCAATCCTCAGGTTTGATCCCCGCTCCAACTGTTCGGCTCGGAATTCGAACCGTCGAGTTATCCTGTTGCGCTGCTAAGATATTGTAAGGAAACGCGTTATCTGTCGAAACGTGATAAAACTGCCCCGTTGGATAATCCTGATCCGTCCACGCGCCTCCTCCATTTGTTGTTACTGATGCCCCACCATCATTCCCCATGACCAGTCGATTATTATCCGTCGGTTCAATCCACATATCGTGATTGTCGCTATGCACAGCAAC
>JAPUDU010000029.1:0-8757 GCA_027492935.1 Fimbriimonadaceae bacterium
TAAAGCTTGTTGACGCTGGGGACGAGAACGAAGAAGACAATGCATGCAAGGGGGACAATAGCAACGACGTAAACCCACCATGCACTAGCAATGAGCCAGGCGACGGCGCCAGCGACAGCGGCGATTAAATAGAGAGACCCGGTCAGCATGATTTTGCTTTTAACGGCATCGGATTGAAAGTCGTTATGGTTTTCGAGGCTGGCGAGAAGTGGCTTGATACCAACGGGAATCCCAATAAGAGCAAAGACGACAGCCGCACCAAGAAGGAAGAGGGCTATGGGCATGGTATCGGTTTTTAGCGCGAGGCTAGGCGAAAGGAAAGCAGCGGCAATGCCGAGAATAACCGCACCAATGAAGAACCAGATTACGGTGAGTCGGAGGTTTTGTCTTTGATCTGCGTAGGGTGATTTCGGGTTAGCCATGGTAGTTCGGTTGTTCGCGGAGTAAGTTTATCCTAGGTTGGCGTGATTTTGTGGAGTCCATCGAGAATGATCGGGCATCACCGAGTTGTTCCTTAATATAAGTTTCGGTATCGGCAGCACGTTGAGCGATGAGGTCTATGTCTCCGGCCCAGGCGGTATAGACGAGTTCTTGGTTGGGTTCGTCGAATGCCCATAGCCCGACGAGGCGTCCTCGGTCGAAGATGGGGTGGTTATCGAGATCAAAGAGAGAGCCTTTGGGGAGTTCTTTGCCTTCGATTTGGGCGATGAGGGGACGGTCGGCTTCGTCAATGTGGAGGGCGAGGTTGCGGGTGAGGAGAATGAGGTTATCGAGGCAGGTGAGGAAGTGGGGGTTGGATTTTGCCGATGGGGTGAAGTGTGCGAGATCGTCAATGTGGGTTTGGAATGCGAAGTAACCAGGTTGCCATTCGATCAGGTGGCTGGCATCCATAGCGGCTTTGGCATCGCGCTTTGAGAAGCTGCTGAACCAAATGAACTCTTCCATTGAGGCAGGTCCGATCCAGTTGAAGTAAAGTTGAGCGAGCTTGGCTTGGAGCTCTGGTTTAGTGAGAGTGAAATCTGCGAGGGGGCTTTCGGGCCAGAGGGCGTAAGCGTACCGTTCGTTATCGAGGCGTCCATCGAGGGGGATGCGGCGGATTTTGCCATCCAGTTGGAGGCGTCGGATGGCACCGGGGAGGTCGGTTGTAATGCCGTATTTCTTGCCTTCGGCCCCGTAGGAGCTGACTTTGTCGCCGAGGGATTCTTTGAGCTGGCGGGGGTCGGCAGGGCCGGATTTGAGGGCATCGAGGACAGCGGTTTTAAGGTTGTTGACTTGCTCCCATGTGAGTCCCAGTTTCTTCTCGCCGCTTTCCATTTTGGGTCCGTCGCCGGGGAATTGGGCAAGAGCGAGGGCGATGGCAAAGTGTTGCTGGGGAACGATGTAAGTGCAGGCGCGGGCGGCAGGGAGTTCGTGGATTTCGAGGTTGGCTACAGCTTGGTCGACTTGCTCACGGGATAATCCTGCGCGGGAATGGAAGTGGTTGTAGGGGGTGCAGGAGCCGACACCGCGAATCCACCCTTGTTGTGCAAGATGAAATCGTGTGGTACTACTTTCCTCAGCTATGTGGCAGTCATCCAACCATTGCAATTGGGAGCGATAAGCTCGAAGGGTTTCTGGATTCATTGAGCCTCAATGGGGATGCCGTATTCAGCCCCAACGGCGAAGATATGGTCATCTTTGTTGACGAGTTTTATTGTGTGGGAATAGGCTTCGCCGACGGGAATAACACCTTCCCAGGTAGGGGATGTGGTTTCGCGGTGGTAAACGACGTACTTTTGTCCGGGCTTGGCTTGCCAGGTGATGGTGGTGTCGTGGGTTTGGTCGAGTTTGACTTTTACTTCGGTGGGAGCATCTTGGGCTTGGGCGAGGGTGGCCATGACGGCGAGATTGGCGGATGCGACACGGGTGAGATAGTCGAAATCCATGAACTCTATGAGATCATCGGGGGTGTGCTGGCGAGTGAATTCTTCGTGGACTTCGATGAATCGGATGGCGTTAAAACCGGCAGTTGCAAATGGGGTGTGATCGCCGCCCCGTCCGAAACGGTCACGGCGGAAGACGAGTTTGATGCCGAAGTCTTTTTGGGTTTCACGGACGATGAGCTCAGCGAAGCGGGCGAGCTCTCGGGAGTTGTGAGTTTCAGCTTCTTCGGAGAAAATACGGATGCGGTTGGCATCCTTTTGACCGGATTTGTTGGATGAAGATCCGACGGTGTCGTTGCTGAGAACAGCGTCGATCAGCCACTTTTCTTCAGTAGCGCGTTTGGCGATAGCGGTTGAGCCGTAGAGGCCTTGTTCTTCACCCGTAAAGGCGACGAATTGTAGGGTGTTGGGATGGTTGGCGTTGCTGAGGATACGGGCAAGTTCAGCGGTTACGGCGACTCCACTGGCATCATCGTTCGCCCCGGGGGCGGGGCCATCGGTGGGTTGCACTTGGAGGTTTAGACTGTCGATGTGACCGCCGATGATGATTCGATTAGGACGAGTGCCGGGGAAGGTGGCGATGACGTTTTGGCAGGGGGTGTCTTCGGGGATACGCCTTCCTTTGGGAAGGGTGTATTCCATGAGATCCACTTTGAGTGCTTTGTGTTGCTTTAGTTGATTAGCGAGGGCGTCGCAGGCAGGGCGGCAGGTGGGGGATAAGGAGTTTCGGGTGGGGAAGCTGGTGAGAAGTTCGACCGTTTGCCGGAGATGTTTGGCGTCGGGAGTATCAAGGGGCCGGAGAATCTCGGCGAAGTTCATGAATTGAGGTTGGCATATTTGGATGAAGAAAGTAATATGAGTGAGTGGCGAAATTAAAAGGGTCAGCTGAAGTGGATGCGTTTATGGCTTCACTGGATCATGCTTTGAAGGGAGAAATTGAAAGAGTTCGGGAGGTTATTTTGGGGGTTTCACCGGAAATTGGAGAGGGAATTAAGTGGAAGTCACCCAGTTTCGTGATGGGGGATTATTTTGCGACAGTTAATCTGCGCTCGGTGGATGATTTGCAGATTATTTTTCATTTGGGGGCGAAAGTGAAGGAACTTCCGGAAGGGGGAATTCAGATTAACGATCCTAAGGGGATGGTGAAATGGTTAGCAAAAGATCGGGCGCTGGTGACTCCGGAACGCGATTGGCACGGATTGAGCGACGTTGTGAGACAGTGGATTCAGTTTTTGTAGAAGGTGAATGAGAATGGCGAAAGAGACTTTTGAGCAGCAAGGATATTGGATTGAGCGCGGGCTTTTTTCGGAAGAAGAAGTTGCGGAAATGCGCGATCATTTTGGGAAAATGAACGAGGAAGGGCGTGGCTATTTGGAAGTCGAAGTTGGGGCGGGTGATCCGCTCGGGATTTATCCGCGGATTATGATGCCGCATCGTTTTGACGAACTGAGTTTGCGGTTTTTGATTGATGATCGGCTTGACGGGGTGATGACGGAGATTCTGGGTGGTTCACCGGTTGCGGTTCAGACGATGTTTTATTTTAAGCCTCCGGGAGCACGGGGTCAAGCTCTACATCAGGACAATTTTTATCTGCTGGCGAAGCCGGGGACGTGCGTTGGGGCTTGGTTAGCGGTGGATGACTGCGACGAGGAAAATGGATGCTTGCAAGTTGTGCCGGGGAGTCAGGATTTGCCGGTGCTTTGCACGATTGAAGCCGATACATCGGTGAGCTTTACCGATGTGACTGTTCCGGTTCCACCGGGGATGTCGGTGATGCCCGTGCCGATGAAGGCGGGGGATGTGTTATTTTTCAACGGCTCGCTGATTCATGGCAGCTTGCCGAATATGACAACTGATCGGTTCCGGCGCTGTTTGATTGGCCATTACGTTACGGCAGATGCGACGGAAGTTTCGAAGTGGTACCACCCGTGTTTGCGGATGGATGGATCGGAGATTGAACTGGGTTCGGCGATTGGCGGCGGGGTGTGTGGTGAGTTTGTCAATGATGAGCTTCGATTGGTTGAAGTAAGCAAATTAGGCGAGGGTAATCACTAACTGGATAGATAGTCCCGAATTCAAATCTGCCACCAATATTTGGGTGTAAGTTGAATTGGCGGGGCTAAAAATGAGGCGAGGCGCAAAGGTTATACGGCGGTTAAAAGCCGCCGTTGAATATGTTAGGGTGGAGGCTCTTGGGGGAGTCGTTCTTATTGGCTCTGCGTTGCTTGCTTTTGCGATGGCAAACTCGCCATTGCAGAAGCTTTATTACGACTTTACACATCTGCAGATTGGGCCGGTGAGCAATCACTTTTTGATCAACGATGTGTTGATGGCGATCTTCTTTTTGGTTGTAGGTTTGGAAATTAAGCGGGAGATTTTGGAGGGTGAACTTTCTAGTGTTAAGCGTGCAATTCTTCCGGGATTAGCGGCCATTGGTGGGATGGCGGTTCCAGCGATTTTCTATGCCGTTTTGAATATGAACGGAGCAGGGAATATGCGGGGCTGGGCGGTTCCTACGGCGACTGATATTGCATTTTCGTTGGCGATTTTGACGTTGTTTGGTCGGTCGGTGCCGATTGCTTTGAAGATATTTTTGACGGCTCTGGCGATTATTGATGACTTGTTGGCGGTATTAGCGATTGCAGTTTTTTATACGGATTCAGTTTCGATTGCTCATCTGGGATTTGCGGCTCTTTTAATGGCGGTCTTGGGGGTAATGAATTGGCGCGGGGTTAAGTCGTTGTGGTTTTACTTGGTGCCCGGTTTGTTGTTGTTTTATCTGGTGTTCCAGTCGGGGATCCATGCGACGATTTCGGGGGTTTTGCTGGCAATGGTGATCCCCATGAAAGGTAAGGATGAGGATTCAGATTCGCCGCTGATGAATCTGGAACATGCCTTGCACCCGATGGTTTCTTATTTCATTTTGCCGGTGTTTGCGTTTGCGAATTCTGGTGTTGGAGTAGCAGGCTTTTCGATGGGAGCGATGCGCGACCCGGTGACATTGGGGTCGTTCCTGGGGCTATTCTTGGGTAAGCAGGTTGGGGTGATGAGCTTTAGTTGGCTGGCGATTAAAGCGAAAATTGCTGAACTTCCGGCAGGAGTGAACTGGGTTCAGTTTTATGGCTTGAGTGTGCTGACGGGGGTTGGTTTTACGATGAGTTTGTTTATTGGTGGGTTAGCTTTTGGCAGTAGCGAGCATGCGGAACTGGCGAAGGTTGGCGTTATGGCGGGGAGTTTAGCTTCGGCGGTTTTGGCGGGGTTAGTGTTTATGGGGCAACGGAAATCGCATTTGTGACCCACTCTTTGTAGCCCAGCTATTTCAATTGAATGTCCCATTGATCAAAGGCTTCTTTCGCGGCCGCGATTTTTGCGAGTTTGCGGTCGCCTTTGTTTTTGATGAATGGTTCGGGGTCGGGGAAAAGCCCCCAGTTGATGTTCATGGGGGCGAATTCACGTTCAGTTTCGGCATCGCTGAGGTGGGAGATGAGAGAACCGTAAGCGCTGGTGCGAGGTGGCAGAACGGGGTCTAATCCTTTGGCGCGGCGGATGAGAGTGTGGGCGACATAGATACCCATAGCGGCGGATTCGACATAACCTTCAACACCTGTGAGCTGACCGGCTATGAAGAGATTGGGCTTGGTGCGGAATTCAAGCCAAGGATGGAGGGCTTTCGGGGATTCGATGTACGTGTTGCGGTGGATGACGCCCATGCGGACAAATTCGGCGTTGGCGAGCCCGGGCACCATTTTGAGGACTTCGAGCTGTGGGCCCCATTTGATACGGGTTTGGCATGCGACGAGCGAGTAGAGCGTTTTCTCGCGATTTTCGGGTCGGAGTTGAAGGGCCGCCCATGGTCGGCGTTCGGTGCGGGGGTCGCGAAGTCCTACGGGTTTGAAGTTGCCAAATCGGAGTGAATCGTGGCCTTTGGAGGCGATTTCTTCGATGGGTTTGCAGCCTTCGAAGTATTTGGGGTCTTCAAAATCTTTGAGAGGAACGCGTTCGGCGGCGACGAGGGAGGTGATGAATGCGTCGTACTCTTCTTTGTTGAATGGACAGTTCAGGTAGTCGTCGCCTTCACCTTTATCGTAACGGGATTGGGCGAAGATGATGTCGCGGTCGAGGGTACTGGCATCGACGGTTGGGGATACAGCATCGTAGAAATAGAGGTGTTCTTGACCGGTTTGTTCGGCAAGCCACTTACCTAGACCTTCGGAAGTGAGCGGTCCAGTCGCAAGGACGAGGGGTTCTCCTCGGGCGAGAATTTCTTCGGCCATTTCTGGGGTGACCATCTCGCGCTTGATAGTGATGTTGGGGTTTTGTTCGAGGTTTTTGGTGATGGCTTCGGCAAAATGGTCACGGTCAACACAGAGAGCAGAACCTCCGGGAACAGAGTGGATTTCGGCGGTGGGAATGAGGAGCGAGCCGAGGGCGCGCATTTCGGTTTTCAGTTGTCCGGCGGGGGTGGCAGGGTCTTGCGATTTGAAGCTGTTGCTACATACGAGCTCGGCGAAATGGGTGGTTTTATGGGCGGGGGTTGTGTGTGGCCCGCGCATTTCGTAGAGGGTTACTTGAAGTCCGTTGGTGGCGCAGATGTGAGCGCATTCGGAACCGGCCATTCCTCCGCCGACGATGTGGATCATTGGGTTCTATTGTGGCCTTTCTTTAACTTCTCATCTGGGATTGACAAAGATCGGTGCCTACGCTGAAGCATGTCCAAATGAGAAGGGTGCCTTCACTTTCGATATTTCTTCGAACATACGATTCGCCCTTTGAGGTCGGGACTCGTTTTGCTTACTGCCAGCCCCACATCACTTTGTATTGCCAGTTACGGGAAAGAGGCATTTGACTGGTTGCGTTGGGGCCGGATTCTGTAACGCCGGGAGAGGCAACAGACCGAGCATATGGCCAGAATGGGCCGAACTCAGTGAGTTGGATATAGGTTCCTCGGTTGATGTAGGGGATTGGTTCTTGTCCCGCAAATCGAATCGAACCAGATTTGTAACCCCATTGGGTGGAGTCGGTGCCTTGGGAAGCGGAAAGACTCGCTTGAGCGGCAGTAATGGCTTCGGAGACGACGATGGCGGAGGATTTACCACCAAGATAATCCAGGTTGGTTTTGCCATCCAGAGCGTTGAATATGGTGTGAGGTTGAAGTACTTGGGTGAAGAGGGAATCCGATGTGAAATTGCCGAAATCATCGAGGAAGACGAGTTTGCGGATTTGGTTGAGGGTTTCGTTTGCGAGGGCTGCTCCGATTGAGCCATCGAGATTCCAACCGTCGTAGGCGCGCAGTTGCGTTACGGCCAGTGAGCGTTGCTCGTTGGAAGGCATCGTGAGGACGGCTTTTTCGATATAGGGACGGAGGAGTGGGGTTACGGCGGTGTCGCGGCGTGCGATTGTCCAGGCCGCTTTTTCGAGATCGGTGAGGGCAATTTTGTCTTGGGGGAGGGAATCCAGGAGTGATTGGTTGCGGAACGCGCGACCCCAGACCGGAGTGTCGCCGTTGGGCCACCACTCGGAGGGTTTGTTGTTCCAGTTAGCTAGGAATCCGGTCGAGGGGTTATCAGCTCGGGGCATGTTGACATAGCTAACGAACCCTTGCCATTGGTTTTCTTTGGTATCGAGGGTTGGGAGTCGGGGGTCAACTCCCTGTGCTCGCATGGGAACGAGTCCACAGTAGCGGTAACCGATATCGCCGGTTTTGGTGGCGAAAAAGAGGTTGAAACTTACAGGCACCTTGGCGGCGAACTGGCTGAAATCGGAGGCTGATTTAGCGTTGTAAAGATCGAAGAGAGCAGCGGTGGAGGCGACTTCTTGTTTCCAGAACGATGATCGGAGGCTGTAAACGGCTTTGCTACCGTTCGATTTGAGAAGTACCGGTCCATGAACGGTGCGGTATTGGATGACTTCTTTGTCGGGTTGGCCTTTGACTTTGAGCGTGAACTTGATTTCTTCGAGTTGGCGTTCTTCGCCATTGTGGATGTAGGTGGTGCCTTCTTTGAGGGGGCTAACGAAGATATCTTCGAGGTCAGCTACGCCGGAGGTGAATCCCCAGGCGGCGTTGGGGTTATAGCCAATGATGACTCCGGGCATACCGGGAACGTCCATTCCGGCAACTTTAAGGTCGGGGGTGTCGAAGGCGACTTCGTGAACAATGCTGGGCATTGTGTGACCCATTTGAGGCGCGGTGAGGAGGAGAGGGTTACCAGTGGCGGATTTTCTGGGGCTGACAACGACGGCGTAACTGCCGGTTTTGTAGGCAACTGAGTTTGCTTCAGCGACGAGTTTTTGATCTTCCATTGAAGCGAGCCGGATTGACCCAGCTAGTTCGAGGAGATTGGTGTTGGGGAGAGAGGCGAGGTGGGATTCTGACTCGGCGCGGGTGAAGTTAAAGATTTCGGGGATTTTCAGGGTGGTGTCGTCGCGTTTGGAGACCGTGGGGATTGAGGACGGTTCGTTCGACCATGCCAGATCATCGAAGGCATCAAAAAGGCGATCTTTGATAGTGGGGCGGGTGCGGAGATATTGAACGAGGGCGTAGTTGCGGAGCTCGCCGGCACCGCCTTGACCAAACTGGCGGGTGAGATTGACCATGATCGCCTGACTGTCCATCAATGTCCAGGGGCGGGGTTCAAAACCGTTGGTTGCATAACCTTCGGGGAGGTTCTTGGCATCGATGCGTTTGTTGATTGTGTCGTTAATGCCATCAACATAGGCTTGCCATGCTTGCTTAATGTTTTCGGGGATTACCTCGAGCATTTGAGCATATTCTTCGGGGGTGTATTGCTTGCTGAGGGCGGTTTGGTCGCTGGCGGTGTAGGCGGAGCCGAGAACT
>JAPUDU010000029.1:8774-19819 GCA_027492935.1 Fimbriimonadaceae bacterium
GATGTTCGGCGGGCCATTTCAATCTGCCAGAGTCGGTCTTCGGCGACGGCTTGCCCCATGAGCCGGAATGCTTGGTTAGTAGTTGCGGCCCGGAGCATAGGCACTCCGAATGAATCGCGGGTGATTGTGGGTTCTTGAGTGGGGGTAAGGATGGCAACGGCGACCAAGGCAAGCATAGGCTGAGTTTAGCCGAGTTTTTGAGTAATGAGTGGCTCGTTTGGTTTTATGCTTTGAACTTGGGGTTTGGAGTGAACAAGGAGAAAAAAAGAGCTTTGATTACACTGAAGTTTTGCTTAAGACGCTTGTAATTCTATGCAGAATTACAAGCGTCCCGATGTGGAGCAATTGTTAAGCTCTTTGAATGATGAGTCGGAAAGGTGAGGCGTTAAGTTTGTGGGCGATTAGGGTAATCGCTTTTGACCGCCAGGGAGGGTTTTGTCTGCTCCCGTGATTCGGTAGATGATGTAGAGCACACCGAGGACAACGGCGGCGGGGATAGCGAGTTTGAGAATGACCCCGAGCAGGCCGACTACAAGATTGGTGATGAGAGGTACGGCAAAAAAGATGGCGAAGATTCCGAGCAGGACGAGGCCGACGATTTTGATTAGGTTGTTGTTTCTCATGGTTGCGATCCCCTGATAGTTTTGAAGACGATGGCGGTTGGGGCGAGGTTGCGGCATCTAGGACTGGGAGGAGGAGATTAAGGGTTGTGCTCCATGCAACGTTCATTTTGAAAAATGTAATTGGTGGATTGTGTTCAGTTGATGTTCAGAAACAGTTTGCAGACTTGCATTTACTGATTACGTTCAGTTGAAGGATTACCATGAGTACAGAACGAATATTGAAGCATGCTACCGAGGAAATTGTTGAGGGTCGCTATGAGCGGCGTCGCTTACTGCAGATGGGATTATCTGGCGGTGCGGCGTTGTTGGGAGGATCGCTTTTAGCCGGATGCGGCGGAAGTGGAAGCAGCAATAGCGGAGTGAGTGACTTTGATATTCTGAACTTTGCCTTGAACCTGGAGTACTTGGAAGCAGAATATTATTTGAGGGCGGTCAACGGAACTGGCCTTTCTGGAGCAGATGCAGGAACTGGTGCAGGCGCAGTTGTTGGTGGTGCGGCGGTGCCGTTTGCTACATCGGCGTTTTAGCAATATGCGCAGGAAATTGCGGCGGATGAATTGGCGCATGTGCGTTTCTTGCGTTCCGCCTTGGGGAATCAGGCAGTCTCACGGCCAGCAATCAACTTTACAGATGCGTTTAATGGTGCGGCGCAAGCAGCAAATATTGGCCCGTCTTTCAATCCGTTTGCGGATGAAGTGAGCTTTATGCTGGGAGCGTTTGTTTTTGAAGATGTTGGAGTTACGGCTTATAAGGGAGCGGCAAGTTCGATCAAGAACGGCACGTTTTTGGAAGCGGCGGCTGGCATTCTTGGTGTTGAGGCGTACCATGCGGGTGCGGTTCGAACCGTACTCTTCTCTTTAGGTGGTGCGGCGATTACGAATGCGCAAAAAATCTCTGATCTGCGTGATGCGGTTGATGGCGCAGATGATATTGATCAAGGCATTACGATCAGTGGAAATGCGAATCTGGTTCCGACTGATGCTAACGGAATTGCGTTCTCTCGTTCGACTGATCAAGTGCTTTCGATTGTTTACTTGGGCAATACAGGAATGGGCGGTTTCTATCCGGCAGGATTGAACGGCAACATTAAGTAGGAAGCTTTCGTTTCTTTGCCCTAGCTCCGGTTCCAAAGACGATTTGGGCCGGAGTCTTTTATTGCTCAGATGAAGAGTTTGGTGGTCGGTAGAATTTAGTAATGGCGTTGCCAGTTGTTCGGGGAGTGAAGGAAAGTCCGGCTCGGGGTTGGTTGGACGTGAATCCGGAGTTGTTGGCAGAGTTTTTGGTTAACTTCTTGCGGGAGGAGTTAGTTGTTCAGCGTGGGGTGACAAAGGGTGTTGTTGGACTGAGTGGGGGGATTGATTCGGCAGTTACAGTTTATTTGGCGGCGCGGGCTTTGGGGCCGGAGAACGTTCATGTTGTGCGGATGCCTTATAAGATTAGTTCCCAGGCTTCGCTTGACCATGCTCAATTGGTGATTGATGATTTGGGTTTGCCGGCTCAAACGATTGAGATTACGGGGATGGTTGATGGATATGGGGGGATGACTGAAGTGGAGATGACTCCTTATCGGCTCGGGAATGTTTGCGCTCGGGCGCGGATGATCGTGCTTTATGACCAAGGAGCGCGAATTGGGGCGATGCCACTGGGAACAGGGAATAAAACTGAGCGCATGTTTGGTTATTACACTTGGCATGGGGATGATGCGCCGCCGATCAATCCATTGGGCGATTTGTTTAAGACACAGGTATTTGAGTTAGCGCGGTGGATTGGGGTTCCGGCGGTGATTTGCGATAAGCCTCCGACGGCGGATTTGATTGAAGGGCAGACCGACGAGGGGGATTTTGGGATTACTTATGCGGTCGCGGATGAGATTCTGATTTTGCTCATGCGGCGTTTTACGGTTGAGCAGTGTGTAGCATTTGGTTATTCGTTGCGGGATGTGGAGTTGGTGGTGAAACGGATTGCGGGTACGCACTGGAAACGGAAGCTTTCTACGGTGGCGATGACAAGTGTGACTTCGATTAATGAATACTATTTGCGTCCGGTGGATTTTCGGGGTTTGGTATAGCTAGGAATCTGGTTTTCGATTCCTTTTAGTCAACCCACCCCCAACCCCCTCCCAATCTTGGGAGGGGAAAGGCTCCAACTTTCTGCGGTGGCGAGTGAATACCTTTTGTGTCCGGCAGATTTTTTCAGGTTTGGCATAGCTAGGATCTTGTAAAGCAAGCTTTTAGTCAACCCACCCCCAATCTTGGGAGGGGAAATACAATTGTTTTTGAGTTAACGCTTTGGCATTGTGAGGCCAGCGTTTTTATAGATTTCGCCACGGGACATGTTGACAGCGTAGCTGGCGATGGTTGATGGGCTGTCGAGGGTGATGGCGTAAGTGCCGGATGTGTCGCGGGAGTTGGAGAAGTTAACTACGTTGGCGACTTCGATGGTGTGTCCAGTCGCGGGTTTGTCGTTGGTGATTTCGATGCTTAGGCCCCGGAGAGTAAGAGTTTTGAGTACGATCCAGCTTTCATGGGTGGAATCGACACCTTTGACGTAATCGTAGGGGTCTTTACCTTGCTTTTCCATTTCAGATGTGACTTGGGAAAGGAAATGAGGGAAGAATTCGGAGAGTTCTAGATTTTCCCAGCTAACGATTAGTTCGAGATCTGTTTCTTTTCGTGATGCGAGGTCTACGTTGAGAAGTTTGGTGATCGACTTCATGATGCCGATGAGCTTGCGTTCGCTGGTGTTTCGGCGGTTAAAGGCGATACGTCCGCTGCCGTAGGAGGTTGTGCGGACGAGGTTTTTGACGATTGATTCGCGTTTGAGCGGCGGGAAATAGGTTGTCCAACTGAGCGGATCCGCTTGGATGCTGGCGGTGCGGTAATCGTTGGGGTTGCGTTGGAGGGGAATGATGCCACCACCCTCGCGTTTGAACGTGCGTATTTCGCCGATCGAGATGGGAGTGAGGAACGATTCGCTTTCTTTCATTCCGCTGAATTTGCCGTAGATGTTGTTCATCTGATTGGTTACTTCGTGGAAAAAATTGGCGTGCGACATCGCAGTGACGCAGATGAGTGCGGTG
Source organism: Fimbriimonadaceae bacterium (assembly GCA_027492935.1). GTDB lineage: Bacteria > Armatimonadota > Fimbriimonadia > Fimbriimonadales > Fimbriimonadaceae > UphvI-Ar2. The sequence continues at coordinate 12,477 of JAPUDU010000029.1, forward strand.
GCGGTGGTTAACACGCGTTGAAACTTCGGGGTTCCCATTTTCGAGTCCTCAATATAGTTTGACGTAGGAGTTGGGTCAGGATTACGCCTTCCTCAGTGGTTTTATGTTTCCAGATAGGTGCGGGACGTGGGATAATGCGGCATGGCATTTTTTCCTGCTCTTTTGGCGATTGGTTTAGGTTTGGGTCAGCAAGACCCGATGGGAGTTAAACCGCTTCCGCCGAAGACTGAAGAGCGCGACCGATTTCATCGGCCTGATGTGAAGGCGATGCCGATGTCTATTCGGCTTGACGCATTTAATAAGCGGAATTCGATGCTGAAGGATTCGATTTTTCAGCAGATTAATTGGCGCAATATCGGCCCGGAAGTGCAAGGCGGTCGGGTCGTTGATATTGACGTTGCGATGAACGCGGGGAAGAAGATTTTTGTGGGATTTGGCACAGGTGGGCTGTGGACAACGGAGAACTTGGGTCAGACATGGACGCCGATTTTTGATAATCAAAGCGCGTTCGGGATTGGAGATTTTGATGTTACGCCTGATGGTCAGACGATTTGGCTAGGGAGCGGTGAAGCGAATAGTCAGCGGACGAGTTATTCCGGGACAGGCGTTTTTGTGAGCCGGAATGGGGGTGAGAGCTGGACGAATGTGGGACTACATGAGAGTCATCATATTGGCCGGGTTGTGATTGACCAGAAGAATCCGAATACGGTTTATGTGGCGGCTTTGGGGCCACTTTACAGCCAAGGTGGTGATCGTGGGCTTTTCAAGACCACTGATGGTGGAAAGACATGGACTTGCATTTTGAAAGGGGATGGCCGCACGGGATGTATGGATGTTGCGCTTGATCCGCGTCATAACGGAGTGATTTACGCTTCGATGTGGGAACGGGATCGACGGGCATGGAATTTCTTGGAATCGGGGCCGGGGAGTGCGGTTTGGAAGTCGAGTGATAACGGCAAGACATGGGCCAAGGTTCAGGATTTACCGAACGGAATGGACATGGGAAGAACGGCTTTGGCGATTGCACCCAGCCGTCCGGACACGGTTTATGCCTTTGTTGATAACCAAGGGAGCGATATGGGCACCGGTACCGGCGATGATTATCAGCCCGGCGGAACATTGACCTTGAATCGTTTTCGGCGGATGTCGATTGATGCGGTGAAAGCGCTACCCGATGCCGACTTAACTCGGTTCTTGCGGCAGTTGGTACCTCAGGAGCCAAAGGTTGAGGATGTTGTTAAGAAGCTGAAGGCGGGCGAGATGAGTCTGAGTGAGTTAGCCGCTTTGATGGTTCAGCGCAATGCCAACGTTTTTAGCGCGGAAACGGAACTCGCGCAAATTTGGCGAAGTGATAATGCGGGCAAGTCTTGGGCGAAATCACGATCGGATATGGGCGATCATGGCGGCTATTATTGGAACGAAGCAACAGTTGATCCGAAGGATCATAACAAGGTTTTCACACTTGGACTGCTCTTGCTGAAATCTGAGAATGGTGGGGGTTCGTGGAACCCGATTGCTCAACGCAACCACGTTGATCACCACTCACTTTGGATTGATCCAGAGAATCCGAAGTTTATGTTGAACGGCAACGATGGCGGAATTTATGCGTCGTTTGACGGTGGAAATAGTTGGAGCCACTGGAACAACTTGCCGGTTGGACAATTTACGACGATCGCAGTTGATAATAAGCCGACTTACAACGTTTACGGTGGATTACAAGATAACGGCACGATGAAGGGGCCGAACACTTATCGCCCGGGAATTTCGGACATCAACCTTTGGAACGATCTTGGCGGCGGTGATGGAAGTGCGATTGCGGTTGATCCTCGTGGTGACGGCGACACGATTTATGGAGCAAGTCAATTTGGTGCTCACTATGTTATCGATCAAGTAACGGGAGCACGGCGATTCATTCAGCCGAGAGATATTCAGGGACAACCAGCATTGCGGTTTAACTGGATTAGCCCAATTTTTATTAGCAAGTTCCACCCAGATGTGATTTACATTGGTAGTCAGCGTCTGCACCGCTCGTTTGATCAAGGCCGAACATGGGAAGTGATTAGCGGGGATTTGACGAAGGATATTCCGAATGGAGACGTTCCGCATAGCTCGTTAACAACAATCTCTGAAAGTCCATTCCGGTTCGGTCAAATCTATGTTGGTGCTGACGATGGAAGTATTAAATTCACACCGGACACGGGTGTGACGTGGAAAGATATTTCGACTCCGGCGAAGGATCGGTGGGTGACGCGGATTGTGGCAAGCACGCACAAGGATGGTCGCGTTTATAGCACTCAGAACGGCTATCGCCAGGATGAGTGGACACCCTATGTTTGGATGAGCGAAGACTTTGGTGCGACTTGGAAGTCGATTTCGGCGAATTTGCCTTTTGAACCAGTGAATACGATTCGAGAAGATTCCACTAATCCAGACATTTTGTATGTTGGAACGGATATGGGGGTTTACATCTCGATGGATCGAGGCGGAAGTTGGATTGCTTATGGCGGCGGGATAATGAATACACCCGTTCATGATTTGGTGATTCAAGATAAGGCCGAAGAGATGGTGATTGCGAGCCACGCTCGTTCGGTTTGGGCTGTGAGCGTGAAACCGATTCGGAAATTGACGAAAGAGATCATGGCTAAGGAGTTTCATTCGTTTGCGCTTGCGGTTCCATCAGGGCGTGATCGCTGGCCATATCGACGGGCACCGGAATATGCGGATGACACTTATCAAGATCAATTGGTGTCGACGGAGATTTGGAGTTCGACGGCTGGTGTGGGTGGGATTTCCTTGCTTGATAAGGACGGCAAGATTGTGATTTCACGCAAACTGAATATCGTCCGGGGTTACAACTTCTTGAATCTGAGTTTGATGTTGGAACCGGGTGATCCTAAGGCTCCACCGGTTCAGGGCGATCCTACCGACCCGAAGACGGCGTTAAACGATCCTTATGCGGCGCGTCGGGCAAAGTATGTGGAGAAAGGGACTTATCAACTGGTGGTGCAGGTTGAAGGGAAAGAGTTCAAGCAAGAAGTAACCATTCAGTAATCTGAGCTTGATGTAATCGGTGGGTTGAAACCTTATTCAACCCACCGATTTTTTTGTTGAGGGATCAATGAAAAAGCCCCGGATTAACCGGGGCAATGTATGGCATGTTGTACGAGTTGATCATTTGAGGAACGATCTTGTTGATTATAGTGGAGATTGCTGAAAAAACAAAACATTTTTTTTAAAATATTTTTGGTAGCGACGCGCGGACTTGAACCGCGGACCTAACGGGTATGAACCGTTCGCTCTAACCAACTGAGCTACGTCGCCACGCTTGAGCCTTTTATTATGGCAATTTTGTAATGATGGTGCAATGCCGAGTGGGACGTGCGTACAATGTTTATGATGGTTGGTTTGGTTCTTTTTGCAATTTTGACGCGCCCAGCGTCGATTGTGGAGTTTGATGGGTGGGCAAAAGCGCGAGATGTTGCATCCATTGAAAATCATGCTGATGCTGGGTTGAAGGGGAAGTTTGCGTTTCTGAAGAATACGGGAGCGTTTGGGGTTGGACAGAAAGGGTGGCATGTAGAGGAGCTAGTTGATCCGGTTGGAGATCGACGGTTTTTGGTTTTTACGAGCGCATTGACGACTCAAGAGTATGGGGATCAGGTTTTTGAATGGCGTGATGGGGCGTTGACATCTTTGGTGCATGAGCGAGAAACGCGCGGCGTACGGCTCACAGCAGCAGACTTGACTATTCGATTTAATGTGCCGCAGAAGTCGACCGATATTGGGGCGAAGATTACGCTTGTTGCACAAGGAGCACAAGATGGTTCGTTCTTTGTTCGGCTCGGCGACAACTATAAAGTTAGCGAAGTAGTGGATTTGAAGGGGAATTCGGTGAAGTTTTCGCAGGCGGGGGGTGTTTTGAGCCTGCCGGTGGCGAATAATGGTCAATTTGAGTACGAGATTCATTATTCGGGGGTTGTGAATCGCCCGCAGTTCGCGGGGGCGATCGTGACGGATGAGGTCATGTTGACGAACGATTATTGGTGGCCGCATATTGGGCGTTTGCCGCTGGCGCTTTCGACCACGACTCATGTAGCAAAGGATTGGATTGTTATTGCTCAGGGGGACAAGATTAGTGAGAAGATAACTGGGGATGACAAAGTTGTTCGGTATGTGAACAAGGTTCCGGTTAGCTATATGAGTTTGAGTGCGGGGAAATTCCGCGAGAAGGATCGCGTAGTGAACGGGATTCGTTACTTTGTGGCTAGTCGAGAACTGACCGATGAGCAGATGGCTGATCAGCTTGAATATGTACCGAATGTGATCGAGTTCTTTAGCAAACTGTATCCCCACCCTTACAAGGAGTACGGAGCGGTTGATACTAAACTTTACGGTGGCGGGGCGCTGGAGGCATACAGTTATGCAACTTACGGAACTGGTTGGCTCCCGGCTGAGGATGCTCATGAACCCAGCCATACATGGTGGGGTGGGGTTGTTCCGAACACTTATTTGGACTCGTTTTGGAACGAAAGTTTTGCGGTTTTCTCAGAAGGATTGTATGCGCGTGAAGGAAGTATTGGGGATGTCGAGGCAAAGCGTCGGGCGTTTGTAAAGACTTCTAATGCAAGCTCAGAGTACAACCGGGGAACACCATTTTCGAGTGGGGCAGAATCGGGCGGAATTGCGAGTTCGATGGGTTATGGGAAAGGCGGCGACATTCTTGAGCAACTTGAGTTTGAGATGGGCACGGCGAAGATGACTGAGGTTTTGAAGAGCTTCTTAAAGAATCATCAAGTTGGTGAGGCAGGTGGTTGGCCAGAATTTGAAAAGGCGTGTGGGCCGGAATGGAAGTGGTTTTTTGATCAGTGGATTCGTCAGACCGGGTGGCCGAAGTTAAGTATTAACGAGCCAACTGATAGCCCGGGGGCAGTGCACATCACGATGAAACAGGAAGCTCCCTATTACAGATTTAAACTGGAGTACGCCGTTAATCAGGGGTCGGAGTGGAGTTATGGTTCGGTGGATGTGATTCCTGACGCTTCGGGAGTTTGTGAATTGGCTATTCCGATTCAAGGGAATTGGGATGTTATTTCACTTGACCCATTTGACCGGTTACTTCTGCCAAGACGTCCGAATGAACCGATTCGCTGGGGTGAAGGGAGTCGAAGAATGGCGACTTATGATCCTAAGAACTTGATTGAAGGGCGAAATCGTCTGGAAGAGAAACCGGGTTATCTGAGCAATGTTCTTTTCGTTGGTACTCCGGCGGAGATGCCTGAGTTGGCTCAGTATTGGGCAGAAGCAGGCTTTACTTTTGAAGGGAATACAGCGAACTACCAAGGGAAATCGGTCGACTTGGCGCACGGTGCGGCGGTAGCGATTGTGGAGTTTGAACCGGGCAAGTTTGTTGGTCTCCGGGCTGGGAAAACAAAGTACAACCCGAACACGGGAATTGCATCGGCGGCGTTGGTGGATGACTACGGTCGGTTCTTAACCGGGGTGACTCAGCCGCGAACGAATGGGCCGCTGGTTCGGCGACCGTTTAAGTAAAAAAATGCCCCACCTTTATCAGTGGGGCAAGATCAAGCTCCTCGTGATCTTTATCGGGGACGATTATTTAACATTTCTTGAGTGGCAGGGTCGTGACGTGATCCTTCCACTTTCTTTTGTTCTTCGGCACTCATTTTTGGTGCGTCGGTGTGCATTTCTTCGCCGGCTCCGTCGGAGTTACATCCGGCGAAACTGAGGGCTATCAGGCAGATGAGAACTAATCTCCTTGCCATGCTTTGCCCCAGAATTTCCATCGGTCGTTTTTCTCCATCGCGGCGCAGAATTCGGTGGTTGTGTTCGCTTCGTTTTGGCTTGGATTATCTGCGTAGTAAGCAACGAACTTTTCTTTGCCAAATTTGCCCGCGTGACCATCAGCGAAGGCACCAAAGAATCTATTGCCGTATTCACGTCGGGTGTCCCAGATGAGTTGGTACCAACTCCAACCGGTTGCGTAGCGATCCATTGTTGGCCAAGCAGCATCGTATCCGTAGAATCTCATCCAACCGATATCGAGATTTGCATAGCGGATTGGAGCAACTGCGAGTCGACTTGACACATCGTCAATACTGCTGAGGCTGCGGACTTCGCTTGTAGCACCACTGAAGGCGGTTGCGCAGCTTGTTCCACCGTTCCAGTAGCGTGAGTAGCCATCGGTGTTGAGAGAGAAATTCGTGATCCATTGCCAGCGATACTTATCAGCGGGATAGAAGGGGTCACTGTAGACTTCGCCGAATGTTGGGTCGATTGTTCCTTTGGGTTCAGGTTTCATCTTATCGAAGAAGATTGCTTTGTTCTTCACATACGGGAAAATATCACCAACCCAGGTGTCTTCAGAGAGGTAGTCGGTGCCGTATTCGAAGACGGTTTTATCATCGTAGTCGGAAGAGTAGATTTGTAAGCCGAGGCTGACTTGCTTGAGTCCACTGAGGGATGATGTTTTCTTAGCGGCTGACTTTGCTTGAGCAAAGACTGGGAATAAGATGGCGGCGAGAATTGCAATGATCGCGATTACGACCAAAAGTTCAATGAGTGTGAACGCTCGTGTTTTCATGATTTCACGGATTCCTCCGCATACATGTTTGAGCAGATAGATTATGAGAGTGTTGCGGGACAACTAAGGGATGGTTAAGGATTTAGATTCTCTACCATCCCTTAGTTTGATTTGTGAGTTAGGCGTTGGCGAGTTCGCAGAACTCGTTGATGTCTTCCACGAGGACATCAAGGGAGCCTTTCCAGAACGATTTTTGAGTGATGTCGATGCCGAATTCTGATGTGAGATCGGCAGCCATTGCCATTCCTGTTCGGGAAAGCAGGTTGTCGTATCGTTCTTGAAATCCTTCGGGATTTTCTTGATAGACCCGGTAGAGACCGAGAGCGAAAAGCAGACCGAACATGTAAGGGAAGTTGTAGAACGCGCGGTCACTGTAGTAGTGAGGTTTTGCGGCCCACATGTAGGGGTGGAGTTTTTCGGGATCGAGGCCATCGCCGTAAGTTTCGAGTTGGGCTCGGCGCATGATGTCACAAAGCTCGTCGGCGGTAAGGGCGCGTTGTTTTCGCCGTTCGATTACTTCGGTTTCGAAGAGGTAGCGGCTGGTGATATCGACAACGGTTTGGCAGGAACCTTGGAGCGTGGCTTCGAGGATCGAGAGTTTTTCTTCGGCTGTGCAGTTGGCGAGAGCCCGTCGCTTAATGATGGTTTCGCAGAAGATACTTGCGGTTTCGGCGAGGGTCATTGGAGTACGGGATTGGATGTACTGTCGATCTTTGAGGGAGAGGTTGTGATATGCGGGTCC
>JAPUDU010000029.1:19863-28790 GCA_027492935.1 Fimbriimonadaceae bacterium
ATGGGCTAAGGTTGAAGCCCCGTTGAATGACTCTTTGAAGTTGTAGAGCATGCGGCTCACACCGGGGGTAACGCCGGCGCAGAATGCTCCGTCACGCTTGCCTTTTCGGGGATAGACGTCATGCCAGCGATTGGTGAACGATTGGCGGGCGAAGTCGGCGAGTTTGTCGCTGAAACTTCTGAAACCTTCTTCTACAAAATCTTCTGATTGCTCCCATGTCCAAGCACCGGCTGTTCCGACGGGGGCAAAGAGATCGGAGAATGGAAGACCGTTGTTGTGTCCGAGGTATTTGCCTTTTGCTTTGAGGTAACGACGGAAATCGGGGAAAGCATCATGGGCGGCACTGAGCATGGCTTCTAGAGTTGCGCGATCCATGTTTGCTCGGAATAGGCTGACATCAAGTTGCTCCGGCCAGTCCCGGGTTTTAGCGTGGTAGGAAGCTTCGCCTTTGATTGCGTTTAGTGCAGCGGCGATGGGGATTTCGTGAGCCTTCCAAGCTTTGAGTTCTTCGGTGAACGCAGCGGCACGGACTTCGGCATCGGTCGAATATGCCATTCCTCGGATTGCGCTGATGGGGGTTGGTTCGCCGTTGAAGTTGACGGAGATGTTGGATGAATAGTCGTCGTAAAGCTTTTCCCACGCCCCGGAGCCGTATTCGGATAGATCAGCGGATTGGGTTTCGAGATCGTGGCTGAGGAGGTGCTCGGCGGATAAATGAAGGCGATCGAGAGGGAATTGGTCTTCAGCGAAGCGGGGGTCATTTTGCCAGAGTGAAGGGTTTAGTGAGCCAACTAATGCGGCGTATTTATTAAAAATTTTCGACAATTGAGTCGAGTATTGGATGAGGGTACCGTACGCTTTTTGGGCATCTTCGTTGTTGGCGTCGGTGCTGAGGGTGAGGCTGGTGAAGCTTTGAACGAGATGGTCTTGGCGGATGGTGACTTCAATTTTGTCGAGGAGAGTTCGGAGTTGATCAGCAGTACAGGTTGCATCAAGCGAACTGACAAGTTGGTCGAGACTGTCTAAATTAGAAGGAACCTGCTTAACAGCTTCTAAGTATGAGGAATCAGTGATGCTCGGAAAAAATGTTTCAAGATCCCAGCGAAGGTCGGTTTGGGCGGGAGCTGCCATTTGGTGAGTTTAGCTAATATTGTGATGGGTAGGGGCTTGTGCCTAACTGGTATGTTTCACTATACTGAATCAAATTAGTTTCATTTGGAATCACCGTGAAAGAAAGACTCGATAAATCAGATAAGCAGATTTTAAAATTGCTTCAACAAGATGGCCGGATATCTAACGCGGATTTAGCGCGGAAGATTGGACTTTCGCCACCTTCAATGTTACAACGTGTGCGGAAGTTAGAGCAATCCGGATTTATTAAAGGATATAGCACTCGTTTGGAAGCAGAGAAGCTTGGTTTTAACTTGCATGTCATTGCGCAGATCAGTTTGTCGATGCACCAGGATCAGCCGATTGATCAGTTCATTGAGGACATCATGAAGGTTCCGGAAGTGTTGGCTTGCTACCATGTGAGCGGGGATTACGACTTTATGCTCCGGATTGTGGCGAAGGATATGCATGATTACGAGCGGATCTTGAAAGAGCGTTTGGCGTCGATTAAAGTTGTGGGCAAGATCCACAGTTGCTTTGTTTTGAATGTGAACAAGGAAACGGAGGTTCTTCCTATTTAGGTGGAAGACTCTCTTGATCTGAGGTGGGCGAGACCAGACGAATACCGTGAGACGTTGCGGATTTGGAAGAGAGTGTATGGGCCGGATATTTTTCCGGAGGAAACGATTGAGCCAATTGAGTTTCAGCGGTTTGTGGTTGGCTACGTTGGAGATCAAGCAGCTTTTGCGGCGATAGTTTGTGACTATCCGACTTTTTGGCGAGGCGAGGTTGTTCGGGGTGCGGGGGTTGCGGCGGTTGGGACGTTGCCAGAGTTTCGCGGTGGCCGGGTTGGTCAGCAGATGATGGATCGGCTGATGGGTTTGTTGAAAGAGGCAAAGTACGAAGTTGCTTCGCTTTACGGTTTTAGAGAGCCGTTTTATCGCAAGAGTGGATTTGAGGCGTGCGGGTGGCGGTGGCGGATCAGTTGCCCGGTTCATCAGTTGCCCAAGATTTCTGGAGAGTTGGAGGTTCGGGAAGTTTCGCCGGATTACGTTGCGGAGTTGATGGGGTGCTATCGGCAGTTTGCGGCGCGTTTTAATGGCAGCTGCGATCGGACACCTGAGCATTGGAAACGCCGGTTAGGGAAGAAACCACCGCAGATTTATGCGGTTGGTAAACCCGTTGAAGGATATTTGTGGACGAATCCTTACGGTTTTTGGAACGATTTGGAAATTGGGGAGATCGCATGGACAACGGCGCGAGGATATGAATCGTTACTCGGGCTGATGCGGACATTGGCGATTAATAAAACGAATGTGATTTGGAATGAGCCGCCGGAATCAGGGTTTGGTCGGCGATTTGTGGATGGGGGAGTCGAGATGATTAAGAATCGTCCGACGATGTTTGCGGCAGTTGATCCGGAATCGCTTTTGAACCGCTTGGGGGCGGAGTTTGAGGAGTTTAGCTTTGAATTTATGGGGCAGACAATTGGGACAGGGCCGCTTGTTGAGATTGACAGGTTGCAATTGGCTCAGGCGTTGATGGGTTCACCGAGTTTGGATGAAATGGTGAATTGGGGTGAAGTTACTGGGGATGCAGGCGCTGTAGAGTATTTACGAAAGTTTCTTAGGCCGATGTCGGCTTGTTGTATGGAATTCTTTTAGAAATTGGGTCGCCCTGGCGATGAGGGCGGTTGATTGTTCAGAATATGAGAGTCATGTCGCAGCGATCGTTGGATACAGAATTGGTTTATTTGGGGACACGCCCCTGTCCGCAAACAGGAGCGGTCTGTCCGCCGATTTATCAGAGTTCTACTTTTGCACAGGATGCTCCGGGGGTTTATCGGGAATTTGACTATACGCGAACGGATAATCCGACTCGATCTGTGTTGCAGAAGATGTTGGCGGTGGCGGAAAATGCAAAGTATGCGCTGGCTTTTGCGAGCGGAATGGCGGCGGTTGATAATTTGTTTGGGCTTTTGGAAGCGGGCGATCACATTGTTACAGGGGATGATATTTATGGGGGAACGTATCGTTACTTGACGGATGTGGCGAAGACACGGGGAATCACTTTTGAGTTCATTAAGCTGACAGAAGAGAATTTGCGGGAGGCTCTGACGCGAACCAAGACGAAGATGGTTTGGTTTGAAAGTCCGACGAATCCTCTTTTGAATTTGGTAGATATTGAAATGGTGGTTCGGGTGGCAAAAGATTTTGGTTGCTGGACTGCGATTGACAATACGTTTATGAGTAGCTATTTCCAGAAGCCGCTCGACTTGGGAGTTGACTTTGTGATGCACTCCATGACGAAGTATTTGAACGGCCATAGCGACGTGATAATGGGTGCGGTGATGACGAATCGTGATGATTGTTATGACCGGTTGAAGTTTGTTCAGAATGCGGTGGGGGCGACCTGTTCACCGTTTGATTGCTTCTTGGCGATTCGAGGGATGAAGACTTTGGGGATTCGGATGCGAGCACATGCGGAGAATGCGTTAAAGGTTGCGGCATGGCTTGAGAATCATCCGAAGATTGAAAAGGTTCTTTATCCGGGCTTGCCGAGTTCGGAGCATTATGAACTCGCGAAGAAGCAGATGACTGGCTTTGGGGGGATGGTTTCGTTTTATCTGAAAGCAGATTTGGAAGGAACCAAGCGGTTTTTGACTTCGACACAATTGTTCACTTTGGCGGTTTCGCTGGGTGGGGCTGAGAGTTTGATTGAACAACCAGCGACGATGACTCACTTTGAGATGCCGAAGGAAGTTCGGGATGCGGTGGGGATTGGCGACAACTTGGTTCGGGCGAGTATTGGGATTGAGGATGCAGACGACTTGATCGCGGACTTGGATCAGGCGTTAGGGAAGATTTGAACTCAAAAGCGCACATTTGATATCTTGAAACTCAAGTAATCTGCGGGAATGACGTCGCTTTATGATGCTTCCGCTTTAGAAGAGCTTGTTGATCCCGATGCGGCGATGGGCAGTTCACATTTAGTGACGGCGCATGTTTGGGGTGTTAGTTTGTTTGTTGGTGATGTAAAAACGGGGATAAAGCTTCGCATATTTGCACACTGGAATTGCGGCTTGCGAAAACCAACTGTTTTGGATCTGGTTTGTTTCGGCGTAATTACCGCCGATGTGGATTGGCGACTGAGAGAAATTATTGAGGATGTCATCGCTGAGCAAGACGGTTTATTACGAATTCACCTCTGCGATGATGCGTCTCTTTATGTATCTGAAATCGTATGTGAGAGGGCTAAAATCGAAGTTCTAGCTGAAGTTGAAGAATTTATCGAACCATTTGATTATGTTAAAGGGGGGCGCTTAAATGGTGACATTTTGAAAACTTTCGATGAAAATGGTGAAGAGAAAATAGTTGGATACGTGCCGATTCGAGATCGTCCGAAAGTCAACTGCAAGTTCAGCGATATGTTTTTTGAATAAAGTATTTGATTGAATGAAGCTTTGACCTTTGAATGCGGACGATATGATTGCGGACTTGGATCAGGCGTTAGGGAAGATCTAGCTATCGATTTGAGTGGGGACTTCTTAACGGTTAAGAAGTCCCCTGTGAGCTAAACTGCATTCATGTCATCGACTTCGGTTACGCTTGCTAAAGACACGAATCAGGCCCTGGGAATAGGGCAATTTGCGATAGATTTTATGAGCGGGAAGTTAGGGCCGGGACCGAGCGATGCGGTTCTGGAGCGGGTTCGGTGGTTCCACACCGATGCGGTTTTGTGTGGTGTGAGCGCGCTGGCGTTGCAAACCAATGCGCCTAAGGTTTTACGAGACGAAGCGTTGTCTTATCCGAGCGGTAATCCGGATAACGCAGCGATGGTCTTTGGTAGTAACCAAGGGGTGATGCCGGAGAAGGCGATTTTGGCCAATTCGGCGGCAGTTCGGGAATGGGATAGCAACGGAACAAATTTTGGGTTCCGACCGGAGACGGGGCACACAGCGGGTGAATTTGGTCACAACGATTTTTATCCGGTTGTGATTGCGGCTTGCCAGCAACGCGGGCTTGATGGAGCAACTGCGCTTAAGGCGATGGTTTTGCTAGACGAAATTCGTGGGCGGCTGGCGGAAGTTTTTAGTTTGAAGACTTACAAACTCGACCATGTTGTTCATGGTGCGATTGGGAGTGCCGCGACTTATGGTGCGTTGATGGGAGCGGATGCGGAGCAGATTGAGAGTGCGATTGGGATGTTTGTGGCGCACTACATTCCGTGGCGGGCGATTCGAGCGGGGAAACAGCTTTCGGATAGTAAGGGGGCAAGCGCAGCGATTAGTACGGAAGCGGCGATTTTGTGTATGAAGCGTTCGATGGCGGGGTTTCGGGGGCCACGCGATATTTTCCGGAATCCGGAAGCGATTTGGCGGTTCTTTGAACCGACAACCGATGGGGCAGCGCGATGGAAGGAGTCGGGTGATTCTCCATTTGATTTGATACTTTCGCACAGCGGTGACGACTTTGCGGTGATGGGGATGCACTTTAAGCTCGGGCTTTATGAGCACCAGTCGGCGGGAGCATTGCAGGGGGCGATTAACCTGATTGCGGCGAATCCTTCGCTCTTGGCGGGTGGCTTGAAGGGGCTTGAGAAGATTACGATTGTGGCTTACGAGCCGGCATTTGGGATTATTGGGAATCCGATGAAGAAAGAGCCAAAGACGCGGCAAAGCGCGGATCACTCGATGGCTTACAGTGTGGCGACACTGCTCCGGAAGGCTTGTTCTTGGTATGCGGCGCATGGCTCGTTGCCTGAGAGTGGCGGTTCGCATGATGGGATTTGGAAGGCCTTGATGCTTGATCCTTGGGATTATCAGGAGTCAGATTCGGCTATTTTTGAGCCGGATGTTCGGGCTTTGATGCAGCGGATTGACTTTGTTCATGGCGGTTTGGAATACGACGAGAAGTATCCAGATGGGATTCCGACTTCGATCGCGATCAATGGGTTGGATTCGGGTTTGGTGATGTATCCGGCGGGGCATGCGCGGAATGCGGATGCTGATTTGGGGGATATTTTGCGTTGGAAGTGGGCGTTGCTCGGCGGTTTGGCGTTGCCGGAAGGAGCGGATGTCCAGGGGTTTGTTGATCGGTTTGAGGGGGTTGGGGAGCTTGATAGTTATGGGATTTCGGCGTTGTACGATTTTGAGTTAGGTGTTGTTGAGGGGTATGAAGAGTAGTAGATTTTTTTGCGAAATAATAGGGTAACTTAATTTTAAACCGTAAGGGCTAAGGTGAAGAAGATAGCTAAAATGCAATGGAATTACCAGACAATCTAATAAATATAGTAAAAGATGGGCATGCAGTGTTATTTCTTGGAGCAGGTGCCTCACTTGGTTGCACTTCCGATGACTGCTCGTTACGCGCCCTCTCTGCTGGTGAACTTAGGGACTCCTTATCAGATCAATTTCTCAGCGGTAAGTATAAGGATGATCCGTTATCCTACGTAGCTGGGCTTGCAATCGACTATACTACTCGCGCTGAAGTCGAAAGATACATAAAGCAACTTTTGTCACCCTTGGAACCAAGTTCCTCTCACCTTCTAATACCAGACTTTACATGGCGAGCTATTGTCACAACCAATTACGATACACTAATCGAAACGGCTTACCGTCAAAAAGGCAAAGGTGATAAAATACATCGTACAATTAGTGATGAAATATTTGCGGGGCGTGAATCAGAATTTCCTGGTAATGTAGAGTTAATTAAGCTCCATGGTTGTATTGAAAATGTTCCGAGTAGCATAGCACCATTAGTAATCTCAAATGATCAATATTCGAATGTGTCAGTGCGTCGAGAGCGGCCCTTTGCTCGAGTTAGTGATTTCGGTACAAGATATTCATTCATTATGGTTGGAACGAAGAATGCTGATCCAGATATTATCGCTTGCCTTAGGGCGGTGCCAGAGGATATGAGACAAAGATTCTATTTAATTATTCCAGATCCTGATTCAACCTTAGAATTAGTAAATAGTCGTAAGAATATCACTCTGATTAAAGGTACTTTCGGCGAATTTATGAATGCAATAGATTTAAAAATTCCGAAAAAATCAAGAGTTCTTGGTCAGCTAATCCTGCAAGCTAACAACCCCATTCAAAGTAAAGTTTCTGTTCATGGTGAAATAATTTCTCTTGCTTTAGATAACTATTTAACGAATGACCTGTGGTATATTAGTAAAGACTTTACTGTCGCCGCTCCAGAGTCTAAAAATTTCTTCCTTGGTGCTTCAACGGCTTTTCAAGGTCATTCAGGTGAACTAGTATTCGAGAGAGATGTAGAATTGTCTCTGCTGGTTGAACTTATTACAGATGCTGACGAGCAGAGATCAACTGCTACCCTTATCAAAGGTGGTGCTGGATCGGGCAAGTCAATTCTTCTTCAAAGTCTCGCTCTTCGTTTATCAAAGGAGGAAAATACGATTGTGATATACGTGCGAAATGGTAAAGCAATACCTCTAGAGGGCCTAAAAGAAATTCTCGCCTTAACCTCTGACAGGGTATTTTTGTTTGTTGACAATGCTGCTGATTATGTTAGCGAAATTCACCAAATTCAAAGAGAATTCATGGGAGCTCTTAAGAAATTATCATTAGTTCTGGCTGACCGTGGTAACGAGGTGTTTGAGAGCAAACTTTTGGAGAGACTCAATCTTGATCGTGATCTGGAATTAAAAAAACTAAGCAAGAAGGAAGCTAAATTGTTGCTTGATAAACTCGATAGTTCTTCACAGTTAGGATTTCTAGCTAATTTATCTTTTGAAGATCAGGTTAAGAGTCTTATATCAAAATCCGGTGCAGGAGGTGATGTGTTAGTATCTGTTTATAATTCTACTCACGGTAGATCATTAGAAGATCAGATTGCAGATGAATACGAAAAAATTGCCCCTAATAATGCTAAGCGTATTTACCTAACGGTATGCATATTGCAGAAATTTGGACAATTGGTGAGAGCTGGCACAATCCATAGAATTCATCGAATCTCATTTGATAGGTTTAAGGATGAATTTTTTGAGCCATTGCAACAGATAGTCTTTACTGAGGAGGATAATGATTATGATATCTACTTTAGAGCCCGTCATCCTGTTGTGGCTGATTTAGTGTTTGCGTATGCATTGTCTGATGAGGGTAAGCGCGCTGACGCAATTTTAGAATGCGTAAAAGGATTGGAGTCTGGTTTTTCATCAGATGAACGAGCGCTGGATCGTTTGATTAATCATGACACAGTTCATCAGTTGTTCCCAACCCGAGAAGTTGCGTTAGTATTTTTGGAGAAACTAGTGGAAAAGCTTCCTGATAATGCGGTAGCACTTCATCAAGCTGCTGTTTATGCGTTTACTTATGGATCAGATTTGGAGGCCGCGCAAAAATACTTAGAGAGAGCAGAGAAGTGTGATCCAAACTATCATCCGATCAAGCATAGTTTGTGTCACGTGCATTACAAGAAGGCTGTAGCCGAACAACGTGGTCACGTGAAGTCAATACTTCTAAATAAGGTTAGAGACGAAGCGAAAAAGTTAACTGAGTCTAAGTCTAGTCCATACCCCTTTGACACGCTAGTACTTATTTTGTGCACACAGATTAACGAAGCACTTGAATCAGGTAGTTCTCTAGATAATGCAAATGTGATTGGTATTATTGAGGAAGCAGAAAACACTTTAACGGAGGCTCACGGCCTTTTTCCTAGCGATAGCCGAATTGATGGCGCGGAGAGTCGATTTGCATTTGTTTTAGGTGATTCCGAGAGGGTGATTACTAGCCTTTATAAAGCAATACAAACGAATCCGTTACGAGGTGGAGCGCGACGAGCCCTTTGTCG
>JAPUDU010000030.1 GCA_027492935.1 Fimbriimonadaceae bacterium
ATAACCCTCATGCCAAAGCTGATGTTGCAAATATAAAATCGGATGATCGTAAGGGCCACACTTTTGCGTACCTGCCGCAACTGCCTCTCTCACCCAAGCATCAACCGCCTTCTCACTCGCCTCAAGTCGCTCTCGAATCACAGCCAAGTCACTCACAAAATCCCAACCGTCATCGGTCGAAAACCATAATTGCCCTAACTCCGGCCACTTGCGACCACTCGCCGCCTCCAGCCACTCAACACGGCATCCATGAATGTCGGCGAAGTGACCGGCTGCTTTCATACTGTCATCTGCCGGCTTCACTTCAATCAACCGCTCGTCAAACAACCCCAATAAATTCTTCGTCATCTGCGCCTGGCGGTGCCACGATTCAAACAATGCCTCTGTTGCGTCCATTCAAAAATACTACCAGACAAATGTATCCAAGTCAATCAATAATATTATTCTTTAACTTCCCAAGCATGAGCCCCAACCTTGCTCGCCGGGCTTCCATCTTTTACCCCGACCACCCCAACATCAGTAACAACGATCAAAGGATCAATCCCATAAACCCCACTCTTCTCCTCAACCGGCAAACTCGGCTTACTCATCTCAGGTCGATCAGAACAGTACCAAAAATTGCGTCCAAACTGAAACGTATCCGGTGCCGTCCCCGCACCAACATTCACTCCCCCGGATGACCAATTTCCACCACTAAACACCACCAAGTTGTCCTCAAACACCCCGCCTCTCGAAGGAACAAACCCATCCAAACGCGTCTCCTGCAAAATACGAATCACCCACCGCTCAGGCTTGTAAAATGTGTTAAATCGAACCACCGCCCCATCAACTCCAACAAACGCTACAGGCGCACCACCTTCTACAAAACTATTTCCTTCCACCAAAATCTGCTTAGCTTCATACTTTTCAGCTCTCATTTCACTCAAACTCGGCCTAAAAAACGCTTCACCCGTACTCCCGCCAATATTTACGCCCCTCTGCCCCGACCGATAAAAACTATTCCCTTGAACCGTAATCTCACTTGAGCCTCCCTTAATCTGAACCCCGCTTGAACCACCATCCCGAAACTGATTTCCCGCAATAACTCCTTTATGGCACCCCACCATATCTATCCCCGAACCACCCCACTTTGAAAGAGAACACCCCTCAACTCGAAAGTCATCCAGACCTGATAGCTTAATCGCATCATTATTCCCTTCCGGAGTTTCCGAAACTTTAATTCCTTTAATCACAACGTGGTGTGAAGGCTTACCAATAATTCCACCATCGTCAATGTTCAGTCCGTTCCCGCGCACACCCTGAAAAGCCAAATCCCGCACTTCAACGTAGCTCACTCGCGATAGCTGCAACCCAGATCCACCACCCAAAAAAACAGGTGGACTCTTCGGATTCTCACCCGCAATCACAATGGGCGCACCTTCTACCCCGTTTAAATCAGCCAAGGTCAATCCTCCGCGATACTCACCCGGAGCTAACAATATTGTAGTTCCCGGCTTAATATCTTTCGCCACAAGGGCAAGTTCTTCGCTAGAACTAACTCTTATCTCACTATTGCTCAGCAAGATACTGGCGATTAACGATTGAATCACATTTAGAGTTTAATGCAAAAAAGGGGTCGCACAAGCGACCCCTTTTCAAGAGTTATCCTCGGCCCCTGCCCCCACCCTTATTTCCGCCTTTTCCATGGCCCGAACCTTTCTTCTTCGATCCTCCACGTTTATCTGAGTTACCATGAGAGCTCGCCTTCACCTTATTCTTCGAACGCCGCTCATCAAAATGGGAGGTCATCTTCCTTGAATTTCCGTCATACCGGGCGGAGCATTCCAAAATTGAGTTTCGTGAAAATCCTTGGCCCCGCCATGTTTGATATTGGTTCGGAGAAATTCGATAACCACGGTTCAACGAGTTCATCCAGATAATCTCATCATTGGAATATCCCTTCTTTCGGTACTGATTGTAAGTACCCGGATGCATCCCAATGCCATGTGCAACATTCCCCCACCCCTTACCCCGCTCACGCCACACATCTTTAAATGGGCGATTACACTGATCCGCATAAATCATTGCCGGCCCATAAATAGATGGCGGTTGCCCCGTACTCCGCCCCGTCCTAATCACAAAGTCCGCATTCACCCCTAAAACATCCGCAATGACAACAACTGCCGCCGCTTCAATCGAGCTCAGTTTGTTAGTACGCATAATCGCCGCAAGCTCAACATCCGAGGCATGAGCCACCGTTGGAACAATCGCAAAAACCGACGCCGCAAGTACAAATGGAATTTGTCTCATGCAGGTGCCGACGTCTCATCACAAAAGGCATTTCAGTGATTTAAAGAATCTTTATGCAATCTAAATGGGAAATCTTAGATAAACCGCTTAACCCCGTAGCCAGATATATCGCCCCCGAAATTCAATGACGGTTGAAAATCAAATTAATCAAGCCCAATTCACTGCTAACAAACCAAAGAACTCCGTATCCGTAATCTCCCCTTCAACAATCCACCGCTGAGGCATATACCCCTCTCGCTGAAAACCCAGTCGCTCCAAAGATCGCCGCGAAGCCACATTACGGGGATCAATATCCGCTTCCAACCGATTCAATCCTAACTCTCCGAACCCATAACCAACAATCGCCACCAAAGCCTCGTGCATTAATCCTTTGCCCTGATATTCCGGCAACAACATATAACCCAATTCCGCCCGTCGGCTCGTCCAAACAATGTCATGCAAAGTCGCCGTTCCAATAACTTCATCTCCTAAACAGACTGCCAGTTCTAAACCACCGCCGCGCGCATTGATCTTAACAAAATCTGCTATCACCGCCTCAGCTACCCTAATTTCCTCAAAAGGACCGCGAACCCAATAACGCATCACTTCCGGGTTAGAACGCAGACGAAAAAGCCCGGCCGCATCATCACTCCGCCAAGCCCGCAAAATCAGTCGTTCGGTACGCAACCGAACCTCAGAAAAATCTCTTAATCCCATTCGTACGGGTCATCTCCTCTCGCCCAAAGATAAGAAACCAACTGCCCCGCATGATAGGATTCATGCCGAGCAATATGCCGAAACATTTCCGAAACCGGAACTGAATCAAGCTCAAGCCAACGAGCAAACTCCGTCGAAACATCAACTATTCCATCAAGTTGCGCCGCAGATTGTCCATCCAATAATCTTAGGGTTTCCGTGCGAACTTCAGAAAGCGCAACCTTCAACTCCTCAACCGATTCTGCCGCCCGGAAAGGTGCTTCAATCTCCTTCACTGCGCGACGTTCTTGATTTTTGATACGATCCTGCAAATACACTTCGGTCATCAATATCTCAACCAGTTGACCATGAATCGTCCGCATCCCTGGCCCCGGCGCCCATGCTAAGAGCGAATCATCAAGCCGATCCACTGCTTCCATCAACTCAGTTCTCACCGAGTTCAACTGCGCCAATATCAATTCAGCTTGATTCATGCTTTGCCAACCCAATTAGTATAAATTCCCTGTGCCATCAAAAGCTCCGAAAGCTGTCCCACATGTCCTTGAATGTGTCGCAAATTCACTAGCTGATGTTCAAATTTCCCCATCTCTCTATACCAAGGAATACCCGTCGTAGGCGATTCCAAATCCAGCGCATCCACCCAACTATCAACATGATCAACTATATGATCGACATATGCTAACAATTCTTTCTTTGATAACGCCTCTTCAACCGGAGGATTCTCCCACAAACAATGCATGTCTTTGGGGTGCTTTCCAAACGCTACAAAATCATTCTCCTTTGGCATCAAGTAAAGGTGCGTATAAAAAAGGGTGTGAAAAG
>JAPUDU010000031.1 GCA_027492935.1 Fimbriimonadaceae bacterium
ACATTCCGCCCCCGGAAAAACTCTTCCCAACTTCCGTAAAGGTGGATTCGGAGCCCTCATCAATCAAGAGCTAAACCCCGATTTCGGCCCCTCTCAAGCCCACCCTTATCTCGGCGCAACCGTTTTAGGCTGGAGAGATTTCCTCGTCGCCCTCAACGTCAATTTCCCCAACCAACCCGGAGCCGCCAGCGTAATGCGGCAAATCGCCAGCCAAATCCGCGATAAACGCCGGAGTGGCGACCCCCTCTTCGCCGGAGTCCGAGCCCTTGGCCTCGAACTCCAAGCTCAAGAAATTGCCCAGCTCAGCATGAATATCACCATGCCAGACTCCGCCAATTTCGACAAAATCATTACTACGATCGAAGAATTAGCCGAAAAATCGGGCATCGTCGAGGGCTACCCCCAACTCATCGGCGTCATCCGCGACATCGACATCGAACGATCAACCAAAATCTACGCTCGACCTGCACAAGTCGTCCAAACCCGACTCGCCACCAACTGGCAAGAAGACTGGAAACAAGAATGAATCAAAGCTACGACCTCGGATTTCTCGGCGGAGGGCAACTCGCCCGGATGTCAATCATGGCCGCTCAAAAGCTGGACTTCCATTGTCTGAGCCTTGATCCCGGCAAAGTCACTCCATCCAGCCTCATCGCCCCTTCCCTTCAGGGCGAACTCTCCGACCCCGAAAAAGTCGCCCACCTCATCATTCAGTGCAAGTACATCACCCTCGAAAACGAATTCATCCCTGTCCAAACCATCCGTCAAGCTCTCATCATTGCCGACCGTGATCCCTCTTGCATCATTCCCGGCCTCGGCACCCTCGCAACTATCCAAGACAAACTTCTCCAGCGACAAGCCTACGACGCCTACGGTGCGCCGAGTCCAAAAGCCGTCGCTCTTGAAGGCGATTACTCCAACGCCATCGCCGAAATCGGATTCCCAATGGTGCTCAAAGCCCGTTTCGGTGGCTACGATGGCAAAGGCACCCGCTACGCCCGCACTCAGGAAGAATTTGAAACGCACCGCCCCTTAATCGACCAAGGCAACTGGCTGGCCGAAGAGTTTGTTCCCTTCAAACGCGAACTTGCCGTCATGGTGTATCGCTCCCAAACCCAAACCGGCTGTTTTCCCACCATGGAAACCGTCCAGGTCAACCACGTTTGTGACCAAGTTTTCCCCTCCGGCACCGATGCCTCCGCCGCCGCCATAGCCGCTGTTGAAGCCGTTCAAGGTTACGGTCTCTTTGGTGTCGAACTATTCGAACTCGAATCTGGTGACTTCCTCATCAACGAAATCGCCCCCCGACCTCACAACACCGGACACTATTCCCAAGATTGGGGCGGCATTTCCCAATTCGAACAACATGTCCGCCTCGCTACCCATCTCACCTGCGCTACCCCCGTCGGACAAGAAACGTGTATGGTTAACATTTTAGGCATCGAACTCCCGAGTGGTACTAACGAAGCCAATGCTACGCATACCAACTCTCCCCTTGAGGAAAGGACTGGAGTGGATTTCGCACGCGCCGAGCTCCTCCGTCACCACTCCGAAGCAAACTTCCACTGGTACGGAAAAGCTGAATCCCGCCCCGGTCGAAAAATGGGACACATCAACATCTCCGGACCAGACTGCCGTAACCGCGCCCTCGCCGCTCGCCAGTCATTCCTTGAATCCTGGAAGTAATTACAAAGCCACAAAACTAAAGCCTGAGGCCAATCGATGAAGAATTCAATCAATTTTTTATTTCACTCTTGACTTATATAATTACAAACTAATACAATACTTCCATGCAAATCGACTTCACTAACTACTTCCCATCAACTCAGCGAGAATTCGAAACCCGTGAACACAACGGCGAAGAAGCCCGTGTCCTCACAATCCGTCGGACTTATCCCACAACCACCGAAAACCTCTGGGATGCTCTCACAAATATCGACCGCATCCCCAATTGGTTTCTTCCCATTTCAGGCGATCTCAAAGTCGGTGGCAAATATCAATTCGAGGGCAATGCCGGCGGTGAAATTCTTGAGTGCACCCCCGAAGAAGAATTCAAAGTCACTTGGGAATACGGCGATCAAATGAGCTGGGTTAACGTCTCCATCTCGCCCGCTCCCGATGGAGTCAATTTCCAACTCGAACACATCGCTACCGTCCCCCAAGATATGATGGATCAATACGGGCCTGGTGCAACCGGAGTCGGTTGGGATTCTGGACTACTCGGACTATTCCATCACCTAAACACCGGCGAATCAACGAACCCAGAAAAAGGAATGGCATGGATGATGTCCGACGAAGGAAAAGCTTTCATCAAAATGTCGAGCGATGCCTGGGGCGAAGCTTCAATCGCTTCCGGTACTCCGCCAGAACTCGCACTCAAAGCCGCCGAAACAACCCGCAAAGCGTACACCGGTGAAACCGAAGAGTGAACGCATTCGATGTCCTCGGTGATCCTGTCAGGCGAAGGATTATAGAAATTCTCGCCGAAGGCGAATCAACCGCCGGCCATGTCGTCGAAGTCATAACCACCGAATTCGGCATTTCTCAAGCTGGAGTCTCGCAGCACCTCAAAGTGCTTCGCGATTCTGGCTTCGCCACATCTAATCCTCAAGGGAGCACACGCCTCTATAAACTTGAACCGGGTGGATTCAGCTCTGTAGATGATTGGCTCCATAACATCAAACACTTTTGGACAAAGCATCTCGACTCACTCGAGCAAGAACTTACGAAAAACCCTACTCCTCTCAAAAAAGACTAATCATCATTTAAGGCAACTGCACTAAAATTCATCAAATTGCATAAACTCAAAACTAACACTATTTCTTAGCATTTTCGTCGAAATCGATCAACAATCATCATTTTCGTCAAATAGGACTAAAAAGTATAGATAGGAAACTATGGGACGGAACGCGCCCGCGAACTTCCACATCCAACGGGCGACATTCCTAGGACATAATCCCAATGAAACAATACCTGCGAACGGTTCCGTTCTTTGCTCTTGCTGCCTTGAGCACCTGCTCATTTGCCCAAACATTTTTCGGAACAGGAGTTGGCACAACCGCCCATTACGGCGGCGCGCTCATCAGCCTCGAAAACACGTCAGCCAACGACCTCAAATTGACAGGAAAGTTCAATCTGAACGCTTCCGCTGCCATCAGCAATGCTACTTACGCCGTGTACTACAAAAATGGCGCACTGGTCGGCAACGAAACTGATCACACCGTCTGGAACCTTCTCGGTACCTGGAACGGAACAACTAATGCTGCTGGCTCATGGACACAAATCGATGTAGCCAACACCTTGTTGCTCACCACTGGTTCCACCGTTAGCCTCGGCATATTCCATGCTGGCGGCAACGCAATGACTGACGGTTATGTCGGTTATCGAGGTGGTGCAAGCACGTTCACCAACGGCGACCTCAAGATCACTGCAGGAATTGCAAAGGGCGCACGAGGCGGCACGATCGCTGACCCCGCACTCTTTTTCGCCGATTCATTCAACCCAAGAACCTGGGCCGGCGAAGTGCAATACGCTCCTGTTCCCGAACCTGCAACCATGACCATCCTCGCTGGTGCCGCAGCAATCGCCGCGTTCCGTAAGCGACGACGAGCCTAATTTAAAAATACAAACGGTCGCATCTCACAAAGATGCGACCAAACCCAAAAAAGAAAGATGAAAAAAGCCTTCACGCTCATAGAACTCCTCGTCGTAATCGCAATTATCGCGATTCTTGCGGCCATCCTCTTCCCTGTATTCGCTCAAGCGAAAACCGCCGCAAAAGCCACCGGTGACCTGA
>JAPUDU010000032.1 GCA_027492935.1 Fimbriimonadaceae bacterium
TTTGGATTCGGCGAGCTCTTGGAAAAGTCGGATGTTGGGATTGGGATGGTCTTTCAGAAATCCTTCGCTGACTTTTGCAAGGGGGGAGTGTTTTTTCTGCCCGAGGCAGAGCATTTCCATTGCTTCTTGCGTTTGGAGATATTTGAGGAATTCGAAAGCTTCTTTGGGGTGCTTTGCACCAGTTGGGATGACAAGAATATCGAGGTCAAGCAAGGAAGACCCTGCCATTTCAGGATATTTAGCTGGGTATGGGAACGGGGCGGCGCCCCAGTTTAGTTTTGGATTTTGTTTTTCGATAAAGTTAGCCATCCACACGCCTTGAAGAACGCAGGCAAGCTTGTTATCCATGAAGGGGTTTTGGGGTGAATTGAAGGCACCGAATCCTTCTTGGAACGACTGAACGGTTCCGCTCCCGTATTGTTTGGCGAAGCCTC
Organism: Fimbriimonadaceae bacterium; assembly: GCA_027492935.1. Lineage (GTDB taxonomy): Bacteria > Armatimonadota > Fimbriimonadia > Fimbriimonadales > Fimbriimonadaceae > UphvI-Ar2. The sequence continues at coordinate 435 of JAPUDU010000032.1, forward strand.
CCATCCATGTGTATCCCTCAACAATTTTGGGATCGTCCATGGTGATTTTATCGACACCGTTCCACAGTTTCCCGCCAAAAATTGGTCCCCAAGCCCATGGCCACCAGCCGGGTTCGGTGGGGAGAAAACCCATTGTCTTTATTGCAGTGCCGTCTTTCTTGAAGATTGTTTTATCGAGCTGGGTGAGTTCTTCAATTGTTTTTGGCGGGTTGTTTGGATCCCAACCAGCATCTTTGAGCATCTCTCGGTTGTAGTGGAGAGCGGTTGAAGCAGGGGTTGTGGGAAGTGCCCAGAGTTTTCCTCGGTATGTACAGATGTCGTAATATTGGTGGATGTAATCATCGCGCTCCATGCCCGCTTCTTTAGTGAATTCGTCGAGCGGCATGACTGCGTTGTTGAATGCGTATTGGGCGACATTCGGGCCGTAAAGGCCAGCGAGATCAGGTGGAATTCCACCGGATGTTGCGAGGAGGGTTTTGTTCGCGATACCGGAAACTGAAACTACATTTACAAAGATTTTGTCTTGCGAGTTGTTGTATTTTTCGACAACTTTTCGCATGGCTTCAAATTCAAAATCGCTCCACTTTTCCCAATAGGTCACAACGACGCGACCATCAGTACGCGTTTCTGGACGTACGATTTGTTCACTCGTGTACACCGCACAGCCTAGTGCGATGACGCTTGCGACCCAGCCAACTGGAGCCCAATTCATCTTTGAAGTCATAGATTAGCACGAGAGGGTTCCTGGTTCGCCTGATAAAATTTGATAAATCAGGTTAACTGCGCCCGTGACGACTGAGGGTGTGATTCCTCTGCTGATAGCGGGGGTAGCAGGTTTTGCGGCGGCGGCGGTGAATGCGGTTGCAGGAGGAGGAACACTTATATCTTTTCCTACTTTGATGTGGTTAGGTTTGCCTAGCCGCGTTGCGAATGCGACGAACGCAGTAGCGTTGTGGCCGGGATCGGCAAGTGGAGCTTTGGGTTTTCACAAATACTTCGCAGAGACAAAAGATCAGTTGAAGGCGTTGCTTCCGCCGACGATAGTGGGCTCTGTTCTGGGGTCGATTTTGCTTGTCGTAACGAGCACGAAAGTGTTCGATTTTGTGGTGCCGTTCTTAATTTTGATTGCCACTTTGTTGTTGGCATTTCAGGGGAAGATCAAAGCGGCAACGGAGAAAAGCGGATTTACTCTGAAGGCTTGGCAAGTGGGAGTTTTGCAGTTTTTTGTATCGCTTTACGGAGGTTTTTTTGGTGCAGGGATGGGGATTATGATGCTGGCAGTGATGTCGCTTTATGAAGGGATGGACTTGCACCGGTTGAATGCGATTAAGAATTGGTTGGCGGTTGTGATTAATATGGGGGCGAGCATTATTTTGTTGAGTAAGGGTTTGGTGGACTTGAAGTTTGCGCTGGCTGTGATGGTCGGGGCTTTGTTTGGGGGATACGCTTCGGCGCAATTTGCTCAGAAGATTGAGGCGGAGAAACTTCGTGTTTGGGTGGTAGCGTATGGATTGGTCATGGTGGGTTACATGTTCTGGAGGTTATTGAGTGCAGGATAGTTGGGGGCTTGTGATTCCGGCAGGTGGATTAGTAAACGATCCTTTAGCGACGGCTTTGGGCACGCCAAGAAAGGCGTTGGCGGTTGTTGGTGGTTCGGCTTGTGTTGTCAGGACGCTTGATGCCGCGCAAAAGGCAGGCTTTAAGAAGATTGCAGTGGTAAGTGGGGAGGATGTACGCGAAGTTATTGGGGACGAATATTTTGTTATGGAGGGAAATGGTCAGATTGAGAATGCTTCGAGGGGAGTGGAGTTTTTGGATGGCTGTGAGCGGATCTTGTTTATGCCGGCAGATACGCCTTTTTTGAGCCCAGAATCAATTGTTCACTTTGTGGAATCAGTTGATAAACGTATAGAGGGAGCGGGTGAAAATTGGTTTGCGGCGGGACTTTGTCAATACAAAACTTTTCTCGAAATCTTGCCGGGGTTTGAGCATCCACATATTAAGTTAAGTGATGGAGATTATATGAGTGGAGCTTTTTATGCGACAAGCCGTGCCGGTTTCTTTCATGGAGTGGATCAGTTTCGAGGGTTCTCGGATAATCGTAAGAATCAGTTTAAGATGCTGATGCAGATTGGGATTTGGCCCTTAATTAAGTATCTTTTTCACAAGGTTTCCATGGCTGAAGCAGAGCAAAGGCTGGGCAGGTTCTTTGGGGGAACAGCGGTGGTTATCCCTGATTGTGACCCTTGGTCTATGGCCGACATTGATACGGTTGATGAGTATCAGCGACTTCTTATTGAAGCTGATCGAGGCAACTGAGGGCGGCGACGAGAGCACCAGCGGCTTCGCGGCCTTTGTTGCCAAGTTTAAGACCAGCGCGTTCTAGCGCTTGCTCTTGTGTCTCCGGAGTCAAGATTCCCCAAGTGACGGGTTTGCCGGTTTCCATCTGGAGGCCCATGAGAGATGATCCGACATCGCCAGCGAGAAGTTGTGCGTGCGTTGTTGCACCTTGCAAGATGCAACCGAGGGCAACTACTCCGTCGTGGTTTTCGAGAAGTTTTTTGGTAATGACGGGGATTTCCCAGGTTCCGGGAACTTGAACAACAGTGATTTCAGGGTTTCCGCTTGATTCAAGGGTGGAGATTGCGCCTTCGAGAAGAGCGTTAGTAATGAGCTCGTTCCACTGGCTGACGACGATGCCGATTTTTTTGCCTTTGGCGTCTGTGTTGCCTTGAATTCGCTTCATTACTTTGTAAGTATGGGCGAAATGAGCGAGTGCTTGAGTGGACCGTTGTTGGTTTTTTGTGCGGCGAGTACACTTGAGTTCGGCAAATTGGGATGTTAGACAAGCTTACTGAGATTGAAAGGAAATTTGAAGGGGTGCAGGAACGCCTGATGGATCCTGATGTTGCGAACAATCCGAGTGAGCTAAAAACGCTAGGGAAAACACGGTCTGATCTTGAACCAGTGGTTGAGACGATTCGGGAATATAAGTCAGTTTTAAAGCAGATTGAAGAAGCGGATGAGATGATCGGCGACTCTGAGATGAAGGAGTTTGCGCTGGAAGAACTTGACCGATTGAGACCCCTTGTTCCAGGGCTTGAAGAGCGTTTGAAACTTCAGCTTTTGCCAAAGGATCCGAACGACGATAAGTCAGTTATTATCGAAATTCGTCCAGCGGCAGGGGGAGATGAGGCCGGGCTTTTTGCCGCTGAACTTTTTAGGATGTACACGCGATATGCAGAGCGCAATAACTGGAAATACGACGTAATTGAGTTCGAGGAGACGGGTATTGGGGGGGCGAGCCGAGTCACTTTTACGATCGATAAAGACGGGGCATTTAGTCAGTTAAAGCATGAATCCGGTGTTCACCGTGTGCAACGGGTTCCGGCTACGGAAACGGGGGGAAGAATTCATACGAGTACCGCCACCGTGGCGGTGATGCCTGAAGCGGAAGAAGCAGAAATTGAGATTCAATCAGAGGATATTGAAATTTCTACTTTTAGAAGTTCCAGCGCTGGTGGTCAGCACATGCAAAAGAACGAAACCGCGATTCGGATTGTGCATAAGCCGAGCGGGATCGTTGTTACCTGCCAGGATGAGCGAAGTCAGCAGCAGAACAAACTTCGGGCTATGAGTGTTTTGCGGGCAAAGCTTTACGAAGCGGAACAAGAACGGATTGCTAGCGAGCGTGGGGAACTACGACGGGGTCAGATTGGAAGTGGGGATCGGAGTGAGAAGATTAGAACTTATAACTTTCCGCAGGATCGCTTAACCGATCATAGAATTGGGCTTACGTTGCACTCTTTGCCGCTGATTATGGATGGCGATATGCAAAAGGTGATCGATGCGTTGGTGCAAGAGCATCAGGCGCGATTGCTAGCAGAAGAGCAGGATTGAGATTAAGGATATAGAAGATACTTTTTTCGTTTTAACTTAAAGTTCTCCACTTCAAATCGCCACGATTCGATGATTTCTTCTGGTGATTTTCCGATTGAGAGGTCGGTTTCGAGACGGTTTGTTCCGCTTAGCTTGCTCATCCAGTTAGAGTTGAAGAAACGGAGTCGGTCGATCCCTTTTGATTGAGTGAAGAAGGCGTGGACAAGGTGGATTCCGATTTCGACAGGCTTTACTTTGTTGGGATCAGTTACTTTTATTTGGATGGCAGGGAGATTATTATTTTTGAATCGGGGGTTATCTGACATTCCGGAGATGGAAGTTGGTTTTATTGTTAGAGGTTCAAAAATGATTCCGGGTAAGTTTTTGGCGTTGAGTTCTTCGGCGGTTTTAGTCGAGTTGATATAAGGGGCAGCGACTTGAAGAAATGGCGAACGGGTTCCTCGCCCTTCTGATGCGTGAATAGCTTCGAAGAGACATGTTCCTGGGTAGATGAGAGCGGTTTCGAAATCTGGGATGTTTGGGCTGGGTTTGATCCATTCCTCAATGCCTTGGGGCCATAGCTTGCTGCGATCCCAGCCTTCTAGTTTAGCGATGCGGAGGTCGAGATTTTCGAGGTTTGGGAGCCAACGCTCGCCTTTGATCATGGTGGCGAGTTCCCCTACAGTAAGTCCGTGCTGAATGGGGATAGGGTACTGACCAACAAATGATGAGTGTTTTGTTTCTAAGACATAGCCGCTTACTTGGTTCCCTCCAAGAGGATTTGGCCGATCGAGAACGAGGAATGGGATGTTGCTTTCGGCGGCGGATTTCATGCAGAGCCCGAGAGTAGAGATGTAGGTGTAGAAACGGGCACCGATGTCTTGAATATCGAAGATGAGGATGTCGCAGTTTTCGAGCATCTTCTTGGTCGGCTGACGAGTTGACCCGTAGAGGCTAAAAATGGGAACCCCAGTTTTCTCATCGACAGTGTCGTTGACTTTGGCTCCAGCATCGGCGAGACCACGGAGTCCATGTTCGGGGCCGAATAGGGCGGTGAGCTTGATTTTTTTGTTTGCGTAAAGGGCGTCAATGAGGTGTTCGTTTTCGATCACTGCCGTATGGTTTGTGACGAGCCCGACTCTCAATCCTTCTAGTTCTTGAAAATTTGTGCGATTCATTACGGCGGCTCCGCTTTGTGTGTGAGAAAATGTGAGGCAGGCGATGACAAATGCGAGCACCTAGACAGTTTACGGGTTTTCGGGACGAGCGACACTCATGGCATGTAATTCGTCATAGTAAGTGCAGGTCAAATTGGCAACAACCGAACTAGACGAGCTGGGCATATCCCAAGATGAGAAGCGACCAGGACGACCTCGTTGCCAGGAAGCGCATCGGAAAATTCTTGATGCCGCGCTTTTTGAGGTTTCAGAACATGGTTATGAAACGCTTTCTATGGAAGCGATTGCGAATCGGGCTCAAGTGAGCAAAGCTACTGTATATCGGCGATGGGGATCAAAAGCCGAATTGATGTTGGACGCGATGCAACATGCAGGGTGCGGAGCATTTTGTATGGAAAGCACTGGAAGTTTGCGCGGCGATCTTGAGAAACAGATGACTTCGCTGATTAAGTTTTTAAATGGGCGAGAATCATTGACAGTTAGAGCGGTGATTGCTGCGGTTCAAAGTGATGCTGATTTGGCGGTTCAATTTCGTGAAAATTGGACTTTGAAGCGACAATTAGCGTTTGAGGGCGTTTTTGAGGATGCAGTTGAGCGCGGAGAATTGGCCGCGGATACCGATTTTGAACTGTTAATTGATCTTGTTTGGGGGCCGATTTATTATCGTTTTGTCAGTAGCTTTGAACTTATCGAGGAATGTATGGTTGGAAGGGTCTTGAACAAGGTTCTGCCAGTATTCGTTAATTCAAAATAATGTTCAGATTTTAAGAGAGTTAGATTTTTCTCTCTGGCTGAGTTTGTGTTGGTTTGAACTCGCGGTACGATAAGATCATGCTTGCCGTATTTCTTGGCGCAATGATGACCATGCAAAATCCTTCAGTCGCTTATTCGTACGGCCCAAAGTCAAAGGAAGTAAATCAGAATTATCTGAGTAATCGTGCTCCGCTGGTTTCGACTCCATTTGTTGAGTTGCCGGTTGGTGTGATTAAGCCGAGGGGCTGGGTGAAAGAGGTTCTTAATCGCCAAAGAGATGGTTTGAATGGAAAACTTGGTGAAATCAGTGCGTGGTTGCAAGAAAATGATAATGCTTGGCTAAGCAAAGATGGGAAAGGAGCATGGGGCTGGGAGGAGGTTCCTTATTGGCTTAAAGGTTATGGGGACATGGGATATGTGTTGGGCGATGAGAAAGTCATTGCGGAAACGAAACGGTGGTTAGACTCGGCGATTGCGAGCCAGACTGAGGATGGCAACTTTGGGCCGGTGGGTGTTGATGATCGAAATGTAGAAGATTTTTGGCCAAAGATGATTATGTTGTACTGCTTTGAGTCTTATTACGAGTACACGGGGGATGAGAGGGTTATTGATTTGATGACAAAGTTCTTCCGGTATCAATTGAATTACCCGGAAGATAAATTTATGCAGATGTATTGGCAATCGCGACGGACAGGAGACAATCTGCATTCCGTTTTATGGCTTTACAACGTGACAGGTGACGCATGGTTGCTTGACTTAGCGAGAAAGATTTATAAAAAAGGGCTTGACTGGACGCCGAAATCGGGGCCGGAAGCGGATTGGTTTGGCTCGGTGCCGGACTGGCACAATGTGAATATTGCTCAGGGTTTTAGGCAGTCGGCAGAGTTTTATCAGTTGAGTGGATTGGAAAAGGATAAATCCGCGAGTTATGATGCTTTTAATACGGTTCGGAAGTATTTTGGGCAGGTGCCTGGTGGGATGTTTGGGGCGGATGAGAATGCTCGAAAGGGTTACGCTGATCCTCGTCAAGCGGTTGAAACTTGTGGCTTGGTTGAGCAAGTGAATTCGGATCAGGAGATGTTTAGGATTACCGGTGATCGTTTTTGGGGCGATCATATTGAAGATGTAGTCTTTAACACATTGCCGGCAGCTTATATGCCCGACATGAAGTCTTTGCGGTATTTAACGGCTCCCAATATGGTTTTGAGCGATGATAAAAACCATAGTCCGGGGATTCAGAATTCGGGACCGTTCTTGATGATGAATCCGTTTAGTTCGAGATGCTGTCAGCATAACCACGGGATGGGTTGGCCATATCTAGTTAAGAATTTGATGATGGCTTCGGCAGATAGCGGTTTGGTGGCTTCGGTTTATGCACCGTTTGAAGCAGATGTGAAAGTCGGAGACGGGGTTAAGGCGAAAATTGGTTTAGAGACACATTATCCGTTTATGGATGCTCTTGCCTTTACGGTTGATCCGGAGAAAGCGGTGAGTTTTCCGCTTTATTTAAGAGTTCCGGCTTGGTGCAAAGCTCCGGCGGTTAAGGTCAATGGAAAATCTTCTGAGTTAGGTGGTTTTGTTGGGCCGTACATCAAGATCGATCGCGAATGGAAGAAGGGCGACAAAGTTGAATTGCGGTTGCCGATGGAGGTTTCGGTTCGTAAATGGGAAGCGAACAAAGATTCGGTGAGCGTTGATTTTGGGCCACTAACCTTCTCGCTCAGGATTGAAGAGGAGTATGTGAAGGCGGATAGCACCTCGAGTGCGGTTTGGGATTCTAAGTGGCAGGAGGGAGCTGATCCGGCAAAGTGGCCATCTTATATGATTAAGCCGAAATCGGATTGGAACTTTGGGTTGGTAGAGGGGGCAAAGTTTGAAGTGAAACGGGGAGTCTGGCCGAAGGATGATTATCCGTTTACGGTTGAGTCGGTTCCGCTTTCGATCACCACTAAGGGACGTCAGCTTCCGGATTGGAAGTTAGATGAATTTGGGTTGTGCGGATTGTTGCCACAAAGCCCGGTATCTACGTCGTCACCGGTTAAAGAGTTGACATTGATTCCGATGGGTGCGGCGCGGCTAAGGATTAGTGCATTCCCGACGGTGAAGTAGGTGGTCATTGAGTTCTCCGTTAGATAATCCAATTTGGTTCGCCTTAAATTCTGCGCATCGTGAGTTCTCGGTGGGAAATGAGGTTGCGCGACGGTATTTGAGTAGTTATGCGCCGTTTATTGCGGTGGGTGATGACTCAGCATTATCTGGTCAGGCGGTTCTTGAATTGGTTAACCCAGGGGAGCGAGTTGGAATCTTGGGGGTGATGCCGGAAATGACGGCTGGTTGGTCGGTCGTGAAAGAGATTGACTTGTACCAGTATGAGTGGCTTCACAATTTTGAGGAGTTATGGGATAAAGAAGCAGTTGCGCTTGGGAAAGAGGATATTTCGGCGATGTTGGAGTTGACCCAACTGGTTTATCCTTCTTATTTTCGAGAGGAAACAGCTTTGTTAGGACAGTATTTTGGAATTTATGATGGGGAGCGTCTCTGCGGGATGGCGGGAGTGCGGATGACAATGGATGGCTTTCGGGAAATAAGTGCCGTTTGCACGCATCCTGATTATCGTGGGCGAGGGATTGCGAGCAGGCTTTCCAAGCATTTGATTTCGTTTATTCAGCAACAAGGAGATGTTGCTTTTTTGCACACAGAGTTTGATAATGTGGCTGCGCAAGCGGTTTATGAAAGGCTCGGTATGACAAAACGGCGGGTGATTCCTTTTCGGGTTGTGGACCGAGTTGATTAGGATACGGCCCAATCGTATTGAGATGGTCGCACTGGTTTAGTATTCAAGGCGATTGCGGCGGCGTTGGCCCAGTATGGGTTACGGAGCATTTCACGACCAATGAACACCATGTCGGCTTGACCGCTAGCGATAATGGCTTCGGCTTGGTGGGGGTCGGTGATGCTGCCTACGGCTCCGGTTGGAATGCCAGCTTCTTTACGGATCGCTTCAGCGAATTGAACTTGATAACCGGGACCTACTGGTATTTGGGCGTTGGGAACAGTTCCGCCAGTGCTGCAATCAACAAAATCGAGTCCGAGGGGCTTAAGAGATTGGCAGAGTTTGATGCTGTCTTCGATTGTCCAGCCGCCATCAACCCAATCGGTAGCGGAGATGCGCATCATGAGGGGTTTGTGATCGGGGAGAGCGGGGCGGACGGCTTCGAAAAGCTCGTGGTGGAGGCGGGTTCGGTTTTCGAATGAGCCGCCGTATTCGTCGGTGCGCTGATTGCTGAGGGGGCTGAGGAATTGGTGGAGGAGATAACCGTGGGCGGAGTGGAGTTCTACGATTTGGAATCCAGCTTCATTAGCTCGATGGGTGGCATCGACAAACTGTTGGATGAGGGTTTGAATTTCTGGCTTTGTGAGTTCAGTTGGGGCAGGAGATTTTTCGGAAAAGGGGATGGGACTGGGAGCGTGGCGAGTGAGTGACCAATCTTCGATGTAGCCGCGCTGTTCTGACCAGGGTCGGTATGTTCCAGATTTTCTTCCTGCATGGGCCAGTTGAATAGAGCTTGTTGCGCCGAGACTGTGGAGGGTTTCGGTGATTTGTTTGAGCTTTTCAGTGTGAGCGTCGGAGTAGATGCCGAGATCTTGAGGGGAGATGACGCCAGCGGGGTTGATGGCGGTTGCCTCGGTCATGACAAGGCCGGTTCCTCCGGCGGCGCGGCTGGCGAGGTGGGGGAGGTGCCAATTTGTTGGAAGGCCGTCTTCAGCTTCGCATGAGTACATGCACATTGGGCTAAGGCCGATGCGGTTACGGATTGTGATTCCGCGGAGGGTCAGAGGTTGAAAGAGTTCGCTCATCCTCGTTTGATCCGGCTCTCGGTGAAGTTGATGGGGGTGTTTTTCTCGAAGTATTCAATGAGAACTTCGAGATCAACAAAACCAGTGTCGATGCGCTTTCCTTTCGCGTTTTTGAGTATCTCGTGGCTGTCACCACCACTGGAGGTGAAGTTACTGAACGTGCACTTGTAGGTTTTATTGGGGTCAATGGGTTGACCGTTGAGGGTAGCCGAGGTGAGCTTTTTGTTTGCGTAGGTGTAAGTGAAGCCTTTGCTCGGATAAAGCATTCCGCCACCGTCGAGAGAGGACTCGATGGCACCGAGGAGTTCGGAGCCTTGGAGATCAAGGATAACGAGTTGGTTGCCGAATGGGCAAACCTCGGCGAGTTGACCGTACGTGATGGTTCCGGCGGGAAGTTGACTCCGCACTCCACCGGCATTCCAGAAGGCTACTTGGGAACCAAGGTTCATTGTTTTGGCCAGGACGGCGTCGGATATGACGTAACCCATTGTTGGTTCGGAAGAACTGCTGAAACCGCGGGTCAATTCAGTTTTTGATTCACCGACCTTTTTTGTCATGAGGGCTTCGATTGGCTTAGAGAAAGCGGCGAGAAGAGTTTTGACGTAAGGGTTTTCGGGCCAGGAATCGTCAACCAGGATGGGCGCGCCTTTCCAAGTTTTCAGGATGCCCTTGGGATCAAAGTTAAGTTCGATTTCTCCAACGACCTTGCCCCATTCCCACGCTTGAACGATGACGAGCGGGTTGTTGTTGGCATCTTTGCTGACAACCGGATATTCACCTCGTGATCCGTCGAAGTCGGGGATATTGACTTGTCCGAGAAGGGTGTGGCTATGACCGCCAACGATGACGTCCACGTTCCGGAATTTTGGAGCCGTGGCGCGGTCTTGCTCAAGGCCAGCGTGGCTGACAAGAATGATCTTGTTAACACCTTGCTTGGTGAGGCTGTCGACTTCGGCTTGGATGGACTTAACGTAATCGAGAACAGCGAGCCCGGGGATCGGGAGAATAATTGTGAGGAGTTCATCGGGAACAGCACCGACGATGCCGACTTGCTCTCCGCCAACCGTGAGGATGGTGGACTTTTTGAGGGCTTTAGCTAGCTCGGGTTGTTTGCTGGTGTCGAGATTGGTGGCGACGATTGGGAATCGGGCGAGATTGGCGAAATTGATTAGCGGCTGGATTCCTCGGTCGAATTCGTGGTTTCCGGCGCACATAGCGTCGTAGCCGACCATATTCATAAAGCTGAGATCAGCAAGGCCTTCGTATTCGCTGAAATAAAGCGTGCCTTGGAAGACATCACCAGCGTTGAGGAGGATGGGGTTGGTGGCTTTGCTGCGGCGTTCAATGATGACGCTGGCTTGACGAGCATAGCCGCCGATGCTTTTGCCTTTGACCGTGGTGGGCATAACATGTCCGTGCATGTCGTTGGTATGGAGGACGGTCATTGTGAAATCTTCGTTTTGGGCGAAGGCCGTTACAGTTAGGGCAAGGGAGAGAAAGAGGCTGGCAAAACGTTTCACAATGCGGATTGGTATACCCCCGGTAGAAATGATAGGTTGGTAAAAGTAAGGGACTCTACTATTAAGTTTTAGCTTTTTAGCCCGAAAACCTCAAGTAGATCATGACAGTTGAACTATGCGTTCGGCTTGGACTTGCGATTGCGGTCGCGGTCGTAGGGCTACTTACGGGGCAGAAACAGGGCAATTTCTCGGTGCAAATTGGGCTGGTGTATGCACTTGTTTCGATAGGCGTTTATGCCATTGATTGGTACAAGAAACGTAATCCTGGAATTGCGGGCTTTGTTGCCGTTTTTGATGCGATGTTTATTGCGTCTGTACTCAGCTCACTGGGGCAGTTAGATCATTACGGGTTTATGGTTTTGGCGCCGATGATGTGGGCGACGGGTCGCTACGGGTCTGATGCGGCGGCAATGGCTCCTTTGGTTGCAGCCACGGTTATGGTTTGCTCTAACTTTTTTGGTGGGCCAGGATTTACTTTGCCGACCATGTTGCATACCCTCGGAATTTTGTTGATTGGGTTGTTGACGAACCAGGCGAAAGTGATTGTAAAAGACCGTGAAGTCGAGGTTGAAGTTACACGGGAAGTTCAGTTTGAGAGTGAAGAATCGATTCGCATGAAGGAGACTTATGCGAGCTTGAAGTCGCACATTGCGGAACTGGAAGAGAGTACGAAACGCGAGCGTCTTGGTATGAAACTTTGGGCAGCAGCGAACGGTAACGATGAGCCACCGATGATCGCGATGGCGGGGAAACTTCGGGAAGATACAGCTTTGGAAGGGGTGGCGATCTATTCATTGAATAGTGCAGATCGACGGTTTGTTGTGAGCGCAGTGAGCGGCAAAATTCCGGAAAAGGTTCGGGATTCGGCTTTGACTATTGGTAAAGGTTTAAGCGAAGCGCAAATGATTGACCGCTTGAATCGGCAACTTAACGAGTTGCGTGATCAGGATCGTGGGATCAAGATTCGTACGCTGATCATAAAACACATGGGTAAGCCGTGTGGCTGTTTAGCGATGTTTGATATGCAGGCGACAGCGGTTGATACAGCGATGACGAATACCAAGCCCGTGATGGATTATCTCGGCGGGTTGGTGACTCAATCATTGAAGAAAGATGATGAAGTTCGTCGGTTGCGAGAAGCTGAGGTTCTTTATGGAGTGGCTTCAGTTTCGATTGGGGCGGTTAGTAAACAGAATTTGATCACTCGGGTTTTAAGAGAGATTGGCGAAGTTATTCAGGTCGATCATCTTGCAGGATTTATTGTTGATGGTGCGGATGCTCGGTTGGTGACAACGGTTGGGGCAACGCATCGGGTGATGGATCATCTCTCGTTTGCTTATGGCTCGGGAGTGACTGGCTGGCTGGCAACACAATCGCCAGAAGTCATTGCTCCGGATGCTTTAGAAGATGATCGTATTGATCGCGCGGTTGCTCTTAAAAGCCGGATTGGAAGCTTGGTGGTTTTGCCGATTATGGATGGAGACCAGGCGTTAGGATTTGTGACGGCTTCGACCCACCGGGTTGGTGGAATTGATCGGGCACGGTTGGAGACTTTGCGAGCAGTTACGGCAGAGTTGACGCAAGCGTTGATTCGTCAGGATTCAGGAACCGATGCTCCTTTGGGAGCGATGACGCCGACCGAATTTTACGGGGCGGTTCGTAAGGGTGGATCGGGACACTTTGTTTACTTTGACATTGTGAATCGGGAGCCGCTGCAGAAAGAGTTTGGTAAGCCAGCAGTTGATGCGGCGATGCGGAAAATTACTCATCGATTACGGATGCGGTTGCCGTCGGGTGGCGGTATGTGTCGACGTGATGAAGGGGACTTCGTTGCGTACTTGAGCGGTCAGGCTGACGATGTGGCGACACGTTGGGGTAATGATTCGGCGGCACTGTTGAACGGGCTTAGTTTGACGACGCCAGATGGTCGGCACCGATTAGGGTTTGTTGTCAGGGCAAAGGTCGCGCCTTTCGCCCCGCAAAAACCCCAGGTTTCAGAGCAGGAGGTGGCGTAATGGGCGAAATTGGCATCATTACCAGTTCCCTATATAGTTGCAATTCAGATAGAGTTGTATCACGGTGGTCGATCACCCGCTCAAGGTGTGGTGGCTGGTTGTGAAACCACCTGTACTTCTCGATCCCGCGGGATCATCGACTCCGAGTTGTCGGGGCGTGGTTTGGCAGGAAAGGATGTTGACATCTATGATGCAGTCTTTTGATTGGCGAGGTGCACTGGAAATGTGCAATGAAGTGTTGCAGGATGATCCCGATCATCTTGGAGCATTGGAGACATTGGCGAAAGCTCAATGGCTCGGTGGACAGTATAAGGAAGTGATTCATACAACGAATCATCTTTTACGCTTGAATCCGCACGAGCCGGGGTATCGCTATACACGCGGCATGGCCCTTATGTCGATTGGTCAGTTGCGACGATCAGCGGATGATTTGCGATTTGCATACGCCCAAAGTAAAGATGTAGCATTTCGAGACCAGGTGGGATCTGCCTTGCAGGCAGTAGAGCTTTGGTTATCGGAAGAGCCGATTGCTGGTTCGGGTGATCGAATATCTTTGATAGAAGGCCGGGCGATGGGTTCGTTCTCAAGTATGCGTGTTCACTAAAATCGTAGTGACTGTAAGAAAATAGCCCGGTGCAATTTGCACCGGGCTATTTTCTTTATTGAAGCTCGACTTAGAGTGCCGATGCTTCGACTTTGTCTTTGTGCTCGACACAATCAGAGCAGTCTTCTTTTTTTGCGACTTCGACAACCGCTTCTTCTTTAGCGCAGCAATCATCTTTGACTTCTGGTGTTTGAGTAGCTGTGGTCGATGAGACAACCGGAGCGGGAATTACTTCGGGTTTCGGAGTAACGATTGCGCTCACTGCGACCGCCATAGCGGTGAGAGCGGCAATAGCAGCGATCGGAAGAATGAGTTTTTTCATGATTGCTTTTGTTAGTGTACTTAACTTCTGTAAAGGTTCAAGGGTTCCGTTACTTTAAAGCGCTTGCAGGGTCGGTGTTTTCCCAGGGGAAGCTGGGGTTGCCGAAGTGACCGTTCTTTGCGGTGGGCAAGTAGATTGGGCGTCGGAGGTCGAGGTGGTCGATAATGCCTTTAGGAGACATATCGAAGTTTTTGCGAATTTTTTCGACGATCTTTTCGATATCAGTGGTTTCTGTTCCGTAGGTTTCGAGGTTAATGCTGACGGGCTGGGCAACACCGATTGCATAAGCGAGTCCGAGTTGGGCTTTTTCAGCAAGTCCAGCGGCAACAACGCACTTCGCGATATGGCGGGCCATGTAAGCAGCGGAGCGGTCGACTTTTGTGGGGTCTTTACCGCTGAATGCGCCACCGCCATGTGGGCAGAGTCCACCGTAAGTGTCGACGATAATTTTGCGCCCGGTTAAGCCGGTATCACCATCGGGGCCACCCGTGACGAATCGTCCGGTTGGGTTGATGTGATAAATGAGGTCGCCTTTGATGTATTCGGAATACTCGGCAAGAACTGGGTCGATGATTTCTCTGCGGACAATTTCTTTTACTTCGTGCTCGATTTCGGGTGAGTGTTGTTGGCTGAGAACGATGGTTTGGATTTCGACGGGTCGGTCGTTTTCATAGATGACCGATACTTGGCTCTTAGCGTCAGGGCGAAGGCCGAGGGATGGTTTTGCACGTCGGACTTCGGCTGATTTGCGAGTTAATGCGTGAGCCACGGCGATGGGCAGGGGCATAAGTTCGGGGGTTTCTGTGCAGGCAAGACCGAACATCATTCCTTGGTCGCCTGCGCCTCCTGTGTCCACGCCCATAGCGATGTCGCGGCTTTGTTCATGGATAGCAACCATAACGCCGCATGCGCCGCCATCAATGCCGACAGCGGTGTTGTTGTAGCCGACATCCTTAATGGTTTTGCGGACAAGCTGGGCAACATCTACATACGCTTTGTGCGTGGTGAGTTCTCCGCTGACGACAGCAAATCCGTGTCCTACCATCGTTTCGATGGCGACTCGGGCATCCGCATCTTGTTCAAGAACAGCGTCTAAGATCGTATCGGAGATTTGATCGGCAAGCTTGTCGGGGTGTCCTTCGCTAACGCTCTCGGAAGTGTAGATGTGTCGATATGCCATTTGAACTTAATGTGAGGATACCGAAGCGCAAATTTCTTACTAGGGGTCCTCAAAAAGTAGAACCTAATTGGCACATTGGATCGGTACTATTTAGGCATGGCCACAAACGATTTTCTTAGGGATGTAGTTGGGAATTGGAAGGGTGAAGGCAAGCTTCATTTGCCATGGGTTGAAGATAACCCGGTTCAGAGTGGATCTACCGGTTTGCATGTTGACCTTGATGACAGTAAAACGTTCGCGACGATCACTTATTGGTGGACATACGAAGGTAAGCGGCAAGAGGCGGTGATTACTGTGATTTGTGACGAGAAGAGGAAGAAGGTTTTTATGGGTTGGGTTGACGCGTGGCATATGAACTACGATGTGATGCGGTTAATGGGAGAGCTGGAGAAAAATCGGGTTTCCGGGTTTGGAAATTACTTTGTGGGTGAGGGTGAAAAGGATTGGGGGTGGCGGATGACGCTAGAAATGCAAGAGAAGAAGTTAATGCTGAAGATGGATAATGTTTCGCCGGATGGGGAAAGCGATTGGGCCTGGGAAGGGTCTTACACAAAAGAATAATTTTTAGTGTTTAGGTTCAACAAGGTCAAAACCTAAAGTTTATTGTTAGGTTTTGACCCTTGGGTTACTCGTATTAATACCGATGACCATATCAGGATGGACAGAGGTCTTTACTCAGCAGCCACGGGAATGTCAATTGCGGATACTTGGATTTCCACGATTAGCAATAACTTGGCGAACGCTTCGACAACAGGGTTTAAGAAAGACACCCTGGTGTTTAACGAAGCACTTGAGCGACAGCTGAACCTTGGTTCTGGCGAATACGGCAGCCTTGGTGCTGGTCCAGCTCCTTACGGTACTTATTCAGTTTGGGAAAACGGGGCGATGTTGACGACGGGTAATCCGCTTGACATTGCGGTTGGTAACAGAACAGGTGCTTTTAAAGTTCGCACCGAAAAAGGTGAGTTTTACACCCGAAATGGAGCGCTTTCGATGAGCTCGCGAGGAACTTTAGTTACCTCAACGGGAGCTGAAGTTTTGGATCGCACCGGTTCAACAATTACGATTCCGCGAGGACAGGTGGTGATTTCGCCACAGGGTCACATTTCTGTCAACGATCAGGAGATTGCACAGATTGGACTATATGAAGGCGATTTTACAAAGATAGGGGATGGACTTTTCACGGGTACGACAATCAAGGAGATTGACCCGCTGGATGTGAACATCCAACAAGGATTTATTGAGCAGAGCAATGTTAACGTGGTCGAAGAAATGATCGCGATGATTAAGCTCAACCGCGCATTTGAGTTGGCACAAAAGTCCGCTCAAAGCGAGGACGAATCGACACAACGTTTAATCACGATTCTTCAAGGTAGATAAAGCACTGGACAGATCGGCATGAGGCTGATCTGAAGTGGCGAACAGGCACGAATTGCCGGTTCGAAATGGTCTACGGAAGGGCTCGGGGTGAAACCACAACAATTGAGATCACACAGGCCAACAAATGAGAGCATTGAATACAGCGGGATCCGGAATGGTTTCCCAACAGATGAATTTGGACGTTATTGCCAACAACTTGGCTAACGTCAACACTACGGCTTTTAAGAGCCAACGCGCGGAATTCCAAGACTTGATGTATCAGACGCTTCGGGCATCTGGTGCGGCTAACAACGGTGAAACGAGTCTTCCTCAATCGGTTCAAGTCGGTTTGGGTTCGCGCTTTTCAGCTTCAGCAACCAATTTTAATATGGGCTCGTTGTTGACGACGGGTGGGGTTACAGATATTGCGATTAACGGTGAGGGCTTTTATCAAGTTCAGATTCCGGGCGGCGAAGTTGCTTATACACGCGACGGCAGCTTTAAGCGCGATGCAAACGGTTTGATTGTGACCAGCGACGGGAATCCTTTGATTCCAAACATGACATTGCCATCAGGGGCACGAGCAATTTCGATTTCCCCAGAAGGTTATGTGAGTGCAATTTTGCCGGGCAATAACGATCCGACAGAGCTTGGTCAAATTCAACTTGCGATTTTCACAAATCCTTCTGGGCTTACTCGGATTGGACAAAACATGTTCCAAGCAGGCGGTGGTAGCGGGGATGCAAGTTTGGTTACTCCTGGAACTGAAGGGAGCGGCACGATTCAACAAAACTTCCTTGAAGGATCGAACGTGCAGGTCGTTGAAGAGATGGTGAAAATGATCTCGGCTCAACGGGCTTATGAAATCAACTCGAAGGCGATCCAAACATCGGACGACATGCTTTCAGTTTTGAACAGCTTGAAGAGGTAATTATTAATGCTTTCCGCACTCTGCTCAGTTCTTATTGGTTCGGTTCTTTCGACTTCGATTCAGGTCGATGGCGAAGGGTACTTGCGATTTGCGCACGACAAAGAAGTTGTGTTTGCCAAGCAAGCCGAACTCTCGTGGCGAGGTGGCATCGTTGTCAGCTCCGAAGGCGATCCTCTTTGGCCGAAGATCGCGATTGAACGAGAACCGAAATCGCTTGAAATTGACCTGCGTGGTCATATCAAGGCGATTTATCCGGACGAAGTGATTGAGGCGGGTCGCATTGTGTTAGCGATTTTCCCGGATGATGTTCGACCGGTTGAGAGCGGTAAGTACTTGAAGCTATTTGGTGAGGCCAATTTGGCTGAACCAGGTGAAGGTTTGGCGGGAGTGATCCGGCCTTGGACAGGAACGGCTAAGAGTACGGCGACTGAGCCGGAAAAGAGTTTTGTGCGTGTTCATTTGCTGGATGAGCCTTTACAGCAGAGAGAAGAGACGATTGTTCAAGTTAAGCGCACTCAGAAGACGGATTATCAAGCTGATTCTGGTTGGGTGAAGAACGGTGGAATTGAAGTGGCTTTCCCAGAGATGTCTGAGGTGAGCAGCTCTTCGATGAAGCTCGGCGATGTTGCGGATATCTTTGCAGATGAAGCGACAAAGGCTCGCTTAGCGGAAGTTGATTTGGGAACATCTCCTGTTTTTGGTGTTCCTCGGCAGTTTGATCGCAACTGGGTTATGGGTCGATTGAAAGCGGCTGGATTTACGGTGGCGAAGATTCGGATTATTGGGCCGGTACGCATTCAGATTAAGCGTGTTGGTCAGACGATTACTCAGGCGATGTTTGAGAAAGCCGCCCTTGATGGAATTAAAGATCAATACCCTGACATTGAAGCGGAATCAACTAAGCCCACGCCAGATTTGGATGCACCTGAAGGAGCATTGGATTTAAGGGTCGATCGCATTGATAAGTCTGGGGCACGGCTCTCGGTGACAGTCGTCGCATATGTTGACGGGAAGCGGATCAATTCGCGGACTCTGACTTACAGCAATAAGGCTGTGCCGGTCACTTTGAACATTGGCGACGATGTGACTGTGGTTGTGCAGAGTGGGGGCGTGAAGATTGAAACGACGGGGAAGGTTAAGAAAGTTGACCGAGTTTCGGGCGAAGTGGTGGTGCAGTTGACGACCGGAAAACAGATGACCGGGCGACTGTCTAAGAACGGAAAGATTGAGGTTTCACTATGAAAACTAGAACTACATTGATGGCGATTGCTTTGGGCTTGATGAGTTGGTCCTTTGGGGCTGAAGTTGATCAAGACCAAGGTGGCAAACAGAACGCGGGATCGATTTATGATGGTTCAGTTAAGAATCCTTATATTGACGATGTGGCACGGGCCAAGGGTGATGTTCTGCTGATCATGATTGATGAACAATCGGCCAGCACGCTTTCAGCAAATACAACCACAGCGAAGGCGGATAGCACTGCGGTTAACCCCAACATCCTTACAGGATTTTTGAGCCAGCTTTTTGGGCCACTTAGTAATGGGTCGCAAAGCAATACATCAGGAAGCGGTTCTACTAATCAGAACTCGAAGATGGCAGCGAAGATGAGTGCGATCGTGAAAGAAGTTTTGCCAAACGGCACTTTGATTATTGAAGGCAGACGCGCTTTGGTGACGAATAAGGATACGCAGACTTTTGTGTTGAGCGGTGTGATTCGCCAGCGTGATATTCAGCCGGACAATACGATAGCTAGCTCTAAGATTGCTGAGGCTGAAATCAAGATGGAAGGTAAGGGCCAGATCAGTGAGCGACAACGCAAAGGCGTACTGACAACGATTTTGGATTGGTTATTCTAATGAAACATGCATTTATTGGATTCATGGCTGTTGGGTTGTTTGCTTCGGCGATGGCTCAGACAAACACTACGGGTGGCGGAATTGCTGACCCTCCGACCCCGGCTCAGATTGCGGCTCAAAAGAAAGCTGACGATGAAGCAGCGCGCAAAGCCCGAGAAGCACAAGACGAGATTGATCGTAAGCGCACTCAATCAATCCGAGAAGCTGAATCGAATGGCATTCCGGTTGAAATTGCCGCAATTGGTGGATTTCGAGGGGCGCGGTCAAACACGATTTTGGGTTATGGCTTGGTTGTTGGTTTGAATGGAACGGGCGACAGCAAACAGATTCCAGCAACTTCCGTGGCGATGTCGAATGCGCTTTCTCGTTGGGGAACGATGGTTGACCCGACTAAGTTTAATGCGAAAAACATTGCGATTGTCGCAGTGACAGCCGAACTGCCAGCGTTTGCTGCACCCGGCCGAAAGATAGATATTACAGTTCAGAGCTTAGGTGATGCTAAGAGCTTGGAGGGAGGGATTTTGCTCCCGACACCTTTGGGCACCATGTACGACTCGACAGTTTCTTATGCGATTGCAACTGGTGCGGTGAGCATCGGTGGCTTCAATGCCGGCGGAGCGGGTAGCTCTGTTCGGCAGAATCATCCGACCGTTGGACGTGTTCCTAACGGTGGAGATATACAAAAGGGTGTTGATACGCAGTTTGTTTTTGGTGGGAACGTGATCTACCTTGACTTGGATCAGCCGGACTTTACGACGGCGCAACGGGTTCGAGACGCAATTTCACGAAGCTTTCCGAGTCTTGGCGTGACGGCGATTGACGCAGTCACGATTGCGATCAAATTGCAATCTGAAGGCGATGCCGTTGATGTTATTAGTCAGATTCAGAAGCTTGAAGTTTTTGCGAATACTGAACCGACGGTTGTGATTAACGAGCGTACGGGAACGATTGTTGTGGGCGGAAATGTTCGACTTGGCCCGGCGTTGATTGCTCACGGTTCGCTACGGGTCACGATTGATTCTGAATTTGTTACTAGCCAGCCTTTGCCTTTCAGCCAAGGTCAGACGACTGTGACGCAAGTTTCAACCACAAATGCGAATGAGAATCCTCCGCAAGTTGTAGTGGTTGCTCCGAATGCGACGCTTGATGACTTGGCGAAGATCTTCCAGGCAATGGATGTGAGTGCGCGAGACATTATTGCGATCATCCAAGCTCTGAGTCAACAAGGCGCTTTGAAGGCGCGGGTACGCATTCAATGATCAATTCTGTGAGTGCGAAGATTCGCCCGGATTTTGTGAAGGGCTTGCAGGCAGAGCTGCGCCAGAAACTCGGGGCGAAAGGTTCGGACGTTCGCGATCGGATGGAGAAGGTTTATGACTCGATCTTAACGAATGGCGAGCTTGATGTTGAGAAATTGCCGAAAGAATCGGTGCGCGACATTAAGAAGCTCCAGGAGGCGAGTGAGCAGTTCGAAGCGTTTTACGTGAAGAAGATGCTGGCTCAGATGCGGGCAACGACTTTTTCTAAGGACAAAAGCCAGATGATGGATTTTGCCAAGGAAACGATGGACGATGCGATTTCAAGCGAGATGGCCAAAGGGCAGGGCTCGGTGGGAATCGGGAAAACAGTTTTTCTTTCGCAGGGGCTGCGATTGGTGCAACAAGCCATTGCGCCGCCGACTGCAAATACGACGAAATCGACTGAAGAGTCGAATGACAATTTGAATGATCTGGGAAAAATCCATGACCAAAACTAATACAAAAGAACTCGAACAACTATGGAACCGCTGGCTAGTGAAGTCGGAAGACGTACTGGCATTACTCCACCAACAAACAGCGGCGTTGACCATGCGACAAGTTGAGCGACTGGAATCACTTCAGCCGGAACTTGATGCGGAAATGGAAGCAATGGGCGAAATTGATTCAAAAGCTGCGACGTGCGCCAAAGGGCTGGCCGGAGAATTCGGTTGTGAACCGCATCTTCGAGGTCTGGTGAACGTGCTTGAAAAAGCCGATGCACAGCGAGTCCAAGCTCTGGCAAACAAGGTAATCGTGGCGGGACGTAATGTTCAGCGCGTGATTGAAAAGAACAAAGCCTTGATTGAAAATGAGCTTGAGTATGTGAACGGATCCATTACTGTGATCTGCACAGAAACTCAAAAATCAGATGGTCCTTACGCTCCGCGACGTTCCCAAGCAAATGTACTGATGAATCAGGCTGCTTGATACCGACAATATTACTAGGAGCATAAGATGGCAGGTCCATTCCTTGGTTTGAATATGTCGTCGTTGGCGTTGAAGAATTATCAACGTGCGATGACGACCATTGGCAACAACATTGCCAATGTGAATACACGCGGTTACTCGCGACAGACGGTTGAGTTTTCTCCGTTGCCCCAATTGCAGTTTTACAGCGGCACTTGGAAATCAATAGGGCAAGGCTCGCTGATCAGTTCGGTTAACCGTGTGCGCGCCGACTATTTGGAAGCTAGCCAGAACAATGCTTCGAGCCAATTTGGCAAATACGATACTGCCTCGACGCATTTGCAACGAATTGAAGGCATCTATGGAGAGCCAAGTGATTCTGGAATCAATCAGGCTTTGGATCGATTCTTTAACTCGTGGTCAGGATTAGGATCAAATCCGGGCGATACTGCGGCTAAGACTGAGGTTCGGTTGTCGGGCCAGGTTTTGACAGATCGGGTTCGAAATCGGTATCAAGATTTGACGCTGCTGGGCAACACCCAGACAGCTCAGGTGACCAGCACAATTGACCAGATCAACGGCCTTGCGAATCGGATTGCGAGTTTGAATGCTCAAATTACTGCGACGGTTGGAACTGATGGCTCGGCTAACGATTTGATGGATCAGCGGGACTTGGCGGTTTCTGATTTAAGTTCGCTCGTGAATGTGAATCGGCAAATTTTCCCGGACGGATCTTATGCGATTTATGCGGCAGGTCATACGCTTGTTCAAGGAGCATCAGTGCGGCCGTTTCCATCGACATTTGATGCGGCAACGGGCACAGTAACCGATGGCACAAATACGTTTTCGGTGAAGGGTGGAGCGCTTGCGGGACACCTTGCCGGGTTGAACGAGACGAATGTTCAGAAAGCAAATTTGGATCAGTTAGCAAATCAGTTGCGAACACAAGTGAATACTCTTCACGCGGCAGGAACAAATGGTGCGGGCGATACGGGTGTTTTGTTCTTTAACGATGTATTGGTACCGCCTCAGACGGGGGCGGGAAACTTTGCTCTTAGCTCAGATGTTCAGGGTGATTTGAGCAAGGTCATGACCGGGCTTACGGGTGATGCGAGCGATGGCTCAATCGCTCAGCAACTTGGTGAGATGCGTGATACCGCGCAAGTTACGCTAGGTGGCAAGTCGTTTAAGTCTTACTTCAGCGATATTATTGGGAAGCTGACGAGTGACACGAATTTTCAAGTGAATGCAGCGGCAACTGAGGCAGGAGTGCTTGATCAGATTGAGCAACAACAGCAAGCAGTTAGTGGTGTGAGCCTTGATGATGAGATGGCAAATCTGGTGAAGATGCAACGGTCTTATCAGGCGGCGGCACGAGCGATGACGATTTTTGATCAGATGTCAGAGGAATTGATTAACTTGATTCGATAAGGGGGCATGAATAATGAGAATTAGTACAGCACACCAATTTGACAGTTATCTGGGAAGTATTCGTACGGCTCAGGATGCATATTTGAAAGTTCAGCGCCAGATTGCATCGGGCAAAAAGTATGACGCGGGGCATGAGGATCCGCTTTCGACTCGGTTGACAATGAATTCCCGGAGTTTGAAGGCGCGATTTGAGCAGTTTGATAAGAACCTTCGCGGTGCGAAAGATTACGCGGGGAACGGCGAGATTGCTTTGACCGAAATGGGAGACCTTTTGAATCAAGCGAACGTTTTGGCGATTCAGGGGGCATCGAGTTCTATTGATACGAACACGGCACAGAGCTTGGCAAATCAGGTTTCGGATTTGCAGGCGAAGTTGGTTCGGCTTGGGAATACACAGGGATCGCAGGGCCAGTACATTTTTGCTGGTCAGAAGTCGGATACGAAACCGTTTTCGGTATCGGGTACGACGGTGACCTTTGCCGGTGATACGAATTCAATTCGGGCAGAAGTCAGGACTTCTGAATACATGGAGATTAACGACCCTGGGGTTTCTTCTGTAGTAACCGATATTTACGACAAGCTTGAAACTTTGAAGACGAATTTGCAAAGTCAGAATGTGATTGCGCTTTCGGATCAGAGTTTGAAGGACATTAAGTTGTTGAAAGATCAGGTGACTGGATTGCGGGCCGTTGTTGGTTCGCGGATGCAGACAACTGTGAGTTTGAACAGCGAGAACACTCGGAGAATCGACGAGTTTACAAAGGAGATTTCTGACCACGAAGAAGTGGATTTGGCGGAGGCGTTTGTTCGGTATTCGCAGACAGAGACGGCTTATACAGCCGCAATGCAGGTAGCAAGCAAGGGCATGCAATTGAGTTTGATGGACTTTTTGAGATGATGACGAGTGATGCAGTTGAAACAACGCGCTTTGGATCGGTCGCGTTTGAACTACAGGATGTAGTGACACTCGATGAAGGCTTTTTGGGCTTTTCGGAGGCGAAGCGATTTATTGTGCTTCAGCACAAAGAAGGGAGTCCTTTCTGTTGGCTTCAGAGCGTTGATGTTGGCAACCTTGCCTTTTTGGTTATCGATCCAGGATATTACGTTCCGGATTACGCGCCGGAAATGCCGAACGAGGTGGCGAAACAACTTGAACTTGACGAAGAAACTCCTCGACTCGTCTATACTATTGTGACGATACCGAAAGGTCATCCGAACGATATGACGCTGAACCTTGCAGGCCCGATCTTAATTAACCTTGAGAATCGAATGGCTAAGCAGGTTGTGGTGGAAGACAATCGGTACCCAATTCGGTATAAAGTGTTCTCGGAAGAGAAGCAGGGGCAACCGGCGGCGTAGATTTAACGCTGCCAGCGCCATGGAGGGCAACTATGCTGGTACTGACACGAAAGGTCAACCAAAGTATCGTAATCGGCGACGGAATTGAGGTCGTGGTACTTGAGGTTAGGGGTGAACAGGTGCGTATTGGGATCAAGGCGCCTCGGGATGTTGCCGTTCACCGGAAAGAGATTTACGATCAGATTTTAGAAGAGAACATTTCGGCTTCTGGAACTGATGTTGGCGATGTTCCGGAATAGTTTTTGATTGGTATAGTGAGCCATGCTGGCGGCAGTTATTGGCTTGGGTGCAATTTTGACTTCACCAATGGATTCAATTGATTTTGGTAAGTCCAAAGTGACGTTGAACATAAATAGCGTTGATCTTGACGTTTTTGTCTACAAGCCTAAAAATTATAAGGGTCAGCGAATGATTATGGTTTTTCACGGGACGCTCCGTAACGCCGAAGAATATTTGAATGATTCGATGGGGATGGCGGATCGTTTTGGAGCGATGGTGGCGGCTCCGCTTTTTGATAGTGAGCGGTTCCCTAATAGGAAATATCAACGAGGGGGCATTCTTGATGAGGCGGGAAATGCGGTCAAGCCGGAGGAATGGACTTACGCGTTTATTCCGAAAATTGCGGCGGGGTTGAAGAAGCTGGATGGGAAACCAAATCTGAAGTACTGGCTTATTGGGCATTCGGCAGGCGGTCAGTTTTTGGTGCGTGCTTCGGCTTTTCAACAGACTGGAGCGGAGAGAATCATTGCGGCGAATGCGGGTTCGCAGTTGTTCGCGACTCGTGATGCGGCGTTTGGTTATGGATTTGGGGGGTTGCCGGATTCGCTGAGCTCGGACGAACAGATTAAGAAGTACTTGGCAGCTCCACTTACGCTTTATGTGGGGACAGCGGATAACAAACCGGACGAGTATTTTGACGATAGCGAAGAGGCCATGAAGCAGGGCGGTGGGCGCTATCAGAGAAATAAGGCGTCGTTTGAATTTGGTCAAAAGTTAGCCAAGGCGCGTGGGTGGAGATTTAATTGGCGACTGGTTGAAGCGGCAGGGATTGAGCATGATCACCTGAAAATGTTTAACCATAAGAATTGTGAAGACGCATTGTTTGGAAAAGGCTAGTTCCAGGTGCTTCGGGTTTACCGCCAGTTTACGTCGCAACGTTTTGCCAGCGATAATGATGCCCGGATTACGCAGAGTTGGAAGGTTCTTAACTTTGAATCTTTCTGGTGTCAAAAACTCACGGCTTAGATGCTTTTGTCCAATCCCATAGTTTTTGGACGTTGACAGCGTGCATTGTGTCGGCTTCGGGAGTTTCGACGACGATCGGGGTTTTCTCAAAGCGGGGGTCGTGAACAAGGCAACGGAAAGCAGTTTCTCCGATTTCGCCTTCACCCAGGTGGTTGTGTCGGTCAACGCGGGTGCCGAGGGCTTTTTTGCTATCGTTGCAGTGGATGATTTTTATCTTATCGCAACCGATGAGGCGGTCAAATTCGGCAAATGTGGCTTCGTAGGTTTCTTTGGTGCGGATATCGTATCCGGCGGCAAAGATGTGACAGGTGTCGAGACAGATTGCGAGGTTTTTGGGGCTGCCGGTGAGCTCGAGAATCTTGGCAAGATGCTCGAATTTGTAGTTGAGAGATGAGCCTTGTCCAGCAGTTGTTTCCATTAGAAGTGTGACGCCTTCTGGTACTTCTTGAAGGAGTTCTTTGGCTTGCTTGGCGACTGTTTCGAGGCCGATATCCTCCCCTTGCTTCATGTGAGCACCCATGTGGCTGACAACGAAAGGAATTCCGAGAGTGGCGCAGCGGTTGAGTTCGCGGGTGAGAGCTTCTCGGGATTGAGCGGCTTTTTCGGGTTCGGGGGCGCAAAGATTAATCAGGTAACTATCGTGACTGACGATGGCTTGGGGGTCGATTCCGCACTCTTCGATGGCAGCTTTAAGTTTTCCGGGCGTTGCGGGGTCAATCGGCTTGCTGTGCCATTGCTGGGGGGAGGATGTGAAGACTTGAATGGCTGTGCAACCGATGGCTTTTCCACGACGGACGGCATCGGGGAGTCCTTTTCCGGTGGGCATGTGGGCGCCGATAAGAGTTGCAGGCATAGCTAGAGTTTACTGCGGAAACCGAGGCTCTGCCCGTTCATTACTTTGATTTTCCGTTCCAACTGGGATGGGAGGTGCTCCAAGCTAACTTGAACAAAGTTGCGTGATAAGATTTAGGAAGGGGATGCGGGCGTGGCTTTCGAGCCAGGGTTCGTGACCGCATTGATCGAGTTCGATGTAATTGAGCTTGGGGATGTGGGGTTTGAGGTCGTTGTATATGAGGTCACCGGGGTGGGGGTCTTGTTTGCCTTGGATGAGGGTGACGGGGCATTTGATGGCTTTGAATCGGGCAGGTTCGACCCTTTCTTCCTGAAGGCGCATGGCGTCGACCCAGGTTTGAGCGTGGCCTTCTCGGTCGTATTTGGGGCTTGGGTCGGGATAAGGGTCCGGAATGGGATCGAAGGCTTGGATTGAGGTGGCGTAGTCACCGTAGGCTTTAAAGGCTTGATCGCGTTCTGCTTCATTTTTGGCGTTGTGGATTGCTTCTTTGAACCAGTTTTTCTTTTCGATATCTGTGCGGAGAGCGATACGGCGTTCGTATTCTTTGCGGGATATTGAGGAATAGGTTCCGCAGCCGACGAGGATGATTTGACGGCATTTTTCCGGATGTTGGCTGGCGAAGGAAAGGGTGAGCATTGCACCCCAGCTGTGACCGAGGATATTGGCGGGCTCGGTGATGATTTGGACCATGTCGTCGATATGGACTTGTACGGACAAGGGCTTTTGAGAGGCGTACGATTGAAGTATTTCGCGAGGTTGAAGGTGCTGAGGGATTGATGCTGAGAGTCCATGGAGAGTGCCTTGAGCTCCAGGGCCGCCATGGATGAGATAGAGATTAGGTTGGTGAGATTGGTCGTCTGGGTACAGATTGTGGCGGAGGGCCATGGGGTTAGTGTAGCGTTGAAGTTAGTCGCGAAAGTTGTTTGTTTAGATAAGACACGGCCCGTTAATCTCGTTTGGGATGACAAGAAGTTTAGGAGGGGGTGAGGGTACTCTCGGGAACGATTATGGGGCAATACTTGGCTTGCTTTAAGGCGTACGATGTGCGCGGGGTTGTACCGGACGAATTGAATCCGGATGTGGCTTATGCGATCGGTCGCGCTTATGGGCGGTACACAGGAGCTAAGACCGTTTGTGTTGGTTACGACATCCGTTTAAGCGGGCCGGAGCTTGGGGAAGCTTTAGCGAAAGGACTTAATGAAGAAGGGTGTGACGTTATTGATTTGGGCATGATTGGTACCGAAATGGTGTACTTTGCGACGGCGCACTATGGTTATGATGGCGGCGTGATGATTACCGCGAGTCATAACCCGCCGCAATACAATGGGATGAAAATGGTGCGACAGGAAAGTCGGCCAATTAGCGGGGATACGGGGCTTGATGATATTGAGCGTTTAACACAGGAGTTCTTGGATGGCAAGCATGAGAACGGGGCCGGTGGGGGATCAATCATTCAGAAGGATTGTTATGCGGATTTTGTAGAGCACCTTTTAAAGGTTTGCCCGGCATCTGAGCTAAGCGATTTTAAGGTTTTGGCGAGCCCGGG